>DPYP01000577.1:0-3791 GCA_003545375.1 Lentisphaeria bacterium
GGAAGATCGACTGCTGCACGGATTGCCGCAATATTCTCGCAGCCGGACGCCCGGATACCGACAGCGCCTCCCATGGCAGCTGTCCGTGCGAACAGCGCCAGCAGCTCAGGCCGATTAAATGGATCATCTCCTTCCGCCTGACAGGAGACCGATCAATCCGCCTCGAATTGCATCAAAATTTTGCATTTTCCTTTTGGGCTGTCCTAATTAATCTGTGAATTGTGCCTTTTGACCCTGCGTAATTAGATCATCGATCAGGCCTATGCAAATCGACGTAACTGGAACCGTACACACAAGCACTGGCATCCCGACCGGGGACGTCCTGGTATCGAACGGTCGCGAGGTCGTGCGCACGGACAGCGCTGGCGGGTTCCTGTTGCCGGCCCGGCCGGGCGACTTCGTCTTTGTCACCGTGCCGGCCGGTTATCGGGCACCCGCAGGCTTTTATCGACACGTGCCGCCGACGGCAACGGGCGGCTCTATCCGATTCGACTTCTGCCTCGAGACGTTTCCCGAACAGAAACAGGATGACTTTACTATTGCACATATCGGCGATGTCCACCTGCACAACACCTGGGGTGGTTTCGAGCAGCCGGAAGAATCCGAACAGGCTGCAATCGCAGCTTGTGCCGAGATCAACGCGCTGCAGCCGCGGCCCGAGTTTGCCATTTGTACCGGCGACCTGCCGACACGTGGATTTGCGGAGGAACAGTACGCCGCTGCCGCCCGGGTTTTTTCGACGCTCGACATGCCGTTCGTCTACACGATCGGCAATCATGAGAAGTGCGGCCAGGCCGAGACGTCTCAACTGCCCGTGCACTATTTCGGTCTCGCCGAGCATTATTACGGGCCACCGCAGTACGGCTTCGAGTGGGGTAAATACCATTTCATCTCCATCGACATGAACCGTATCAACGAGTGCTTCGATGAGCACCCTGTGTATCGTGGCGAGTATCGGAAGTGGGTGGAGAATTACCTGGCACAGCTTGACCCGGAACAACCCAAAATCGTCTCGATCCACACCTTCAGAAGCAGCGATGATACGGCATTCCTCGATACTCTGGTGGAGGCCAATGTCATCGCGATCATCGCCGGTGATGAGCATCTCAATTACCGATACGAATATCGTGGTGTGCCCTACATCTGCACGTCGTCTTTCATCATGGCGGGACAGGCTGGATCGCCGCGGGGATTTCGTGTTCTGCATCTGCACGACAGTGTCGTTGCCACGCGCACGGTCACTGGCGGTGTGCAGCGGCATCTCGCCGTCGTCCCCTCAGCGGACAGCCTCGAGGTTCGTGCTTACGACACATCCGCCCGGGTCGAATCCGTTACCTGCACATTGGCGAACGGCGACACGGTTTCACTGCAACCACGTGGGAAATGGGGTTGGACCGCGGCCCGTCCTTCAACGGAAGAAACGCTCGGCCGAATTTCCGCCTGCGCGGACAACGGCGATTCCTGGGAAGTATCCGTCGACCTGATGGCCGGCGACGAAGCCGACGATCCGGCACCGACAGAAAGTTGGCCGCAGTTCCTGGGGCACCCGGATCGATGCGGCGTTGCGTCCAGTGTACTCGAGCCGCCGCTGGTCATCGCCTGGTGCCGTTTTCTCGGCGGCGACGTCTGCCTGTCGAGCCCTGTCGTGCATCACGATTCCGTGTGCATCGCAATAGCGGACGACGACAACGGCAGGCAGCAGGGGCTGGTGGCGCTGGACAGCGTGTCCGGAGAAATTAAATGGCATGCCAAGACGACATTTTCGATCAAGCATACGCCAGCGATTTTTGAAAACACCGTCGTCGGTTTGACCGAGCTCGGCGAGTGCGTGGCGGTCGAGCTCGAGACCGGCGAAAAGCTCTGGACCCGGTCGTTCGGCTCGCCGATTTCGACCCGCGTCCTTTCCTCGCCCCTGGTCTCCGGCGGCAAGCTCTATGTCAACGGCGGCGGTCCCGTGTTCGCCTGCCTCGATCCGGCCAGCGGCAGGGAACTCTGGCGTGTTGATGATTTGCCCGGATACAACGTGTTCTGGCAGCAGCAATGTCCGTCGCTTGCCGATGCTGTGCTCTACGCCGGCAGTGGCGTCGGGATTCATGCGCTGGACGCTGAAACAGGCGCAACAATCTGGGAACGCACCTTGTGGGAGGGCGCCTTTCGAATCACCACCACCCCGGTGGTCGGTCGGAATTATCTGCTGTACGGGTCGATGGACGGCACCTACGGGACGATCGACCGGGCCACCGGAGAATGTGCCTGGAAGAACACGACGCCGAGCAGCGAGAAATACTCCCACAGGATTGTAACCGGCTCCGCAGCGTACAAGGACGGCGTGTTCTACATAGGGTTGGGAAATGGCGATGTGGTCGCACTCGCGGAAGATACCGGTGAGGTTTTGTGGCGAATCGCGACGGACATGGCAATATATACAGTCGGCCATGCCATGCGTGACGAACCGGGGGTTTGTGCATCGCCGGTCATTTCCGGTGGTGTGCTCTATATTGGCGCCAACGACGGTACCCTGCGTGGCATTGATATCGCCGATGGCACATTGATCTGGTCCTGTTCGCTGGGTGTTCCCATTACTTCTTCACCTGGCATCAGCGGCAACGTACTCTATATAGCGAGCGCCGATGGGCATATGTACGCGTTCACACCTCCCCGGGGATACAGTAAATGAATGACACGTCGCGGCGACTGGCGCCGCCGGATCATTTTGACGAGAGCGCGGACCTGGTCATTGTCGGTGGCGGCGGCACCGGTCTGGCGGCGGCTGTGCGTGGTGGCGAGCTTGGTGCGCGTGTGGTTCTATTCGAAAAGAACCCGCACCTCGGCGGCACAACGGGCATTGCGGTCGGGTCGATGACGGCGTGCTGCACGTCGATGCAGAAGGCCGAGGGTATCGAGGACAGTCCCGAAGCCCACAACGAGGATATCGGCAAGTTCCATCCCGGGCTCGAGTCGCGATCGAACAACGAACTCCGGCTGTTTTTTACCCGCAACTCCGGCGCCACCATCGAGTGGCTGCGCCGCCTCGGTGTGCAATATCACGGGCCCATCTCCGAGCCGCCGAACCGGGTGCCGCGCATGCACAACATCGTGCCGAACGCCAAGGCGTACGTCGCCGTCATGCACCGGCACGCGATGCGGTTCGGTGTCGACATCCGCATTGATTCATTGGTCGAGGCGCTATATCTGCAGGACGGTCGTGTTTTGGGTGTCCGCGTTCGTACTGCTGATGGCAAATACGTGAGCGTCAAAGCAGAACGCGGTGTCGTGCTGGCTACCGGGGATTTTTCCTCGAACGTCGAACTGAAACGGCAGTACATCTCAGAAGCGGCGGCTGAAATCGAGGGCATCAACCCGATGGCGACGGGCGAAGGTCAGCTCCTCGGCATTGCTGCCGGTGCGGCGCTGCACAACATGGATGTCATGCTCGGTCCGCAGATTCGCTTTGTGCCGCCGCCGCGACCGCCGTTTGCGCAGATGCTGCCGACGACGCCGTTGGCTGCGAAGCTGATGTCGTTGGCGACCGGCTTGATGCCGTCGTTCGTCTTCCAGCACATCGTCAAATCACTGCTGGTGACCTGGCAGCATCCGGAGCCGATGTTGTTCGAGGCCGGCGCCATCCTGATAAACAAGTCGGGTGAGCGTTTCATCAACGAGCTCGACGAGCCGGCTTACGGCATTCCTACGCAACAGGACAAGGTCGCCTGGATCATCTTCGACCAGACGATTGCCGAGAAGTTTTCGGCGTGGCCACACTATATTTCCACAGCGCCCGGGATATCGTA
>DPYP01000269.1:0-21918 GCA_003545375.1 Lentisphaeria bacterium
CTTTCTTCTCGGCGAGTTCGGCTTTCTTGATAAGCTTGCCGGTACCGCGTTCGCGGTAGGGACCCCAGGAGGCTTCGGGCTTCCAGTCGTCCGACCCGCCAAAGGTGGTGACAGCAACGAGGCAACCGAGCAGCAGCGACAGAGCGGCAGGAAGGCGGGTTGCAGGTGTTTGCATGGCTCTGAGACTCCGGTCCTTTGGTAAATGTTCGATTTTACGCATCTGCACGGCGGCAAGTTACCGTGTTTCGAAAAACACGGGGCTTACCGGCAGCGGTGAGCCGGTCAGGGCTTCGTAGGCCGCGAGATATTTTTCACGGGTTTTTTCGACGACTTCGTCCGGCAGGTTCGGTGCCGGCGGGGTTTTACCCCAGTCCTGAGTCTCGAGCCAGTCACGTACGAACTGTTTGTCGAAGCTCGGCGGGCTCGTGCCCACCTCGTACGCTTCGATCGGCCAGAAGCGGCTGGAATCCGGTGTCAGCGCTTCGTCGATCAGGACAATTTCATCTCCGGCGCGGCCGAATTCAAACTTGGTATCGGCGATGATGATGCCTTTGGTGTGAGCAAAAGCGGCGGCCTCACTGTAAAGCTTGAGGGTCAACTCGCGCACGGTGGCGGCGGCTTCGGCGCCGATCAGTTCGATGGTGCGGGCGTAGGTGATGTTCTCATCATGCTCACCTTTCGGGGCTTTGTAGGCCGGTGTGTACAGCGGATCGTCGAGCTTGCCGGCCAGGCTGTGACCGTCGCGGAGGCTGATGCCGCAGACGCTGCCGGTGCGCTGGTAGTCTTTCCAGCCGCTGCCGATCAGGTAGCCGCGGGCGACGGCTTCGACAGGCAATGGTTCGAGTTTCCGGACCAGCATCGAGCGGCCCTCGAGGTCCTGAGCGTACGGATGTGTCACCTCCGGGTAATCGGCGATGTCCATGCTGATCAGATGGTTGGCAATCCAGTCGAATTTTTCGAACCAGAATTTCGACAAAAAAGTCAGCACTTTGCCCTTATCGGGAATGCCGTTGGGCATGACGACATCAAATGCGCTGAGGCGATCGGACGCCACCAGCATCAGGCAATCATCGAACACGTAAATGTCGCGGACTTTCCCTCGGATGGGTTCGGGGAGTCCATCGATAGCAGATTCAAGCAGGGCACCATTGATGTCGTATTTCATGTTGCTCTTGAGTTGCTTGGGTGTTTGTTGTTCAGACGCGTTTGCCGGTATCGACATTGGTCAGTTGGAATTCTTCCTGATGCATGCTGGGATCGGCGCGGAACGTGAGGTTACCGCCGAATTGCTTCTCCATCTCATGCAGAATGCGCGAATCGTGATTCCGCAGGCGGTCGAGGACGATCGGGCTCACGGTGACGCGAATGTGCGGCGTGCCCTTGTCGCGCTGCAGCAGCTCACGCAGGCGGCGCTGGAGCTCGGCACTGATCGTGTGCGAAGACTTCACCAGGCCCTTGCCGGAGCAGTAGTGACAGGCCTCGAACGTCGAGTCCTGCAGGCTGGCATATTCGCGCTGCCGGGTCATTTCGAGCAGACCGAGCCGCGAGATCGGCAACAGCCGGGTGCGGGCGCGGTCGAATTCGACACAATCATTCATGACTTTGTAAACGGCGTTGCGGTCTTCGCGTGACCGCATGTCGATAAAGTCGACGACGACCAGGCCGCCAATATTGCGCAGCCGCAGTTGCCGGGCGACTTCACGGGCCGCCTCAAGATTGGTGTTGAGGATGGTTTCCGGATGGTCCTTGCCCTTGTTGCTCCGGCCGGAGTTGATATCGATGGCGATGAGCGCCTCTGTTTCATCGATGCAGAGCTCGGCGCCGCTGGGCAGTGGCACTTTGCGCTGAAAGATGCCGCCGATTTGCGCCGTCAGCTTGTAGTGCTCGAAGATCGGGGTTGGTCGATCGTACAGCTTGACCGGCGTCCGGTCCTTGTGTTGCAGGCGGTCGAGGAACGAGACGATCTGGTCGTACGCGTTCTGGTCGTCGACAACAATCTCATCGACATCGCTGCTGAGCAGGTCGCGAATGGCGCGTTCGAGCAAGCCGGGTTCCTGGTAGATGCAGATAGGGGCGCTGCGTTCACGTAGCTTATTTGCGGCCTGCCATTTCTCCAGGATGATCTGGATATCCACACGCAGGGCATCTTCGTCGAGCCCGGCGGCGGCCGTACGGCAGATAATACCGACGTTCTTCGGCAGGTCCATGCCCACCAGAACAGAGCGCAGGCGCGAACGTTCCTTGCGATCCTCAATCTTCCGCGAGACACCGCGATGGGAAGAATTCGGCAGGATGACGACGTAGCGGCCGGCAAGGCTGAGGTTGGAGGTGACGCGCGGGCCTTTGGTGCCGATCATGCTCTTGGTGACCTGAACGATGACCTCCGAACCGACCTTGACCTTGTTCGGAATTTCGGCAATTTCGGCGTCACGCGCAGCGCGATCGCCTTCGCGATCGCCAGAACGTCGCCGTTGTTGCCTGGGGCGCCGGTCCGGACGTGCTGTCTGGCGGCTCTCGGCTGCGCCGCTCTGCCGCTCACCGCCGCCGCTCTGCCGCTCACCGCCGCCGCGGCGGCCACGCCGCCGTCGCCGGTTGCGTGACTGCCCGCCTTCTTCGGCGGTCTGCTGCTGCGATCTGCCCTGCTTTTTTTCCAGTGGTGTCGAGGTGTCCGGACTGCCGGAAAAAAGGGCCTTGATGCGTCCGAGCAGGCCGGCGGATTTGGCCGGCTGCTCGCTGCTGCCGCGACCCGTGCGTGGGCGCGACGCACGATTGTCTTGCTGCTCACTGTTGCGTCTGTCGTCCCGGCCGCTGCGTTGCCGATCATTGCGTGAGCGGTTTCGTGAGCGTTCGCCGCCGGAGTGGCGGTCACCCTCGGATCGCGGCCGTCGGCCGTCGCGGTTGCCGCGACCGCTGTCGGAGCGCTCACGGTTCTGATCGTTATCCTGGCGGTTACCGCTTTGGTCGCTGTCGTCGCGCCTGCGGTTGCGATTGCCGGACTGGGACCGGTTGTTGCGATTCGGGCTGTTGCCGGGGGTCTGATCGTCTCCGTGGGCGTCATCAGCAGCATCTTCGTTGCTTTCGTCGTCCGTGTCGTTGTCGGCGCTGCTGTTGTCGTCAGCGCCTTCCATCTCGAGCATTTCCGTGGTCGCCGGGATCATGTCCCAGTAGTGAAGAAAAGCGTTTTTCTCCAAGCCGATATCAACGAATGCAGCTTGGAGCGAGGCTTCGAGGTTGCGAATCCGGCCCTTGTAGATGGAGCCGACGACCCGCTCTTCACCCCTGTGCTCGACCTGATATTCGTCGAGGCGTCCCTCCGCAGACACAGCGACACGTGTCTGCAGCTGTTCGCAGTTGATTATGATCTGTTTCATGTTTCACAATGGCTCTCCAGTCTTTGCGCCGAAAGCGGGATAAGGTAGTTGCCCACTGAATATCTCGGCTCATAAGCGGTCCAGACCGGGTTGAAGCTGGCACCCACGCAAGAATTCGGGGCCGGGCATTTCCGGCTTCCCTGCTGGGATAAGCTTGAGAATTTGATACTGGTCGCGACCACATTGTACGCGCCAGACATGTTTGTCTGCCTGAACGACAGTTCCGGGGGTGGCAGTGTTGCCGGGCGTGACTTTGCCCTGCGTGACTGTGATACGTCGTGCTTTGCGGCCGGCGTCAAGAATGAACCAAGCGCCGGGCCATGGATTGAAGGCACGGATAAGCCTGTCGATTTCCTCGGCCGGTCGTTGCCAGTCGATCTGCCCGTCGCCTTTGCTGATTTTACCAGCGTACGTGGCTTCGGCATCGGGTTGGGGAACAGCGCTGAGCAAGCCGTCGTCGATGCGGTATATCACGTTGCACACGGAGCCGGCTGCAAGTTGCGCTAACTGTTCCTCCAGACTGGCGGCCGTTTCCGTTCCGGTCAGTTTCAGTTCACGACGGTCGAACACTGGGCCGGCATCAAGAGCCGCCACGACACGCATGAACGATATACCGGTCTTTTCCTCGTTTCCGAGGATCGCCCCTTGAATGGGCGATGCGCCACGATACCTGGGTAACAGCGAGGCATGAATATTCAAACATTCACGCCTCGGCAGATTAAGCAGATCACTTTTCAGAATCTGACCGAACGAGAAAACCAAAATAAAATCGATCGAGAGCCCGCTCAAACCATTCAAAAACTCGGGCTTGTTCACAGAATCGGGTTTCAAGATATCCAATCCATGCTCGGCACACCACGCTCCGACGGGTGTCGGTGCCAACTGTCGTTTACGACCGACCGGGCGATCCGGCTGTGTGGTACAGCCGATCACGTCAATATCGGGTGCGTTGTGCAAAGCCGCAAGGGTGGGCAAGGCAATTGCCCCAGACCCCAGAAAAAAAAGATTTATCGGTTTCCTGTTCTCCGCTTTGATGTCCTCCGTGTGGGGTGCTGCGACAGCCGAGCGCCGGAATTGGCGAACAGGCGGGCAGACATACAATTGGAATTAAGCTAAACCGGTATAATCTAACCGTTCATCCGCCGATTGAAATGCGCTGGTGCAAGATCGGCGAACTTTATCCTCGATTAAATGTAACTTTCTTGAATAGAAATGATTACATTTATTTGTCGGGTCTTGACTGGAATTGCCCGGGTAACGACGACCGTGATTCCTGAAGCAATGGCTTAGGATCCCTTAACCCTTTGTAAATACGTGAGTAACAATCTCATTCAAGGTGCCGGAGACGAACCGCCCATCGGCCGCAGCCGCAAGCGTAAGTTCGGCTGTTTCTGCTTCTGGTTCATCATGGTATCCCTCGCCATCGTCATCATGATCGATGTCTGGTGCGAATGGCGCGGGCTACCCCGGGCGTTCGTTGACCGTTTCGAGCGGGGGCTCGTCGCCAAGGGGTTTCATGTGGAAATCGAACGGATGCGCGCCGGCATCGTACGCGGCATTCGGCTCGACGGGATCATTGTACGCGACGCGCGGGTCGCCGACCGCACACTGGTGACCGCCGAGATGATGATTGTCGAGCTCGACGTCATAGCGTTGCTGCGGCGTGAGTTAAAACCAACGCGGATTGACATCCGTGGCGGTAACAGCGTGCTGGCCCTTGCGCTGGTCGACCCGACAGCAACCGGCACGCTCGCGATCACGCAGCTTGGTGTCGAACTGCTTATTGGTGCCGACGCCGTGCACATGCGGTCCGCGGTCTGCGGTATCGGCGCTGTCCAGGTCATGGTGCAGGGCCGGCTGATTCCCCCGGAGACACCGCCGAAAGAAAGTCCGTTGGTTTCGCTGGAGCCACTGCTGGAGGGCATGACGGCGGGGCAGAGGCGTGCCGTCGTCGAGTTCGTGGAATTCTGCAACGCCAGCCGGCCGACCGCGAATGCCGAACTTTCAATCACCTTCGACATCGACGTGGACGATGTCAGCCGCAGCGATTTGCAAGCAACGCTGAACGTGTCGGATTTCACCTATCGGCATCTTAATGTTGACAGCCTGTTGGCCGACGTGCAGCTCACCGCCGATATCCTGGAGATCCGCAAGTTCCGCATGACCATCGACAGCGGCAATACTGCGTCGGCGGATTCCCGCGGCGATGTCGTCAGTGGCGCGCTTGAACTCGACTTGCGTAGTGACGAAATTTCCGGGCGCCTGGCCTACAACGCTTTTCCGCACGCCATCGCCCGGGCACTGCAACCGAAACTGGGTGATGTCCTCGATGACATCGATTTCGGCGATATCCGCCCGCGCGGCGAGGTGATTCTGCAGAAATCGCCGCTACGTCAATCGGAAGCGTGGGTCTACGATTTGACGTTGTCGGTCGCCCGGGCCCGACTTTTCGATGCGGCCATTGCCGATGTCGAGCTTTCCGCCTCGGTGGCAGACGGTATCGCAAACGTCAGGCAACTGGATCTGCGGTTGGGTGAGCATGCGAACGTCAAAGTACACGGACAGGTTCTTCTCGACCGCAACGAGCTGATCGCCCACATCGCGTATGACGGTGATCCCCGCGAGCTGGCGGCCTTATACCCCAATCCGGACGCGCGCAAGGGGTTTCTCAAAACGTGGAAGGATTACACCTGGAACCCGGCGACGACGCGGCAGTTCGAGTACGATCTGCATCGGTATTATGACGACGACGGTAACATCGTGTTGTGGGTCCAGGGTGAGGTGACTTTCAGGGACTTCCGCTATAAGGGTCTGCCGATGTCGCGCGCGTCCGCAGATTTCTATCTTGATTCCTACAATCATTGTGTCGTCATCGACGGCCTGCGTGTTGAACAGGGCAGTTACGGTGCCAACGCCACAATGATCTATGATCTGGCGCTTGACCGGAAGCGCCTGGTGTACAAAGCAGTCAGCGACCTGCCGGTGGAGGTGCTGCTCGGTACGATCTCCAGGCCTTGGCGTCAGGCGCCGGCGATATGGGGATTGCAATTTGTCGAACCGCCCATGGTCACCTTACAGGGCTGGCACAGTTTTAGGGATCCCGATGCCTACCTCGCCACAGTCAAAGTCGATGCCGGGCGGTTCACCGTGGGCGATGTGGCGCTGGCCTCGGGCGTCGCCAAACTCTACTTCTTCGACCGCCAGGCTTTGGGCAGTATCGAGGTGGATGCTGCCAACGTTGCTGGCTGGTATCTACAGAACTGTCAGGCCGACGTGGACTTCGGTGAGACTACGCGGATCACTGGCACGCTCACCCGCGCGAGCAGTGGCACGAACGTTTTCGGGGCGACCCGGTTCCGGACCGACGTGGCTTCGAATCGCTTGGAAGTCTCCGCCTACAGCGAAACCGTGGAGATGGACAAGTGGCGCCTGACCGACGTCCGTTCGGAGAATGTCATCGCTGACAATATTCTTGAGACTTCCGCGTCGATCGCTCGAGCCGATTGTGGCGACCTGGTGCTCAAGGATATTGACACGAGCTTCAGCCGAACCAACCGCAGCACCCATGTCCGGCATCTGCAGATTGAGGGTCTGAAACTGGGCACTCAATTGCAGGCTGGCGGCCTTGCTCTCGATGGTAGTGTCCGGGATGATGGAACCTTGACCTTTGCCGGCCATGCCGGGACACTTAGCTACAGCGGCGCTGGCATCGAGACGGCCAATGCTACCGTGGCGCTCAAATGGCAGCCGGAGCGCTTTGACATGAAGGTGAGAGCCCCGCAGGCGACGATCGGAGAGATCAAGCAGCTCGACAACCCGGTTGTCGAATTGCAGTGTACCGGCCCAGCGCTCGAGAAGATCGCCGGTAGCGGCACCTGCGACCGGGCCGAGTGGCAGAGTGGCATGGTCGCCCATGGAGTGGTCAGCGATTTCAGCATCGGCGACGGCGCGATCCGCCATCAATCGGCATGGGGCGACATCAAGTTCGGAGATTGGCACCTGACCGATGTGATTACGGACGGCACACTGCAGCCACAGAATCGTTTTGACGTGACGGCGGCGCATCTCTACTACGAAAACAAAATCACGCTGCAGGACTTCTCCGGGGATGTCACGATAGGCGACAGCGGATTCGAAATCGACGGGATCCAAACGACCTGGCTCGGCGGTGACCTGACTGGTCGCAACACCTACAACTGGGAAACCGGGACCGGCACCGCAAAGCTGCAGGTGCAGAATGTGCGCTATGGGCGTCTGTCGAAAAGCGACGACGACGACGACGACGCTGGGCGACTGCAGGGCGCCATTGATGTCACAATGGATCTGAATTCGGAGAAACTACAACTGACCGGCGTTGGCAACGTCATGGTGCGCGGCGGTGATTTCTGGGGCATTCCTGTGCTGGCCGACTTCCTGGGCATCCTCGACAAGATGTTCAAGACCGGGCAACTGGCGAAGATCACCGAGTTCGACAGCTCACTGCAGTTCGAGGGCGACCGTGTCTACCTGCCCGACCTCGAGAGCAACGGTGAACTCGTCGCGATCCGCGCCGGTGGCTATTACAGCTGGCCGACACGCGCGCTGGACTTCCGTGTCAAGGCCGTACCGCTCAAGCGTGCTCAGGACCTCCGCGAAGCGATCAAGATACCGATCATCGACCCGCTGGTTCGCAAGCTGACAACGTTGCTCGACAGCCGTGTCACCGGAACCATTGATGATCCGCAATGGGAGTATATCGAACCGATCCAGAAAATCTTCGGGCTCGGGTTCCTGAAGGAAGCTTTCGACAAGAACACGCCCGGCGGCCATGGCCGCGCAGAGTAGGGGCAGCGCTGCGGTTCCGTCCGGCTGACATACGACAATTACAGTTTCATGATATTTTCTCGCGTTCACCGAATGAGGGATATATGCTGCAACGGTGTAATCTTCGCAGCGAACTGAATCAACGGCAACAGGGTCAATTTGATGCCCGAGAGGATTCACTTCACGGGGAGGCGTTCAACTTTCATGGTTCGGTCGTATCTTACGGCTTCATTATAATCAGATAACCCATCCACCCAACTTGTAGTCACATGAGCGAACACATTGCACCGCTGCCGGAGATTTTTTCGAAGACTGTAGCAACCTGCGGCGGGCACACCGCGATCAATTTCAACGGCGAGACCACCGATTTCGCCACGTTCGACAAACGCTCCGATGCTGTTGCCGCCAATCTGCAGGCATTGGGCATTGTCAAGGGTGACCGTATCGGGCTGTACTGCATTAACTCGGACTTTTTTGCCGTTGCCTACTTCGGTATTGTCAAGGCCGGCGCCACAGTGGTACCGATCAATCTGCTGTTGAATCCGAAAGAGGTGGCTTACATCCTCAATGACTCAGGGGCTCGTGCGCTGATTTATTTCGAGGCGTTTACGCCGGCGATCAATGCGATCCGCGCCGATTTGCCCGGCATCGATTTCGCCGTGTGCATCGGAGCGGAGAAATCAGACCCCGCCGACAGGGACTGGGCGGAGTTGCTGTGCGCGGCTGAGGCGCCGGCGCCGGTCGAGTTCGACGTCGACGAGGACATCGTCGTACTGATCTACACGTCCGGCACCACTGGCAAGCCAAAGGGCGCGATGCTGACTCATCGTAACCTGGCGAGCAACACTAACAGTATCCGTATTGCCATGGGCCTGGTGCCCGGGGAAGACGTCATGCTCGTCGTGCTGCCGATGTTCCATGCCTTTGCGGCGACTGTCGGTATGCTGTTTCCGCTGCTCCACGGCTGCACCTTTGCGCCGGTACCGAAGTTCGATCCCAACCTGGTCGTCGACACGATTGTTGCAACTGGCGCCACTGTCTTCATGGCGGTGCCCAGCATGTACAACGTTTTGCTGCGCCTGCCTGAAACGGCGGTTCCCAAGCTCGACAGCCTCAGGTTTTGCCTCTCTGGTGGTGCCGCCATGCCGGTCGAAATCCTCAAGCAATTCGAGGAGCGCTACGGCAAACTCATTTACGAAGGTGACGGTCCGACCGAATGCTCACCAGTTACGTGCGTCAATCCCATTGGCGGGCGGCGTATCATCGGCTCTGTGGGCACTGTGGTGCCGGACGTCGAGATGACAATATTCGATGGCAACGCCAACGAATTGCCGCACGGTCAAATTGGTGAAATTTGTGTGCGCGGCCCAAACGTCATGAAAGGGTATTGGCAGCGTCCGGAAGAGACTGCGGAGGCGTTCTTCGGCGAGTGGTTTCGTACCGGCGACCTTGGCACCGAAGACGACGACGGCTACTTTCACATCGTCGATCGCATGAAGGATATGATAATTGTCAACGGCATGAACGTTTATCCGCGCGTCGTCGAGGAGATCTTGTACCAGCATGAAGCAGTGGGCGAAGCCGCGGTTATCGGTGAACCGAGCGAGCTGCACGGAGAAATCCCCGTCGCCTACATCACCTTGACTGCAGAGGACGCCGCGACAGCAGCCGACCTGCGGGGCTTCTGCCGCGAACATCTCGGGAATCACGAGGTGCCGCGCAAGGTTTTCTTCCTGCCCGAGCTGCCGAAGAACGCCGCCGGCAAGATCGTCAAGCGCGAGCTCCGCAAGGCTGGTGAGCTCGAGCGTGGCGTCGACAGCCGCGAATCGCTCGACGCCTGACGGCCGGTCCTTCTGCCGACCGGCATTGCCAGCCACAGACCGAGACCGCCACTGCTACCGATGCGTCTGATGATTGCCGAAAGCACTCGACCGCTACAAACCGGTGAATCGATTCAGCTACCTATTCGCTAACTGGTCGCTGCGACCAGGTCATCCAGCTTTTGCTTAGCGGCACCGGATTCGATCGCATCGCCGGCCTTGCCGTATGCGGCGCCGAGATCGTCCGCCAGACCACCGACGTAGATGGCGGCTGCGGCGTTGAGCTTGGCAACGTCCGCCTTCGGGCCTTCGGCGCCGCCCAGGATGTCCCGCAGGATGCCGGCATTGACCTCGGCGTCGCCGCCTTTGAGTGCATCTGCACTGCACAAGGAACCGACGTATTCCTGTGGGTCCAGTTGCCGGGTCTCGACCTTACCGTCTTTGAGCTCCGACACTTGGGTCGTGCCGGTGAGAGTGATCTCGTCGAGGTGATCGCTGCCGTGGACAATCATCGCGCGGCTGGATCCCATCTTGTTGAGGACCTCGGCGAAAACCTCGGTCAGTGCGGCGTCGAAGACACCGATGACCTGGGCGGTGGCGCCCGCTGGATTGGTCAGTGGCCCGAGCATATTGAAGATGGTGCGGACACCGAGCTCGCGGCGTGGGCCGATCGCGTGCTTCATGGCGCCATGAAGTTTTGGCGCGAACAGAAAACCAATCCCGAGGTCACGCACGCAATCGCCAACCTGGTCTGGGGTGATGTCGAGGTTGACGCCCAGCGCCGCCAGAACATCGGCACTGCCGCACTGGCTTGATACCGACTTGTTACCGTGCTTGGCGATTTTCACTCCGGCGCCCGCAGCGATGAAGGCTGCCGTCGTGGAAATGTTGAAGGTGCCGCTGCCGTCACCGCCGGTGCCGCAGGTGTCGACGATCGGCGGTGCGCCGGCGTCGATGCGCGTTGCGTGCCGCCGCATGCTGAGGGCGGCGGCGGAGATCTCGTCGGTGGTCTCACCTTTGATGCGCAGGGCAGTGATGAAGGCAGCAACCTGGGCGGGGGTTAGTTCGCCGTCCATCAACTGGTCCATCACATCGGTTGTCTCGTCGGCGCTCAGGTCGGTGCCGGCGATAAGCTTGTTCAGGTAATCGGTGTAGGTCATTGTGACTCCGTTTGCTCAATGATGATCTGCTGTTCAACGCCATCGACAAAACGCCCATAACGGGAAATGTCTCCGTCGGTGACCAGGACGGTGCCGTACCACGGCTTGTCGTTGCGGTTTTCGCCTTCGGCAACGAGATTTCCCAAACCGTCCCAGGCTCGCTCCGGTCCATGCTTGATGCCGTTCTCCAAGGTGATCTCCCAGCGTTTCCGGCCGTTCTTGAACCACTCGGTATAGGTGCCGTGGACCTTGTTGTTGACCCAGGTGCAGCGGCTGAGGATGCCACCTTTGTCCTCGCCGATCGGGCCGAACTCGTACCAGTGGATCTCGACACCTTGTTTCTTGCCGTCTTCGTACGTCCCCTCGCTTTTCTTGCGGCTGCTGGAGTACCACTGCCGGTAGATGCCGTTCTTCGGGGCGCCGTTTTCGTAGAGCAACTGCGACACCGGCCGTCTTCTATCGTAGGTGCGCAGGAACCAGTGGGCGTCGTCTTCGCCAATATCGATGACCGTGCCGCTGACCGGTTCGTCGTCGTGAAACTCGCTGCGTGCCACCACTTCGCCTGCATCGTTCCACCAGACCGCGGACCCGTGGCGTAGGCCGTTGTCGTAGATGACCGTCGAGCGTTTTTTGCCATTCGGATGCCACTCAGTGAGCTTGTCTGTCCGCCGGTCGTTTCGGAATGTGCTTTGACGGCGTTTGACGCCGCTGTCGAAGTACACGGTAAAGCCGCCTTCTTTGACATCATCCATGTAGTTGCCGCGCTCCGCGACTTTGCCGTTCGGGTGCCATTCGATGTACGGCCCCTGGCGATTGCCGTTGTCGTAGATGATCTCGCGATACTTCGTCTCGTCCTCGCGCCATTGTGTCCAGAGACCCTGCTTGTGGTTATCGACGAATTTTCCTTGCTCCCGCTTCTTGCCGTTCTCATGCAGAAAAACACCGGTGCCGTGGCGGACGCCATGCTTATAGCCCACCTTGCTCATAGACTTGCCGTTCGGATAGTAGGCGATTTCATAACCGTGTATGACCGTCTGATTGTGGCGCGTGTACACGGAATATTTGCGCTTCGGATTGCCGTTCGCGTGGTATTCGAATTTGTTGCGCAGCACGGGTTTCTTCTCGTCCTGCCCTGGTGCGGTGATGCTGCAGAGGCTCAGCAGCACGATAATGCCGAGCCCGCAACCGAGATGCCAGTATGTCCGGTAGAATTTCATCAGTGCACTTCCGTTGGTGCTTTCGCGGCTGTAATGAAAGCGGCTACCTGATCGTGATCTTTTTGCCCCTCGGCGCGCTCGACACCGGATGAGACATCAACGCCGTACGGCTGCACCGCCGAAATGGCGTTGGCGACATTCACCGGTGTCAGGCCGCCTGCAAGAAAAATCCGCTGGCTGGCGGCGGCGGCGCTCGCGAGCTGCCAGTCGCCGGTTTTCCCGGTGCCGCCGTAACCCGGCCCGGGTGTGTCGACAAGAAATGTGCAGCCGGCGTAGGTCTCAAGTTGCACGAGGTCCTCGGTCTGCTGCAGAGCGACAGCCTTGAAGACTTCGAATTCCTGCATGTCCGCCACCTGCCCGGGCGACTCGTTACCGTGCATCTGAATCCGGGTGAGGCCACATGCCCGGGCGATATCAGCCATTGCCGCGTTTGTCTCGTCGACGAACACGCCGACCTTCTCGACGGTCGTCGGCAGTTCGCCAATGATTGCTGCGGCCACCTCCGGCGTCACATACCGCGGTGACTTCGGAAAGAAGACGAATCCGAGCAGATCGGCGCCGCACCCGACTGCGTGGCGGGCGTCATCGATGTTTGTGATGCCGCAGATCTTGACCTTCATCATTGGGGAAGGGGTGTTCGGACTTCAGTGTGCAGGTGGGACCATGTGTACTCGGCGATCGCTCGATAAGGAGTCGTGCGCTCTGAACACCAAACGCTCCTATACCGGATCTTGGGTGAACTTGCTGTTGACCAGGCGGAAAATGCCGCGAGGATTTTCATCCCGCAGTTCCGCCGGCAGTGCGGATTGCGGGAACCCCTGATAGGCCAGCGGCCGCGCAAACCGGCGGATTGCCGCCGTGCCGACTGAGGTGAAATGCCCGTCCAGCGTAGCGGGATACGGACCGCCGTGATGCATGGACGCACAGACATCGACGCCGGTAGGGAAACCGTTGAAGATCAATCGGCCGACCTTGCGCTCGAGCAGCCGCACCAGACCTCTGTAAGTCTCGAGCTCTTCCTCGGTGCCGTGCACAGTGGCTGTGAGGTGTCCCTCGAAATTGTCGGCTACCGCTTCCATGTTCTCAGGCGAATCGCATTGCACCACGAGCGTCGATGGCCCGAAGACCTCGTTTTCGAGCTCTGGTTCCTCAATGAAAGTCTGACCGCTGGTCGTCAACAGGCACGGGCGGGCCTGCGTTTTGATCGCGGCGGCCTCGGCTTCCGATAGTGTACTCAACTCGACGCCTTCAATAGTCGCCAGCTTCTCCACGCCCTTGTTGTAGGCGGAAAGAATGCCGGCGTGCAGCATGGTGCCGGTCGGCGCAGCCTGAAACGACGCTCGCAGCTTATCCATGAATGCGTTGCCCTGGTCGTCATCGATGATGATGGCCAGCCCTGGGTTGGTGCAGAACTGCCCGACGCCAAGCGTCACCGAACCGGTGAGACCTTCGGCGATTGCTTCACCGCGCTCAGCCATGGCTCCCGGCAGGATGAATACTGGATTTACACTGCCCATCTCGGCATACACTGGAATCGGCTCCGGCCGCGACATGGCCAGGCGGAACAGCGCCAGCCCCCCGCCCAGCGAACCGGTGAAACCGACGGCCTGCGTGAAGGTGTGCTTGACCAGCTGCTCACCGACGCGATTGCTGGTGCCCTGGACCATAGAGAAGACGCCTGGCGGCATGTCGCAGGCGTTGGCGGCTTCGATGATGGCACGACCGACCAACTCGGAGGTGCCGGGATGGGCCGGGTGCGCCTTGACCACAACGGTGCAGCCGGCAGCCAGTGCCGAGGCGGTGTCGCCGCCGGCAACCGAAAAGGCGAGGGGGAAATTGCTGGCGCCGAACACGGCGACCGGTCCGCGCGGGATCAGCATGCAGCGAAGGTCCGGTTTCGGCACCGGTTCACGGTCGGGCAGGGCCGTGTCGATACGAGCTTCGACCCAGCTGCCGTCGTGAAGAACGCCCGCGAAAAGCTTGAGCTGGCCGACGGTGCGGCCTCGTTCGCCGGTGATGCGGGCCGCCGGCAGGCCGGTCTCGGAGCAGGCGCGTTCGATCAGAGCGTCACCGAGTGCAACGATTTCGTCACCGATACGCTCGAGGAACGCGGCGATCTCATCCGGAGTTTTCTGGCGATAGATGCGGAACGCGTCTTCCGCTTTTTCGAGGGCCCGGTTGATCTCGGCGTTGGTTGCGTCCGTTACGGCAGGGTGGAGCGGGTCGCCTGTTGCCGGATTACGGGCGTGAAAAGTGTCCTGACCATCGGCGGAGACATCGTTGCCGATGAGGTTTTGTCCGTGGAGTTCCATCTGATGTTGACCTTTTGGTGCGGTATCGCGTTTGCTGGGCCTTGGGATGCGTTGGTACTGCTTTAAGAGAACATCGCGCGCGGTGGTGTCAAATAGCAAACCCGTCACACTCTGGTCGTGACGGGCTTGCGAAACTTCGCGGCATCAGCGGTCCGCCGCGCTCAATGTCAAATACGGTCAGCGCCGCGGCCGGTTGCGGTTCTGGGCACGGCGCTGGATGTCCATCATCTTGCGGGTGCGCTTGTGCAGAAGCTTGCGGAGGCGCGTCGCTTCCTTGGCGGCGGCGTCGAGGTCGATCCTCGCTTTGGCAATGGCGTTGACGTCGGGTACCGGCTCTTTTTCCAGATCGACGAGTGTGCTGTGGATTTCGCCTTCTTTCCTGGCGGCGTCGATATAGCTCCCGGCGACGTTATCGGCGTCGTCCTTGGGTTTGCCGACTCTCGAGTTCTTGACGACGACCGCCTCGTTGTCCGGTGTGATCGTTGTCATTTCGAAGCGGCCGAAAATCTTTTTCTTACGATTCTCCACGACACCTTCTTTCACCTGGAGCGCCAGCACGCTGATCTTGGCGTCTTTCTTGGCAGCTTTCTCGAGAGCACAGACGAAGCGGGCAGGCTTGCCCTTCTTGCCTTCCACCACGAGCGAGTTCTTGTTGTCGCCGCCGTAGTTAAAAGTCAGCTTACCGCGGTTGACAATGATGTCGGTGTAGGAGTTTTCTTTACCCTCATGGATGACCGCGACAATTTCGGCGCCGGCGCCGAAGCCCGGGATGTCGAGGGTGTCGCCTTCGACGGCCTGCTTGTCGATAGAAAAACGGCTGGCGACGTAGACTTCGCCAGCGCTGCAACTGAAACGGTTCTCGCGGCCGCCCTTCTTGGCAATAGCCGCGTCGGCATCGGCCTGGTCGTCTTCGAAGGCGATGACGAACCGGGTACCGATGGCACCACAGACTGCTGTTGGCGTTTCGACCTTGATCGAGTGATCAGCGGGGAAGTCGTCGAGCTGCAGTTCAATGTGGCCAGATTCCAGTTTCACTATTTTGAGCTTAGGGTCGCGTGTGCCCTGATCGATGGTCAGGGTCGTACGTGCCAGCAGGCGGAACCTGTTGTTGTTGGAAAATTGTAACTCGACATAGGACTTGCGCATCGTCTTGACAGTCGAACCGAAAGTATACTCGAGGCCAGTCTCGATGGCACGGTAGGCATCGGCATCCGGCGTTTTGATTTTGCAGGTGCCCTTAACCTGGAGCGCTGTAAAACCGGTGATGTCTTCACCCCAGACACCGGCAGCGGAAATCAGCAGCGCTGCCAGACACAATGTGGAAAGGCGTATCATGTGGTTCATGCGATTATCTCCGGTGAGAGTTTGGACACGTTGAACGGTGATAGGTTAAACGGCAAGTCCAGTGCCGCTCTTCACAGTTTCGGGTCTTCCTGCTATTCGGAACTACGTCCGACCGGCAGGAGGTTTAACAACGTAATATAGGAATGTGCCGGGAATCGTACAACTGGCCGCGTTCCGCGTCGGCAGTGATATTTTTCACATGGTCAGACCTCTGCCGCAGCGGCCGCGATCTGCATCGGATGTTTGACTTCAATGTCGAGACCCGCTCGGGCCAGTCCCTGACGGAACTGCAGGATGCAGCCGGGATTGCCGGTGACCACCAAGTCGGCCTTGCTTTCCTGCAACGCTTCGAGTTTGCCCATGAAGATGCGCTCGGACATCTCCGGCTGGGTCAGCGTATACGAACCGGCGGCGCCGCAGCACTGATCCGAATTGGGTAGTTCGACCAATCGGAATTTCTTGATCTTGCCCAGCAGTTGCATCGGCGCTTTGGTTTCTTTCTGAGCATGGTATAGATGGCAGGGCGCATCATAGGCGGCGGCGGCGAAGTAAGGATTTGGAAATGGCAGCAGTCCTTTGTCTACCAGGTACCGGGTGACGTCCATAGTTTTGGCGCTGATCTCCGCTGCGAACTCTGCAAACTGTTCGTCGTCGGCCAGCAGGTGTCCCCATTTCTGCATGTGTGCGCCGCAGCCGGCTGAGTTGTTGACGAAAGCATCGAACTCCCCATCGACCTGGTCCAACACCCGCAGGTTCTTCTGCGCCAGCGCAATCGCCGTTACCCGGTCGCCTTCATGGATGTGCAGGGCGCCGCAACACACCTGCGTCTTCGGCACCACCACCTCGATGCCCTGGGTGACCAGGACCTTGATCGTGTCGCGATGGATGTCGCCCATGATGCCGTCCATTACACAACCGCTGAAGAAACAGACACGCCCGCGGCGTTCGCCTTTCGCTTCGTAAATTGCCTCGGAATTCTTATGAAACGGCTTACCCATAAGCTCCGGTGCTTTTGCAGCCAGCGGCTTGAGACTGTTGGGGATGAGATCGTCGAAAAGCTCGCGCAGTCCCGATTTGTTGTAGAAATTGAGCAGCCCGATAAAGGCTCCGAGCAAGCGCCGACTTGGCAACACTTTTCGCAGCAAAAACTTTTCCAACGTGCGCGACGCAAAGCTGCAGCGTTTCAACCGTGTCTCGTAAGCAGCGGCACGGGCGCCTTCGATAACCTCACCGTAATCCACGCCGCTGGGACAGGCGGTCTCGCAGGCGCGGCAGCCCAGGCACAGGTCGAGGTGGTTTATCGCATTGAGGTCGGGGCCGGCGTCCTCATCCGGATCGATACGGTTTTCCTCAAGCGCGCGGACCAGATAGATGCGGCCGCGTGGCGAATCCATTTCTGTGCCGAGCTCGCGGTAGGTCGGGCAGCTGGGCAGGCATAAACCGCAATGCACGCACTGGCGTATGGCCCGGTTGGTCGCCTCGCTCAACTGAAAAGGCTGTTCAGATGCCGCCATAGAATCGTCCGGGATTGAGAATGCCGTTCGGGTCGTGAGTTTGCTTGAGGCGTTGCATCACGGCGAAATCCGGGCGTGGCCGGCCCCACACAGTCTCGGCGTCGAACTGGTCCCGCGACCAATGGACGACTGCATAACCACCGAAAAACTCACACTTCTGCCGCAACTCCTGCAGGCTGTCGATGTCGTCTACATTGAGGAAGCCAACGCCGCGGCCCGGGTAGAGGACCAGCCCGTTGGATGTCTGAAGGTCTTTCAAATGACTGCACTTGCTGGCGCGTGTGCCGAACCGGGCGACGATCGGTGCTTCATCGCGGCAATGCAGACGGTGGTGCCATTCCGACCAGATGGCGGCCAACGCCGTGCCGTCGATACTGCGCGTCATCTCAGTACCGACCAGCTCGCTGAGGCTGGCAGCGTGGTGCTCGACAAATGGCGGAACTCCTTCTGCCGCGACAAATAGTTGTGCGCTCTTCACCATCTCGCTACCTATTATGGTGGATGCTGCCTGTTGATCGAAGACGACGACGGCAACGGGTTCAAGCTGACTGCCTTGAACCTTCAATGCTGCCTCCAGAGCCGCGTTCAGGTCGTCGAACTCAAACAGCCAGGCGCCCTCGGTATCGTTTTTCGGGTTGGCACGAAAGGTCACCTCTGCCACGACCGCAAGAGTGCCCAGCGAACCGATCATAAGTTTGTTCAGATCGTATCCCGCGACGTTTTTCATGACGCGCCCGCCGACTTTGACGATGCCTCCGTCCGCCAGGACATAGGTCAGACCAAGAATTTTATCGCGCAACGTTCCCCAGCCGTGGCAGCGCGGCCCGAAGTGGTCGATGGCCAGTGCGCCCCCGAGTGTACTGTCGGGGTGGCCCGGATCGATGTCGAGCCGCTGATTCTCGGCGTCGAGGGCGAGCTGCACGTCGGACAGTTTCGTGCCGGCGCTGAAGGAAGCGACCATATCGGCAGGCTCATAGAAGCGCTCGCCCGCCAGTTGACTCAGGTCAAGCGGCTCGGCTTCTCTGGCCAGTGTTGCGCCGATGTAGTGGTGGGTGTCGCCGCTGGCTGGTGCCACGGCGTTCCCGGCAGAATTGCGGCCGGCGAGACATTCGGACAGTTCTTCGATTGTGTTTGGGGAATGCGGCATAAACAAGTACCGATGCGGATGTTGTGACAGATGCATCTACGATAGCCCCATGTGCACCGGACGCAAATTGCAGGCTTGCCATATAAAACAAATTAATGAATTGGGTCAGGGTTCAAGATACAACCGTTGCGGCACAGTTTGGGTGGACCGGATTAAAGCATTGTGCTCGAGGGCAAGGACGACAGCAGCGCGGTATGGTCGTGTATCAAGTAAATCGGGCTCAATGCAGTATGCGCAGCCACGGTGGAAAAAACCGCCACCTACCGGTGCTGCAGCTGGGGCGTGTTACAGTGCGAGGGCAAGAAGCGACGGTTTGCCGAGGATCAGGTGTCCAAAGGCGAATCGCTGTTTTTTTTGCGTCGGCTGCGTCTGTAGCGGATATGCTGAGCAACCGGGTGGCAGACCCGTCGGTGGCTCTGAAGCGTTTCTTGAAGCGCGGACTTGCCTTGGTCTGGTTTGACCTATCCGGTTTCGCGCTATATTACAGGCCCCGATTTTTTTTTTGCGTCTGATGTAATCCTGGTAGGGTTCCCGAGCGGTCAAAGGGGGTAGACTGTAAATCTACTGGCGTAGCCTTCGGAGGTTCGAATCCTCCCCCTACCACCACTCCATGATTTTCTTTGCTGGTTTCAGTGTTCCGCGAACCGTAATAGCAAGATCGAGCAATTATTGCCAATCTCCGGTTCGCTGAAACCTGCGTACGGAAATCTGAAACCTCGCCGTCGCCGATGCTACAACCTCCCGATGCTGTCGTGGTCTGTCATGACCTTGTCTCGCCGCTGGTGGGGGCTGGGGGCATCCGCACGGTAAAGATTGCCCGGGAACTTGCTGATCGCGGCCGTGTTGTCACGATCGTTGCGCCGTCACACAGTGACATGGTCGAAGGCATCCCTGTCATTTCGATCCCGGCACCTTCGAAGTTGCGGTCTGCGGTGTTCAGTGCCGTCAAGTTCAACTTCCGGCTGTTCAGCACTTTTCTGCGCCTGCGCAAATCTGCCGACCTCTTTGTCATCCACAACGCGCTGGCCGGACTGCTTGTTGCCATCACCGGGATTATCCCGCGACCTCAGTTGATGTACGACATCACCGATCTGCATGCCGAGTATTACCGCGTCGCCGCGACCAACGTTTTTACCCGCATGCTCGGCTGGCTGTTTGTGCGGCTCGAAGTAATGATCATCAAACGGTCGGCCAGAGTGGTTGTTGTCTCGGATACGATGAAGCAGCACCTCTGTCGCCTGGGCGTGGCTGAGCAGATGATCGATGTTGTTTACGACGGAGTCACGCTCGAGCGTTTCTCGGCCGAGAAAGAATCGGGCAGCAATCGCACGATCGGGCATGTCGGCCTGGTTGACAAACAGCATGGCGTGGGGTTGTTGGTGCCGATGGCTGCCAAGCTGCGGCGTGACGGCGTCGACTTTGATCTTCGCGTTGTCGGTGACGGGCGGGTGTTGGACAGCGTCAAACGCGCCGTCCGACGTGAAGGGCTTGACGATTTTTTGACCTTTACCGGTCACGTGGCTCATGCCGAAGTGCCGGGGCAGCTGCGCAAGATCCGTGTCGGCGTGATACCAAGACCGGTGACTGAAGCAAACGACATGATCATCACCCTGAAGCTCATGGAGTACTGGGCCAGCGGCACCGTTGTGGTGGCGGCTCCGTTGAAGGCGATCCGGGAGATTGCTACGGAGGGCGAGAATATCATCTTTTTCGAACCCGGCAACCCTGATAGTCTGGCGGCTGCAGTGGCCCGGCTATTAGACGATCCAAAGCTGTGCAGGCGTATTGCCGGCGGCGGTTACGAACGCTCGCGTGATTTTTCGTGGGACACGCTGGTACCGCAGATTGTCGACAGCTTCGGTGTGCCGCGGCAGGACGTTGATTGAAATCCTATAACCGTTTCCCGAAGATAGCGGTGCCGATCCGGACGAGGGTTGCGCCGTGCGCGATAGCGTGTTGGTAGTCGTCGGACATTCCCATCGACAACTCGCTCAACGGCAGGTCGTGGGTTGCGGCCAGGCGGTCGCGAAAGTCACGCAGCCCGCCGAAAACTTCGGCAAGGGTTTCCGTAGTCGCTCCGAACGGCGCCATGGTCATGAAGCCGAGGAACGCGACGTTGCTACAGTCGCCCACTGCCACGGCGAGTTCTTCGAGGGCTGTCTCGGAAAGCCCGGACTTTGTTGCCTCGCCGATGAAGTTCGCCTGCAGCAGGATGTTCTGCACCTTGCCCAGCTCGCCCGCTATACTATCGATGCGCTGCAGCATTTGCAGGGAGTCGACCGAGTGAATCAGGTAACTGTGCTGCACGGCGGGACGCACTTTGTTGCGTTGCACATGGCCGACAACGTGCCACTCGATATCGCTCGGCAGCACCGCGGCTTTTTCCACCAACTCTTGAATTCGGTTCTCACCGAAGTGGCGTTGCCCGGCATCGTAGGCCTCGCGGATACGATCGCAGTCTATCGTTTTGCTGACCGCGATCAGGCGCACGTTTTCCGGGTCGCGGCCGGCTGTTGTTGCCAGGGCCGCAATCCGTCGATTGACATCGTCGAGTCGTGAGGTGATCTTAGTTTTCATCGTGGACCGCGAATTAACACGCATTAAGTGACGTGACGCAATATGCCTGACTCCGACGACAATCTCAAATATCGCAGCACCAGCCGCATCAATTTCGGTCGGTCGCGGCCCGCCAAAACGCTGTCGCGCGAACGGCTCTTGCGGGAGTGGTACGGTGAGGAGCTCGCTGATCGCGAGCTGGAGTCGAAACAACCCGCAGCACGTGGGATTGGCGGATTGATCGACGCGCTCAAGGCTGAAATGGATGGTGATGAGCAAGTGTTGATGCGCACCATCGTCGATCAATGGGACAGTATCGTCGATGAAATGACCGCGAAGCAGGCGGTGCCGCGGCGGATCGAAGGTGATGTTCTGCATGTGGAAGTCTTCAACGCCGCATTTCGCTATCACATCCAGAGTTTCGGGGTACGGCAGCAGATGATCGACGCGGTCACGCGTCTCAGCTCCGGCCGCATCAGGGATGTCAAATTGATCGTCGGCGGAACGACGATGCGCCCTGGAAACAAGCGAGGAGGCAATCGTGAGTCTTGAGACATTGACAGCAGCGATACGCGACATTCCTGACTTTCCGAAGCCGGGGATCATGTTCAAGGACATTTCACCGATCCTGCAGGACGGTGCGTTGTTTGCGGAAGTGATCGACATTATCGGGG
>DPYP01000289.1:0-5236 GCA_003545375.1 Lentisphaeria bacterium
AAGCCGAACTCGCCGAGAAGAAAGGGAAATACAAAAAGGCGCTCGGCCTCTATCGCAAGATCCAGAAAAAATCGGTCAACCTCAAAAACAAGGGCAAAGCCCTCGTCAAACAAGGTAACTGCCTGGGGCAGATGGAGGAACCGTGGAAAGCTTTCGGAAAATATCGCGAGGCTGTTGACGAATATCGCAGCCACATCGCCTTCAGCGAGGTGCTCGAAGCCGAGTTCGAGCTTTCAAAACAGTTCGGCCACAAGAAGCAGCGCGACCGCTTCCTCTTCGTAACCTTTTCCACCGAAGACAAAGCTGTCGATATCCTCGATCACATCGTGACCGTCGGGCCATACTCCAAAGTAGCACCGAAAGCGATGCACCGTGTGGGTATAATCCGTATCGCCCAAGAGGATTACGAGTCCGCCATCATGCGGTTTCGCCGCCTGCTGAAACAGTATCCACGCCACGCTCTCGCCGCCGACGGCCGTCTTGACCTGGCCCGCGCACTGCTGCTCGAAGCTGAAGCCGGAGACGGCGACGGCACGCTGGTCCGCGAGGCTCGCGCCAGCCTCGACCGGTTCATTGAGAGTTACCCCGAGCACGCCCGCTTCGATGAGGCAAAAGCACTTGTGCTGAACGCCGAAAGCATGGAAGCGACACGCCTGCTGGATCTGGCACAATTCTACCTGCGCGAGGCCCACTACCGCCCCGCCGCCGCCAAGCAGTATCTCAGCGAGATCGTCATGCACTACCCCGGATCCGGCACCGCCGGCCTGGCGCAGATCATGCTCAATTCATTGGAACGTCACCAGACCAATCTGGAAAAAAACTGATGCGATCGAATACGGTCATTCTGATCGCACTCGCCCTGCTCTGCGGCTGTGCGCATTACCAGATCGGCGCCGCCGGCGATCCGGCGCTCAACACCATCCGCATCGGCCGCATCCACAATGCCACCGATGAACCCGGACTCAATGCCTGGCTGCGTGGTGAATTCGCCGCCGGCTTCATGCGCGACGGCTCCATGAGCGTCGTCAACGACAGCACTGCCGACTGCATTCTCAACGCCACGGTGACAGACTACCAACTGCACCAGATCGGCCAGACGGAGACCGCATCGAATGACCGTGATCAGCGCCTGGCACGGACCGTTATCTGGGCCGTCGATGTGCAGATCGAGTACACCATCAATCGGGCTGACGGCTCGACCTATATCGAAACCACAACGGCTAAAGGCCGCGCCGAGTTTTCCGAAATCATCGACCTCGACGTCGTCCGGAAAGACGGCCTGCGCCAGGCAGTCTACGACGCCGCCGGTCAGATCGTCGCCAACGCCACCGCCCCCTGGTAAACCGCCGCAGATGTTGCGAGCCACGGCGCCGCTGGTTAACGGAGGCGGCATCACTGGTGTTCAGCTCCTCCGGTGTTATCCTTCTATATGGACACGCAACGCATAGATACAATTGTCGAAACGCACAACCTCCCGACCTACCGCCGGCAACAGTTGCTGCACGCTTTTTTCACGGAGAACTGCGCCACCTTCGACGACGTCACCACGCTGTCGAAATCACTGCGTGCCTCGATCAACCTGCCGGCCATGACCGTCCGCAAGCGCCGCGTGCTGGTCTCCAACGAGGGCAATGCCTTCAAGGCACTGGTCGAACTCAACGACGGCAAACTGATCGAGACCGTGCTGCTCAAGCCCAAGCCCGGCCTGTGGTCCTGCTGCATCAGCAGCCAGGTCGGGTGCCTGATGAAGTGCTCCTTCTGTGCCACCGGTCTGCTCGGATTCACCCGCCACCTCACCAGTGAGGAAATCACCGACCAGGTTCTGTTCTGGCGCCAGTACATTCAGGCCGAAGGACTCGACGCAAATCTGCGTAATGTCGTTTACATGGGTATGGGCGAGCCGTTCCATAACAAGGACGCAGTCTTTGCCAGCCTGCGAGAGCTGACCAATCACGAGACCTTCAATATCGGCGCGCGCAACATCTCCGTATCCACTTCCGGCCTGGTGCCCGCCATCGAAGAGTTCACCGACCAGTTTCCGCAGATCAACCTCGCCGTCTCTCTGCATGCCGCCACCGACGAACTGCGCCAGCACCTGATGCCGGTCAACAAACCGTATCCGCTCGAGAAACTGCGGGCGGCCATGGATTACTATGTCGACAATACGAACCGCAAAGTCTTCATCGAATACATCATGCTCGACGGTGAGAACGACCAACCCGCCCACGCCGAGAAACTCGTGCAATACATCCGTGGCATGGCCAGGCCGCACCTCGCTCACGTCAATCTAATCGTCTACAACCCGACCGACGCAGATCATCGGGAATCGCCCCGGGCCATCGCCCGCGCCTTCATGGGCATCCTCAAAGACAACGGCCTCAGCGCTACCATCCGCAAGAATCTCGGCCGTGATATCAACGGTGCCTGCGGCCAGTTGGCACTGAAGGGATAGGCCTGAAAACAAGCTGCCAGGTCACTGGACCTCGCCACGATCAACCACTGCCATCATGCCCCCCCCGAAACACATCCTCATCGAAGGCGCCCGCCAGAACAACCTGAAAAACCTCACCCTGCGCCTGTCGCTGAACGAACTGACCGTCGTCACCGGCGTCAGCGGTTCCGGCAAATCGTCGCTCGCTTTTGATACGATTTACTCGGAAGGACAGCGCCGTTATGTCGAGACCTTCTCGCCGTACGCCCGGCAGTTTCTCGAGCGCATGGACAAGCCGCAGGTCGATCGTGTCGAGGGTATTCCGCCGGCGATCGCCATCAACCAGACCAATCCTGTGCGCACGTCGCGATCGACTGTCGGCACGATGACGGAGCTCAACGATCACCTCAAACTCCTGTTCGCCCGCGCCGCCAAACTCTATTGCAGTTCCTGCGGCGCCCGGGTCCGGCGCGATACACCCGAAGCAATAGCCGGCGCCATCGTCGAAATTGCCGACGGCGACAAAGACATAGTCTATAGCATCATCACCTTTCCGGTCACAGTGCCCGATAATTTCACCGAGGCAGAGATCCTCGAGATCCTCGAGCGCCAAGGCTATACACGGGTCTGGAAGAAACAGGGCAGCCGCCTCGATGTTGTGCAGGATCGGATCAAGCTGGGCACGAAAAGTCGCAGCCGTGTCGTCGAAGCTGTCGAGACAGCACTCGCACACGGTCAGGGGCAAATGACCGCCTGGCTGCTGTCGGAGACGCGCAAGACAATCGAGACCAGACGCTTCTCCGCCGACCTGCACTGCGCCGAATGTGACATCCATTACCGGGATCCCACGCCAAATTGGTTCTCCTTCAATTCCCCGGCCGGCGCCTGCGAGACATGCCGCGGCTTCGGCCGCGTCATTGGTGTCGACTTCAACCTGGTCATATCCGATGAATCCCGGACGCTGGCACAGGGCGCCGTCAAGGTATTTCAGTCCAAAAGCTACATGCAATGCCAGGACGACCTGTTGCGGTTTGCCGAGATGTACGACATCTCCGTTGACACGCCCTGGTGTGAACTTTCCGATGCCGATCGTCAGTGGGTGCTCGAGGGTGAAGGCAGCGCCAGCGACGGCGTGTGGTACGGCGTTCGCGGCTTCTTCGACTGGCTCGAAAGCAAGGCCTACAAGATGCACATCCGCGTGCTGCTGTCGCGCTACCGCGCCTACCGCAAATGCACCGGCTGCAAGGGCGCCCGGATCAAGCCCGAGCCCCTGCTCTGGCGCCTCGGCGACGATGTGATCCGTGGTGAGTTGCCGGGCCTCAATGTCCATGAACTGATGCTGTTGCCAATCGAACGCTGCAACCGTTACTTCGAAGATTTCGATCTGGGCAAGGCCCACGACGAAGCGACCACGATGCTACTGGACGAAATCCGCGTGCGCCTGCGCTACCTGGTCGATGTCGGTCTCGGCTACCTCACGCTTGACCGCCAGTCGCGCACGCTGAGCGGCGGAGAAGTCCAGCGCATCAACCTGACCACCGCACTGGGCACCTCCTTGGTCAACGCATTGTTTGTGCTCGACGAGCCCAGCATCGGCTTGCACCCGCGCGATGTCAAACGTCTGATTCGCGTACTCCACCGGTTGCGTGATGCCGGCAACACACTACTGGTCGTCGAGCACGATGCCGACGTCATACGCGCCGCCGATCATGTCCTCGACATGGGCCCCGGGCCTGGTGAGCACGGGGGAGACATTGTCTTTTTCGGCACCCGCAGCGATCTGCTTGTCAGCAATGATTCGCTGACCGCCAGCTACCTGCGCCATGAACGCAAAGTTTCGGATCCAGCTAAGAACGAGATACAACCGGTCGACAAGAAAACACCCTGCATAAAGGTTCTCGGTGCTGCCGAACACAACCTCAAGAACATTGACGTCTCGCTGCCGCTCAATCGACTGGTCTGCATTACCGGTGTGAGCGGTTCCGGCAAATCGACACTGCTGCAAGACGTCTGCTACAACGCACTGCGCAAGATCAAGGGAAAACCCGTCGACACGCCGGGCGCCCATCAGGAAATCATCGGGCATGAACTGGTCGACGACGTCGTTCTCGTCGACCAGTCGCCGATCGGCAAAACCGCACGATCAAATCCGGCCAGTTACGTCGGTGCCCTCGGCGCCATTCGCAAACTCTTCGCGCTCACACCGCTGGCCCGTGAACGCAAGTACACGCCGGGTGCCTTCAGTTTCAATTCCGGCACCGGTCGTTGTCCGACGTGCAGCGGCAACGGCTTCGAACATATCGAAATGCAGTTCCTGAGCGACGTTTACTTGCGTTGCGTGGATTGTGACGGTAAACGCTATCGCGACGAGATCCTCGAGGTCATGCTGACCGGCACAAACGGACAGATCGCGGGCAAGTCGATCAGCGACGTTCTCGGCATGACCGTTTCCGAGGCATGCGACTATTTCGCCGGCCATCGCGACGTCCTGCGAGGGCTGTCACCACTTAACGCCGTCGGCCTCGGTTATGTCAAACTCGGCCAGCCCGTGCCGACGCTCAGCGGCGGTGAGGCGCAGCGGCTCAAACTGGCGGGTCACCTGGCACAGACGACGGGGCGTAAAAAGCGAACGAGAGGCAACCTGCTGCTGTTCGACGAGCCGACGACCGGCCTCCATTTCGACGATGTCGCGACGTTGCTCACGGCTCTGCGCACGCTTCTGGATAACGGCCATTCCGTCGTGCTCATCGAACATCATCTCGATGTCATTCAGGCAGCGGACTGGGTCGTCGATCTGGGACCCGA
>DPYP01000028.1:0-1242 GCA_003545375.1 Lentisphaeria bacterium
CCGACAACATGATCGTCGATTCGGCGTTCGAGGCGTTCGAGCTCGAACGCAGTGATGCGCACTGGGTCGATATCAGCATGCACCTGAAAGTCTACGAGGAGGAGCACAGGGGAATCGAGTTTCCAGCTGACGTGCTGGTCTGGATCGAAAAGAAATTTGGCACCGGCGGCAAAAAGGATTTCCTCAAGGAATGGGACGCCTTGTCCAATTCCAAGCGCCGTGCTTACCTGAAGTCGATCCCTCTGGAACCGTAGTCGTCGCGGTCTGTAAATAGCCGGCGCGACCACCTCCCTCCATCCACGAGGCCGGCCAGCACGGCGGCATCTATGCCGTGCACGCCCTTGTCCCCGTCTGCCCCGGCGATTGTCGATGCCGATGACCAGTACGAGTGGCGGTATCCATTGCGGCCATCATACCGAGCCGTCCCGTAACGATGCCCCCCCCTGTCGATCGCTTGACTTCAGAGAGTTACAGTAACGAACAGGCGCTGGTAAGCCTGGCGGAGGCCGAAGCTTTCGAAGGGTTCGAGAAGAATCGTCGCCGGTCGTTGTGGAATGTCTATGGGCCGGCGACCGACGCGCCGGCGGAGTTGTCACTGGCGCTCGTTGAACGCCAGCTGCCAGAGTATTGCCGACGCTGCAAAAACAGGTTATCTTCCGCCATGAACCTGCTTTCCCCGGATGATGAAACCTATATGCGCATGGCGCTGCGCGAGGCCGAGAAAGCCTTCGAAGCGGAGGAAGTGCCGGTGGGCGCAGTGATCGTGCACGACGGCCAGGTCGTTGCCCGAGCCTATAACCAGGTCGAGCTGCTCAATGACGCCACGGCACACGCGGAGATTCTGGCGATCACCCAGGCGTCGGCGCAGTTGCAGGACTGGCGCTTGGTCGAAGCGACGATGTACGTGACCAAGGAGCCGTGTGCGATGTGTGCCGGTGCCGCCGTGAATACCCGCCTGGGCCGCCTGGTTTTCGGTGTCACCGATCCGCGCAGCGGCGCTGCCGGCAGTGCCATCGACATCACCGGATTCAGCGGTATGCTGCACAATGTGCCGGTGGTCTCCGGCGTGTTGCAGGAGGAATGCCTGGCACTGCTGCAGAAATTCTTCAATCAGCAACGGTCGGCCGAAGAATAGGGTATTTCCCAGTCCTCGTGAATCACCAGCCCGGCGGCTCGTGGTACTCAGGAATTTCGTTCCCGGAACACCCCGTCTTCGTAGCCCTGGATGGTGCGGTTGGATTC
>DPYP01000028.1:1586-3888 GCA_003545375.1 Lentisphaeria bacterium
CTCGGCCAGTAGACAATAGGTCTCGTCAATCTCCACGCCGATGTAATCGCGGCCCAGTTTCTTCGCTGCTACCGATGTTGTTCCGCAACCCAGAAACGGATCGAAGACGACATTCTCTGGATTCGAGCTGGCGAGAATGATCCGGGCCAGAAGCTTCTCCGGTTTCTGCGTCGGGTGATCAGTGTTTTCCGGCATCGACCAGAAGGGCACGGTGAGGTCGGTCCAGAGGTTGGACGGATGCGTCAGTCGATAATTGCCGGCGTCGGACTGCTGCCAGTCCTTGGGCTTGCCGTCGCTGTCGGTGTATGGGGCGATGACACGTCGACGCAGCTTCACGTCGTCGACGTTGAATGTCCATGACCTGGACATCGTGCAGAACCAGATGTCTTCACAGGTGTTTTTCCAATTGGTCTTCGCCCCGCGCCCCTTGTCACGTTCCCAGGCGATGCGGTTTTGCACTTTGAAATAGCGCTCGGCGACGGTCTGGATCGAGGCAGACGAGCGCCAGTCTCCGCAGAAGTACAGGCTGCCGTTTGGTTTCATGAGCCGCGGCAGTTTCGCCATCCAGCTATCCAGCCAGGCGCTGTAGGTTTCTGTATCGACGGCTTTGGTGCGGCGGGTGTTGAACGTCTTGTCGAGGTTGTACGGCGGATCGGCGAAGAGCAGATCGATGGAGGCATCCGGCAACGCATCGAGAGTTTCGAGGGTGTCGCCGCAGATCGTGCGGTTGCGGATTTCATCCAGCTCGAAACGACGTTGTGCAGTTCGCAGCCGCGGCTTCAGGCGCTCGTGGTCAGCGGCGCTGAGAACGATCGTGCGGTTGCGGGGGGCTCGTGGCTTGGTCACGGATTGTCGATGATGCTGAGAATGCGCCAGGGATGGAATCCAACTTCCTGCGGCTGGTACAGCTGTTGTTTGTTGAGCTGCTCGATGCGTTCGATGGCGTAGGAGGCGTATTCCGATTTGGGATAGCGCCGCAGGATTTCGCCGTAGTGCTTTGCCGCGAACGGAAAGTCCTCGGTCTGGTACAGCTTCTCGCCGGTGAAGAACGCGGCGGCCGGTGCGAACGGCGTGTGGCGGTGCGAAGAGTAGAAGTGCCCGAGCTGCATAGCGTCTTCCTCCCTGCGTTTGGTTTCGTAGACCGCCTTCATCTCCACGTACCGGCTCTTATAATCGTCGATGAGTTTCTCCTTTTCCTGAAGCAGTTCGTCGAGCTTCGTTTCGAGGCTTTTGATGTCCTCGTTGGAAACGGCCAGGGAATCCCGAGTGCCGCCGATTTCCTCTTCCAGCGTCGCCACTGCGGTTTCGAGTTCGGCGACCTTGGCCCTGGTAGTTTCAAGCCGCGGCTCCAGCGCGTTGTTCATCCCAATCAGCTTGGCCTGCTCAGTGTTGTTGTCGTTGATATCGGTACCGGTTTTGAGTTTGAGGCGGTTCACTTGCGAATTCTGTTTGGCGATCCTTGCCTGCAGTGTTTTGTGGAGCTCGGCGTGATTCACCCCGATCTCCGCGATCTTCTCACGCCTATGGGACAGCGTGCTGGTGCATTTCCAGCACAAGAACAGGAACAGCAGCCAGCCCAGTGCTGCGAATGTGACCGCCACCGGCGACTTATTATCCCGCTTCCCGGCGGCCGAAAATCTTGGTTTGATCGATGCCATAGCGAAGAATCTATTCTTTCGGTGTCACCGACTTGATTGCCTGGCGCAGTTTGCCGACATTTTTCTCGGCGTGCGCGATCGAAGAGCTCACTTGCGCCAGGTTCTGTTTGCCGTCGATCTGGTCGCTCTTTAGCTGCTCTTTCTGGATCTCTAGTTCATCTCTGCGTTCGGTCAACTCTTCGTTGCTGGCCCTGGCGGCGGCGAAGTCCGCCTTCAGTTGATCGGACGCTGCCTGCAGCTCGGCCGTTGTGGAGATCTCGCCGGCCAGCAATAGTTGGATTTCTTGGACTTCGGCCCGGTGTTTGTCCAGTTTTTTCTTGGACCGTTTTTTCTTGCCGTCCATGTCATTGTCAACCAGCGTTTGCTCTGCGGCGATTTTCTTCTTTGTGGCCGCGGACATGCTCAAGTACATGGCGATCACAAAAACGGCGAGTATCCATCCGATGAACTTTACCATGATCTGATATCCCTGATGTGCCGCGCTATGTTCTGCGGCAGCAATCCGATCCGCCAAGCCGGGGTTTGGGAAAGATAAGGTTGGTGCAGTTGTTATGCAAGCAACAGCGTTTGATCGGTCTGTTCCATCACAGCGGCAGTCGCGTGCCGGCCTCGGTTTCCACCGCACGCCGGTAGATTCGAATGGC
>DPYP01000369.1:0-6356 GCA_003545375.1 Lentisphaeria bacterium
AGGTCACAAACGTTCCTGGTTCCTCAATCACCCGGGCCAGGTGCCCTGACTGGTTCACAGCGCCCGGCATTTCACATATCTTCGCCATCACCCGATCCTTGCTGCATGTGTCCGATGTCTAAAGGACCGTAATTTCCCGAGACCACCCGAATGAGATTCTTGTGCGCGGCTACCCCATCGAATGCAGCTGACACGCAGCGGGTCGCGAATACATGATCTGAGTTAGCTGGCACAACCTTCAGTCGACCAACCCGAGGTTGGAATTATTGAGTAATTTTGTTCTATCCCAGATAGTTGCTGCCATCGCCTTTGCAGTCGGCATTACCGCCTTTCAGATGAAATCACGGCGTGTTCTGCTTGTCTGGATAGCCACTTCTGCTGTTGCCAACGCGTGCCACTTCTTCATCCTGAACCTGACCGCCCCCGGAATCCTTTTTCTTTTCATGGGCAGTCGGTCTTATGTGGCGGCATTCACTGTCAATAAAAAAATCATGTGCCTGTTCCTGGCAGCAATCGTGGCAACGTTCTGCTTGTCATACGAGCATCCTGTCGAGCTCATAGGTTTGGTTGGCACCTTACTGGCAACGTGCGGAACCTTTCAAAAGGGCCACCAGACAGTTCGCATCATGTTCATGTTGGGCAACGCATCCTGGGTGCTCCATAACATCCTGGTCGAAACACCGGTCGCTGCACTGATGGAAGCTACGTTTTTAACGAGTAATTTGGTCGGATTCTGGCGCTTCCGCAGTATCCGGGAAACTCCGGACACACCCAATTCGCGCCAACCGGACAAAGCAGAACCAGGAGTCTGAATATGCCGAGCCATGTGAATGTTTCCCTCTTAGGCAGCAGCGCAGCGATGCGGGGAATGATGATCAAAGCCGCAATCGTCGCAGCGCTGCCCATTGTCGCAGCGCCGGCGACATCCAGTGCCGGCGCTGCCGTGCCGATGGCACTGGCTGAAAGCGGCCGCACGAGGTACGTCATCGTCATCGGCAAAGGCGCGGAATATGGCGAGGATCTCGCCGCCAAGGAGCTGGCACACTTCCTCTGGGGCATGACCGGGGCCGAGTTTCCGGTCGAGCGCGACAGCGAACCCGTCTCCGACCTCGAGATCGTGCTGGGCAATACCAACCGCAAGGGGCTTGACCAGATTCCGGAAGACCTGAAGACGGACAACCTGGAGGGTTTCGCCATCGTCCGCGAGGATTCGAAGCTTTTCATCATGGGCAACAGCCCCCGGGGCACGCTCTACGGGGTTTACGACTTCCTGGATATCGAGCTCGGCGTCAAGTTCCTGACCGCCGAGGTGACACATGTGCCGCAAACACCGACACTCACGGTCGAGATGCAATCCAGGATGTTCGCCCCGGTCATCGAGCGGCGGACCATCTGGGAGGGGCTGGGTGGCCAATCGACCAGACGAAACCGGATGAATGGTGTCTCGTTCGGACTCGACAATTCCAGACTCGGCGGCGTCGTGCCGATCGGACCGACGACACATACGTTCAGCTCACTGGTGCCGCCCGACAAGCACTTCGAGACGCATCCCGAATATTTTCCGCTGATCGACGGCAAGCGGAAACGCGAACACAGCGGGCTGTTTACCCAGCTCTGCATGAGCAATCCGGAAGTGGCGGAGGTCGCAATCAAAACGATTCGCGGCTGGCTCGGACCCGAGGTCAAGGCCAACCCCTACAACAAATACATCGTCTCCGTCACCGTCAACGACACTCCCTATTTCTGCCAGTGCGAAGAATGTGTGCAGATCAACAAGGAGGAGGGCGTCGAGCTGGGCGGCAATAAAATGCGGTTCGTCAACAGTATTGCCGAGCGGCTGGCCGAGGAATATCCGGCCATCTCCATCGAGACCATGCTGTATCACACCGAGCTGCCAAAAATAACCAAACCCGCCTCGAACGTCCTCATCCAGATGGTCCATGATCCCGACTGGCGGTACGCGTTCGACGATCCGACGTCGAAACCCAATGCCGAGAGGCTGCAGGAGTTTCTGAAGATGAAGGAAAGCATTGGTGACGGATACGTCTACAACTGGATCAAGCTCGGCAAGTACAGTTCAGGCAGTTACCTCGACCCCCGCCCCAACCTGCGCTTCATTGCCAGGAACATCCGGATCATGACCGAGTGCGGAGTCAGGGGCTATTTCTGCCAGACCGTGCAGAGCCGCGGCACGGAGATGCAGGATTTACGGTATTACCTGCTTGCCCGCGCCATGTGGCGGCCGGAAATCGACAGCCAGGAGACGATCAGGGAGTTCTGCAACCTGTACTACAGCGACGGGGCGACGGACGTGATTCGCTATATCGATTTCCTGCACGACGAATACGGCCGCAAGGACCGGTCGAGAGAAACCCAGTCGGATACCACCGTGCTGTATGGCGACGCTTACATCACTACGGGTGATGCGATCCTGGCCGCGGCCGAATCGAAAGCCGAGACGCCTGAGATCAAGCACCGGGTCGCCACCTGCCGCCTGCCGATCTGGAAACTGAAACTGGATCGGGCCTTCGGCGAGGTCGGGAAGATCTACTCGTTCCCGGTCGAGTGGTCGTTCAAGATCGATCCGGAAAACCAGGGGCTCGACGCCGGCTTTCAAAAGATCACGGACTTCGATGGCTGGGTAAAAATGCGCATCGACACACACTGGACATCGCAGGGCGAAGAGCGCCGCGGCACCGGCTGGTACGGCATCAACTTCGACCTCGCCGACGCCAATGGCGCGCCGCTGGCCCTGTGGTTCGGCGCCGTCGACGGTGACGCCGATATTTTCATCGACGGCATCAAGATCGGCGAACAGAAACTGCCCGCCACGTCGATGTGGCAGCACGGATTTTTCATCCCCCTTCCGGAAAGTCTGGCGCCCGGCGAGCACACCATCGTGATCAAGGTTTTCAAGCCGAACTACGCCGCCGGCATCTGGAAGGAAATCTCGATCATCGACATGTCCGTACCGCTATCTCCCGACCTGAGAACCGCCGGAGAACGTTTCCTCGAAACAGCCGAAGCCGCCGACCTCACCTTCCTGAGCGAAAGTTACGGCGGCCCCTACACCCAGACAAAGGGCATGTATTACCCCAAAATCCGGCATTTCCTGACCCACGGGAAGTAACGCAACAGGCCCCAGGTTTCAGGATTCAGGGAAGTCGGGATGGAGCTTCAACTCATCCCGGTGCACAAAATCGCTCGCCTCTCGGGCATCGAGGGTCTGCAGCCGACCATTGAGTTCCTCGTCATAGTTTACCGGCATACCTGTCCTTCCGTTGCGGTTTGTCACGTTGCACCGAAGATAGCAAGGGCATTTTCCTGATTCAGGATGCAGGGTTATCTTAAAACATGTGAAAAAACGAATAATTATTATCACGATATTTATCGCCGCGTTGGTGCCCGCCGGTTACGTCGCCGACCGTTATCTCAGCCGGCCGGACAGGATCCGGCTGGACGCGGAGCGCGAGCGGCTGGAGAACGCGCGCAACGCGATCCTGATGTTTACGAAGGACAACGCGCGATTCCCCGCCGACCTCGCCGAGCTGGTTCCCGGCTATGCCTCGGAAGAACTGTTGATGTTCCAACCGGATATACGGAAAACCGCAATGGAGCCGCTCCTTTGGCGGCCTGAGACGGGACTGCTGTCATGGCGTTCCCCGTTGGTTGTCCACGGTCTCTTGTCCCGGACCGAGTTGGTGTCGTTCGAGATCCCGCACTTGCAGGTCGAACGGGATCCGATCAGCGCCGAGAACGTCTTTCGCCAGACGCCCGATCAGATCTTGCTCGGTGCGGGCGACATCATCATTGAGGCTGAACTTTTTCAGTTCATGACGTACGGCTGGGAGATCGGTGAGGACCAGGACGCGTCGGGCCAGTGCTATATACATATTCGTGAGGGCACCGGCGATGTCACGGATGGTAAGGACGTCGACGGTTTTTATGTCGGCGGCGTTGAATTCGACCCGGAGATCCGGTCGGGCGACTTCTACAACGTCGGCGGCGATCGCCGCCGCATCGAAGCACGCTGTTACTTCATGGCGCCCCGTGAAGGCAACTATTTCGTCTCTGTCCGGACCATGTCAGGCCCTCTACATTGTTCGCAGGCGTGGGCGCTGTCGATCAATAGCGGCGGGCACAGAGCAGACTCCGGCGGTGCACCATTTATCTGGTTTTGGCGAACCTCCGGACAGCTGCATGTGAAGAAGGGCCTGAACTACATGAGTTTCGTGACGCATCAGGACGATGTAAAGATCGACCAGGTGCTGCTGACCCTGCAGAAACCGGACCTGCCGGGGGCCGTGCGGCGAACGTTCAAGGGCGGACACGGCGTCCGCATCCTGTTGCCGGACAGTATCCCGCCGGTTACCATGAGCCTCCGTGCCAGCACCCTGTCGATTTCCGCAGGCGATGACCCTCAGATGGCGGTGTTCCTCCGCAATAACGTTTTGGACGACATCAACGCGACCCTGAATACCAGCCTGGATCTCCCGGACGGCCGCCGGCGTGAGCGATCGTACGATATCGCGCTTACCTCGGCGGAAATCCTCACCAAACTCCCGGAGTCTCTCGATCTGCCGCGACCACTGGCAATGAAGGAGTACACGCTGCGCTGCGAACTTGTTGTCGACTCCAGGGTGATCCAGGAGCGGACCATCGTCCTCTTCCGTGAGTATGACTGGTCCGTGCTCGGGCCGCTGCCGTTCATGAAGGTCGAGCAGAGTGAAGCGCCGGAGGCGGACGAGCCGCTGCAGGACACTTACACGTTCGGCGGCAAATCGGTCCGTTGGCTGAAGTACCGGGAGGAGTTTACAGACTACTTCTGCATCATGGATTTCGGGAGAATGTTCTCCGGCAGGAAGTTCGATGGCATGTCGGACGTCAGTCTCTACGCCTGTACCGAGGTTGAGGCGGCGACGGGCGGCCGGTACCTGCTGAAGGCACAGGGCGACGACAACCTTGTCGTCTGGGTCAATGGCGAGCGTGTCGTGACGATCGATGCCAAGGGGCCGCCCATCCGCACCGCGCGCGAAACAGAAATAGACCTTAAGGCAGGTCGCAACCGGATCCTGTTTCGCCTGAATCAGAAGGCGGGCCAATGGCAGGCGGGCATCAGGATCCGGACGATCGATGACCAGATCGCCGACGTCACCGGCGTCCCGTTCGACGAGCAGACGATCGATTTCTATGGCAATGAAAAATAGGGGTCATTCATTAAGCTGATAGTTTGGAGAATCCGCTTTGAATATTTCTTGTTTAGATATTTTTGATAAAAAACCGCTTCTAGTTAGATCTCGATAAGAATTGCGAGTATCCGCGATATTTGATGCAAGAACGCCCGTTGCACACCAATTCGGATGATATTGAGGTCGAATATCACCCTTGAATTTGCTAAATTCTTGGTCATAAGCAGGCAGTAGCGATATTCAGTATATAGACAGGACGCTGGGGATCTACGCTTACGAGGCCGCGAAGGGAAAGGACCCTTCAAAGCCGAGCGTTTCGAGGGTATGCACTGAGCTGGACACAAATCCAACGCCCGGGAACATCGGGTTCGCCTGATAATGCAGCACAATATTGCAGCGTATCAGCCCGTCGGGATCATCGCCCAGTTTGGCGCCCTGGTGAGGGATGTGTGAGAAGAACACCACAGCATCGCCGGCCATCGGATAGAGGTCCACGTGCGCCTGTGCATCGCACCATTTCTGAAATGGATTGTCGCGGTCCTCGGTGTAGCGGCAGTCCTTGAAGACATCTTCGGGCACCGGGTTCTTGAAGAATTTCGGAAGAAACCGCAACCGGCCGGTCTCCGGTGTGTTGTCGGTAAGGTAGAACGTCGTATTCATGCAGACAGCCTCAGCCGCATGGCGCCCTTCCTCCTTCTGGTGCCAGTATTGATTAAAATCCAAATGCCACTCCTGCAGGTAATCGGCCCGGTTGAGATGAGCCCGGAAGCTGCGCAGCTGGCACTGCCGTCCCAACGTCTCCTTCAGGAACGGCGCCACGCTGCCGTGGCCGATAAGCGGCCGTGCCAGTTCCGGCTCCTCTCCCAGCAAGTGATCGTATGCATAGTTGCCGACGGAATTGGCGATATCGTGCACCCCGGTAGCATGGCGACGGTACAACATCTCGCGCCAGGTATTGACGGTTTTCGAGTCCAATGCGCCCGGAACAAGCAGAAAACCGTCGCGGTCCAGTTTATCCATTTCAGTCATCCCCTATTGTAGTAGCCATCAGCCAAAACTCAACTGCCCTGCCCTCACCTGCGGTTCGATGCTAAAACGTCGTTGTCGTGATGTTATTTCGGCCGGCGGAACCGGGCCCCTGGAACTGCTCGTTTGAGGCAGCTCAAA
>DPYP01000369.1:6740-20878 GCA_003545375.1 Lentisphaeria bacterium
CCCGAATGGTATTAAGATAAGCATTGGAATTGGTTGCCTGCGGACGTAACGCATTATCTTCTCAGCAAACTTAGGAAGGGGAATCACATGAAAATACTTGTAATCGGTGGCACCGGCACGGTCGGCAGCCACCTGGTGCCGCGGCTGGTTCAGGGCGGCCATGAAGTCTCTGTCATAAGCCGCAGGCCCGAGCCGTACTATACTAATCCGGACATAGCGTGGCCGGCGGTGAACTGGATCTCCACCGACCGTGGAAAAGAGACGGCAAGCGGCGAGTGGGCCAAGCGGATGGCTGACATCGAGACCGACGTCGTCATGGACCTGCTGTGCTACAACGGTGAGCAAAACAGCATCATGTACGAGGCGTTCAAGGGCCGGGTGCAGCATTTCATCAACTGTGGTTCAATATGGGCCTACGGCCCGTCGGAACGTGCCCCGTACGAAGAACATTTTCCGCGCAAACCGATCGATTCCTATGGCAGCGGCAAGGTCGAGATCGAGACGTTTCTAATGAAGAAGTTTCAAGAAGAAGGCTTTCCCGCAACAGTCATTCACCCCGGCCATATATGTGCCCGCAAGGTGCTGCCGATCGATCCGCAGGGCTCCCGCGACGGCGTCGGCGTTTACGAAAAGCTGGCAACGGGTAAAACCGTGCACTTGCCGGACCTGGGCCTGGCAACCCTGCACCACGTCCACGGCGACGACGTGGCACAGATGTTCGAACTGGCAATGCTCCATCGCGAGCAGGCGTTGGGGCAAAGCTTCAGCGCGGTGGCGCCGTATGCAATGAGCCTGCTGGGGCTGACACGATTTGTCGCCGGGCTGTTCGGCAAGGAATCGAACATCGAGCTCGTGCCGTTCCAGGCCATGGGTGAACACGTAAGCGAACAGTCGCTCGACATCATTCGGCAGCACATCATCATGTCGCTGTGCGTCAGTATCGACAAAGCGAAACGCCTTCTTGGTTATGCGCCGCGCTACACTACCGAACAAATTTTCGTTGAGGCAATCGACTATCTGCTCGAGTCCGGACAGCTCGATCTGCAATGACACAGTCCACGTTGACTGCAGACAAACTTGAGTTCTTTAGATTGTTCCCGGGTCGAATAACACGGCCTCTGCGCGGCTGGACGCGCCGCGGCACTCTTCATTCCCGGTGCTTGGACTGCATTCCGTACAGGCCAACCGTGCCCGGGCAGACGGCCCATGGCGTATTGCCACCGTCAAAGTGACCGGCGGGCAACGACCGATGTACCGCCCACGATTTACCCTTCTCCAAACACCACCGGCAATTCGTTGAGTACGCGCAGTCCGGCGAACTGGCCCCAGGGTGGCTGCTCGAGTGTCGAGCCGTCAACTACTCGAAGACCGGGCAGTCTTTGCAGGATCGACAAGACGGCGATCTGCCCCTGAAGCCTGGCCAGGGGCGCGCCGAGGCAGAAATGCGGGCCTCTGCCGAACGCCAGGTGGCGGTTCGGGCTGCGGCCGATATCGAGCCTGTCCGGATCGGGAAACTGCTGCGGGTCACGATTCGCGGCACTCATCATCAAGGCAACCGTCTGGTCTTTGCGGATCTGCTGCCCGCCGATTTCCATGTCTGCCGTTGCGACCCGGGAGTTGCGGGGAGACGGCCCCTCGTAACGCAGAAACTCTTCGATAGCCGATTCGATGCGCCCGGGCTCGGCCCGCAACTGGTCGGCGACCTCCGGGCGCTGCAGCAATAACAGAGCGCTGTTGCCGATCAAGCCGGACGTCGTGTCGTGGGCACCAACCAGCAGCTGAACGCACATCGCCAGGAGCTCCTCGTCGTTGAGGTCCGCACTCTCAGGGCCGGCAGCGAGGAAGGCACTGATCAGGTCTTCCCCCGGCGCGGCGCGTTTGCGATCGATAATTTCATTAAAGTACCTTGTCAGTTCGGTCAGACCCGCGAGAGCCTGTTCCGCCGTGTCCGGCCGGCGTGATGCCGCGGCATCGGTGAAGGCCACGATGTCGTCGACCCACACCTGGAACCGGGTGATGTCCTGCAGCGGCAGACCGAGCAGCTCGCAAATCACGGTTACCGGCATGAGATAGGCAAAATCGCCGATGATATCCATCCGGCCGCTCGGTCCGACGGCATCGATGAGTTCATTGGCGATCGCCGCAATGCGGTCGCGCATCGCCGGAATATTGCGCGCCATGAACGGCTGCCGGAACGCCTCGCGCAGGCGCTTGTGATCCGGCGGATCGGTGTGCGACACCCAAAGCGCCAGATGCTTCCCCAAGGCATCGACCCGGGTCCGCAACGCCTCCGGCAGTGCGCTCATCGCGACCCGGGCCTTGTCCGAGGACAATCGCAAATCCTGGTGCCCCTGCTGGACGTCCTCGTAGCCTGTAACCACCCAGCAGTTCCACGGCTCACACCAATGAACGGGCTCGGCGCTGCGCAACTCATGCAGGAACGGATACGGATCGGCCAGACGTCCGTTGCAGAACAGTTCGTAATCCCGGGAGTGGACGATGTCGGTCATGCAGGAAAGTTTCAGGGGGGAGAAAGGAAACCAGCGCAGGCTTCAGACGGGAGAAAGGACGAAAGGCACAGGCAAACACACCCATTGCAAGGTCGAATGCCAACGCCCCCAACGACACGTGAAACCTGAATCACGCCAGCGCGTGCACTTTATCGGCGACTTCCTTGGTGCCGTCGAAAAAGTAGCCGACCTCCTCGCCGAGCGCGAACCATTTCATGCCTTTGGCCCGCCACTCCGCGACCTGATCGACATCGGACCCGATCGAACAACCGACATGCAGCCCGGCCTCGACACCTTTGCTGATGACGGTGTCGATCGCTTCGAGCACCTCCGGGTCGTCGTGCTGCCCGAGCTTGCCCAATGTGCCCGACAGATCGTTGCGGCCGAGGCTGATGCCGTCCAGCCCGGGAATCCGCACGATCGCGTCGAGATCGCGAACCGCTTGAATCGTCTCGATGTGGGCGATGATCAGGATCTGGTCATCCGCCTTTTCCAGATACTCTGCGGTAGAATCTATCCCGTACATGTTGCGAATCGGGCCAAAGCCACGGAAGCCCTTCGGCGGATACCTGCAGGCCCTGACGATCATCTCCGTCTGCTCCGCCGACTCGAGCATGGAAATAACGATTCCCGCGGGACACATGTCCAGGTACGGCTTGATCAGATTCGGGTCGGGATGCGAGACCCGCACCAGCGGCGCCGTCGGCGTGCCGCGGCACGCCATGATATGTCCCATCACATCCGCCCGCGACATGTGCGAGTGCTCCATCTCGATCCAGATAAAATCGTTGCCGGCTTCCGCCGCCACCTCGCTCATCAGCGGATCGCACACCTGCACCGACGTGCCGACGCAAATCTGGTTATTCTCCAGCCGCTCGCGAAAACGTTCGACATTGTTGATTGAACTCATCAGAGACTACCTTTCGTTATTTGATCGCGGTGCAAAACACCGAGTCGCAGATCCCAGCGAATAAATCGTCATCTCACGTGTCCGGCGCCGTAACAAAGGTGCCCCCCCTCATTCCCCCGCTGTTGCGGTATAGCCGGAGGGCTCCGGCACGACAATCGTCGGGTGCCCCGGTTTCAGCTCGGGCGGCGGCAGGGCAAACGTGTGATGGCGCGGGAAGACCACGGGATCACTGCTGCGGGCATCGAGGAACTTCTCGATGCGGCTCATCCCCCACGACAGCGGCGGAATATTGTAGTGCATCGGCACGACCCAGCGCGGCTGGAGAAAATCAATCATCGGATCGAGCTCCTCGTGAGTCGGCGTGTTCGCCTCGCCGGTTATGACCAGGAACACGTCGCTATGGCCGACGAAGGGCGCCAGCTGCTCGGGCGTCAGTCCATAGCCCAGGTCGCCCATGTGCAGGATCCACAGGTCACCGGCCTTGAAAGCGTACAACGCATTGTCGTTGGGGCTGTGCTCATTGTGGTTGGGATGCTCCTTGGCCTGGACGGTGATCAGCGGTTCGCCATTGACAATGGCCTCAACCCCGTCGCGCGCCACGTCGAGCGCATTGATCACACGGGGATCGCCGGCGACAAGCTGCACATTGTCGTGCGCCGCGTCCGTAAGCGAACTGACGATCACCGTATCCGCCTCGAGCCGGCTGCCGTCATCTTCCAGCCGCACCGTGGCGGGTGTGTACGGGTCCATGACAATGGTCGGACGCCCCTCCTGCCACAAGCGGAAGCAGGCGTGGGCAACGAACTCGAGTTGCACATTCATGCTTTGTCTTCGTCCTCGAATTGCCGTTGCCCGCGGTACTCGGCGTACTCCCAGTATTTGGTGCCAACCGGTTGCTCGAAGATGATCGGCTTGATGAACGCCGCCGATTTCCTGAGCCCCTCTTCGACGTCCATATACTCGCACTCCATTTCCAGCGACAGTATGTCGTCGTACCCGATAAAACGAAGAGTGGTAATGACCTCGCGCCAGGTCGCTTCGTCGTGACCCCAGCCGACCTGGGTGAAGAGCCACGAACGGTCCTCGGGCTGCCGTGAGGAAGTCGTGTTGTTCATGCCCTGCAGGCGGCAGACGTAGTCGTTGATATACGTGTCCTTGAGATGGATGTGCTGCACCAGCTCTCCCAGATAGCGCAGTGCGGTGATCGGGTCGATACCCTGCGCCCACATGTGCGAAATGTCGAAGTTGCAGGCGGCGACCGGGCCGATTTCCTCGTGAAACCGCTTGAGCTTGACTGGATTGCTCAGCATATCAGCGAGCTGCATCTCGAAGCACAGGGTGACGCCGTGGTCGGCGGCGACCTTGGCCTGCTCTTTCCAGTACGGGATCAAGCGCTGGTCCCATTGCCACTGCAGCGTGTCCATCCAGAAGCTGAGGTTCGGCTCCTGCGTCTGCTGGGTAATCCACACCGGGCAAGTCTCGCCCTCGGCGGCTTCGGGCAACCCGGCCACCAGGGTCATTCGCTGGAGGCCGATCTTCTCCATCAGCTCGCAGGCCTGGCGAAATTGAAAACGGTAGGCCGAGGCGATCTCTTCATTGGGCGATAGCGGCGAACCGTGACAACTGAGCGAGGAGATCGCGAGATTGTACCGGGCAAACGTATCCAGCCAGCGCTGTCGTTCGCCGTCGTCCGCAAGCAGTTTGTCGAGATCACAGTATTCCTTGGAGAATTGACCGCCCGCAGCCACCTCTATTCCCTTCGCGCCGAGGTCCTGCGCAAACTGCAGTCCCGCCTCGAAATCGAATTTCATAATAAAATGCGTATTGATACCAAGAAACATGGATGCCTGTATTCCTGTTGGGTTATCCAACCGCCTTTAGCTTGCGTGCCCGGCTTCGAATCCGTGTCCGAAATCCGAAATCAATATAACGAACAGCCCCCCCGGTTGCCAGCAGCAAAATTCTTATCACGAAAACACGGTAGCGGGGAAATGGAGATTTACCCGCTACCGTGATTTTTGTTTTCAATCAAAAGACAATAACATTGGCTTGCAGGTGTCAGGACCGGCCGGCCGGGGCAGGCCCTGCAACGTTGGGATGCTGCAGAAAGCCGACGTTGGACAATTGTGTCCGCAGGTCGGGCATGGAGAAAGATGGCTCGGTGGCCGATTTTCCGTTGATCCTGCTGTCGGCCTGCCGAAACGCCGCAGCCCCAGGGGCGAGGCAGACTGCCGCCGTACAGGGTACGCTCGGTGAAAGCTACGCTCGTGATTGAGAGTGCTCGTTCGGAAAACTGCGCGTTACAGCAGACGGAAAAACATTCACTCGAAAAGCCTCGTGCTGCGAGCTTCCCACGTTGTAATTTTGTTCTCTTCTAGTTAAGATAATCGCCCGCTTCAACAAGTATTCATGCCATGGCATTCCCCGTGACCACACAGAACAAGACGCTGCTCGCCAGTCTCTACGAAACGATCTACACCATTCGCGTGTTCGAGTCGGAAGGAATCAAACTTTACCGCAAAGGACTGATCCGCGGGTACTTTCATCCGTACACCGGCGAAGAGGCCATTGCGGTCGGCGTGTGCGCCGCCTTGCGGGAGCAGGACTACATCACCAGCACCCATCGCGGCCACGGCCACTGCATTGCGCGCGGCGCCGATATCCGCAAAATGACGGCCGAGCTGCTCGGGCGCGCCACCGGCTACTGCCGCGGCCGCGGCGGCTCGATGCATATCGCCGACATGAGCGCCGGAAACCTCGGCGCCAATGGCGTCGTCGGTGCCGGCACACCACTGGGTGTCGGCGCTGCACTGGGAACCTCGATCCGCGGCGAGGACAGGGTGACCGCCTGCTTTACGTCGGATGGCGGGGTGATGAACGGCACCTTCGGTGAAGCGCTCAACCTGGCGGCCGCCTGGAGCCTGCCGTTTGTGCTCGTCGTCGAGAATAACCAGTATGCAGTCTCGACACCCATCGAACAGACGACGCGCGATCTGGACCTGTACAAGCGCGGTCAGAGCATGGGTGTGCACAGCATCCGGATCGACGGCAACGACGTGGTCACAGTCTACGATACCATGCAGGATGCGGTCGGCCGTTGTCAGGCCGGCAAAGGCCCGGTCATGATCGAGTGCAAGACCTTTCGCCAGGGCGGACATCATGTCAATGATCCCGGCCTCTATCTGCCGGAAGACAAACTGCAGCATTATCTCGAACGCGACCCGTTGATCGTGGCGCGGCAGTACTTGATGGACGCCGGCGCCACCGAGGCAGAGGTGGCCGATATCGACGCCCGGGTCGAGGCCAACAACGAAGACGCCATCGCTTTCGCGATCGACAGCCCCGAACCGGACCTGGCTGAGTTCTTCGAAGAAGTGAAGGCGAACGGATGAGTAACGAACCGCGTACCTTGATGTACCGCGACGCGTTGAACGAAGCGCTCGTAGAAGAGATGCGCCGCGACGACACGGTCTTTGTCATGGGCGAGGGCATTGCCGAGCGCGGCGGCTCCTACAAGGTCACAGCCGGGCTGCTGGCAGAGTTCGGAGAAAAGCGGGTCATCGACACACCCCTCGCCGAAGCCAGTTTTACCGGTGCCGGCATCGGCGCGGCGCTCACCGGGATGCGACCGATCGTCGAGATCCTGTTCATCGATTTTTCGCTGCTGACACTCGACCAGGTGATCAATCAGGCAGCCAAGCTGAAGTTCATGACCGGCGGCCAGAGCAGTGTGCCGTTCGTCATGCGCACGCAGGGAGGAACGGGCAACGGCGTCGCCGCGCAGCACTCACAAAGCCTCGAAGCGATTTTCTACCATATCCCGGGACTCAAAGTCGTCATGCCGTCATGCCCGCACGATGCCAAGGGTCTTTTGAAAACTGCCGCGCGCCACAATGATCCGGTGATCTTCATCGAGCACAAACTGCTGTACATGAACGAAGGCCCCGTACCAACCGACGAGTACCTGATTCCGTTCGGACAGGGTGACATCAAGCGCAGCGGCAGCGATGTCACACTGATCGCCTGGTCGAACATGATCCCACGCTCACTGACGGCCGCTGACAAACTGGCAGCGGAAGGCATCGACGTCGAGGTTATCGACCCGCGAACTCTCGTGCCGCTCGACAAAGAACTGATCCTCGAGTCCGTGCGCAGGACCGAGCACGTCGTCATCGTGCAGGAAGCTGTGCGTCGTGGCGGCGTTGCTTCCGACATCGCCTCGATCATTCAGGCGGAAGCCTTTGACTACCTCGACGCACCGATCGAGATCGTTGCCGGACTCAACACCCAGATCCCTTTCAACCTGACACTGGAAGCCGCCTGCGTACCGCAGGAAGACGACATCATCGCCGCTGTCAAACGCGCCGTATACGCTTAGATCCGCAAATCCGAGATCATGCCATGCCACTGACTAGTATGACGAAAATTCTGCCGCACGCCATTGCCAACAAATACGGCGTCGGCGCCTTCAACCCGGTCGACTACAACTCGATGAAAGCGATCGTCGCAGCAGCAGAAGCACTGGACGCTCCGGTCATCGCACAGACTTCGGCGAAAACAATCAAGTACTGGGGACACGCCGCGCTCGGCGGCTGGATGCAGGAGATCACGGCGAACACATCGGTACCGGTTTCCTTTCACCTGGACCATTGTCACGACCTCGACATGATCCGCGGCTGTATCGAAAACGGTTGGACGGATGTGATGATCGATGCGTCGGCAAAGCCGTTCGACGAGAACCTGGCCTTATCGAAACAGGTCGTCGATATGGCCAGGGCCGCCGGCGTCGGCGTCGAGGCCGAGCTTGGGCAGATTGTCGGAGTCGAGGACGGCATCTTTGTCGACGAACGCGACGCGCACCTGACCGAACCCGCAGACGCCGAACGGTTCTGTGCCGAGCTCGAGCTTGCGGTGTTCGCACCGGCGATCGGCACGGCGCACGGGTACTACAAAGGTGAGCCGCAGGTCGCCTTCGAGCGCATCGAAGAGATCTATCGCATCACCGGCGTCCCCCTGGCACTGCACGGCGGCACCGGCCTCGACGATGATGTATTCACGCGCGCCATCACCTGCGGCTGTGCGAAGATCAACATCTCGACGCAATTGAAGCACGCCTTCGTCGACGGCTTTGTCGGTTACAATCGCGACAACCCATCCGACTACGAACCGTTGCGCCTGATCGAGGCGCAGTACAAGGCATTGCTGGAAGTGTTCAGCAGCCGCATCGAACAGTTCGGCGGCGCCGGCCAGGGCGCCCAGATGCTGGGAGCCGGGTCATGACCGAAGTGATCATGCCGCAGGTCGGGCAGGATATCCCCACCGCGATCATCGTCGAATGGCTGAAGCAGGAAAGCGATGCAGTATCAAAAGGCGACGTCATCGCGACGGTGGAATCCGACAAGGCCAGCTTCGAAGTTGAAGCCGATGCGGACGGTGTGCTGCTGAAAATTCTGCACGGCGAAGGCGAAGAGGTCGAGGTCTTCAAACCGATCGCCTACATCGGTGCGAAGGACGAAACGCTCGAATCCATTCCCGCCGCGGACGCTGCCCCCGCGGCACAGCCAAAGACGGCGGCTGTACCGCAGACTGCCGCGCCGTTGCCCGCACCATCGGCATCACCAACCCTCATGACCGCATCGCCCGCAGCCCGTCGACGGGCAGCGGAGCAGGGTATCGAGCTGGGAACAATCACCGGCAGCGGCCCCGGCGGGCGGATCATCAATCGCGACCTTGCGAAATCCGCAGCTGCAATTCTCCAACCGACAGACGACGATGATGTCCGCCCATTCTCCCGACTCCGCAGACGGATTGCCCAGCGCCTGACAGCCAGCAAACAGACAATCCCGCACTTCTACCTGTTCATCGACGTCGATATGACCACAACAGAAACCTGGCGCCGGGACTGGCGCGAAAAACACGGCCTTAAAATCACCGCAACACACGTGATCACCCAGGCAGCGGCGATGGCATTGCGCGAGTTCCCCGAGATCAACGCCCACGTCGATGCCGAGAAGCTGATCGTCAAGCCGGACATCAATATAGGTCTCGCCGTGTCCGTTGACGACGGATTGCTGGTGCCAGTGTTGAGCAAGGCCGATCAGCGCAGCCTGTCGGAGATCGTCACCGGGAGCACTGAAATCGCCGAGGCCGCACGCCGGGGCACGGTCGATCCCAGCCACAGCGGTACATTCACGATCACCTCCCTGGGCATGTACGGGATCAGCAAATTCATTCCGATCATCAACCCGCCCGAATGTGCGATCCTCGCGGTCGGCGCCGTTGAGAAACGCGCCGTACCGATAGATGACGCAATTGCCGTGCGGGACATGATGACATTGACCCTGGCGGCCGACCATCGCGGTGTCGACGGCGCCTTCGCCGCACAGTTCCTGAACCGCCTCAAGGCACTGCTGGAAGACTTCGATCATGATTAAAGCACTGTTGTTCGACTGCGACGGCGTGCTGGTCGATACCGAGCGCGACGGCCACCGGATCGCCTTTAACCGCGCCTTCGTCGCGCAAGGGCTCAATGTTGAATGGAGCATCGAAGCCTACGGTGAACTGCTCACCATCGCCGGCGGCAAAGAACGCATGCACCACTATTTCGAACAGGCCGGCTGGCCGCCGGACATCGATGATCGTGACACCTTCATCAAGGGGTTGCACAAGGCCAAGACCAATCTGTTCATGCAAATTATCGAAGACGGACAGCTGCCTCTGCGGGCCGGTGTGGCGCGGCTGGTGGACGAAGCAATTGCCGACGGCCTGACCCTGGCCGTGTGCTCGACATCGAACGAACGCGCCGTGACACTGATCATCGAACGCCTGTTGGGCGCTGAACGCCGCGCCCGGTTCGCAGGCATCTTCGCCGGCGACATCGTTTCGCGCAAGAAACCCGACCCGGAGATCTACAATTTGGCACGCACCGAGCTCGGCCTGGCTGCCGGGGAGTGCCTGGTGGTTGAAGACAGTCGCAACGGACTACTCGCCGCCAGGAGCGCCGGCATGCCATGCATCGTGACAATCAGCAGCTACACCGGCAACGAAGACTTCACCGAAGCAGATGCCGTCTACCGAGAACTGGGCGACCCGCCGGGGGCGTATGTAACGCTGGCTCAGTTGATGGAAGCGATTGGCCACGACCGGTCATGAGCGCCCGGCTGAATGGCCGAAGACGATCGTTCCACAAGAAACGCTCTTCATTTCAGCGCTTATCTTGGCACGATTCAACAGTACAGTACATTTTTCTTCCATAGAACAGTCAAATCATTCGAAAACCGGTGAGGGGATCCGTGAAAATCTTTCTCGATACAGCCGACGTCGAGGCAATCCGCGCCCGGATTGATTCCGGCGTTGTCGACGGTGTGACGACCAATCCGTCGATCATCATGAAGAGCGGCAAACCGTTCGAGCCCGTAGCGCGAGAGATTCTCGAACTGGTGCCGGGAGACGTCAGCATCGAAGCGATGTCGACAACCTGTGACGAAATGGTCGCGGAGTCGCGGCAACTGGCGAGCTGGGGCAAGAACGCAGTGATCAAACTGCCAATGACCCGCGACGGGATCAAGGCGCTTTCGATCCTCAGCCGGGAAGATATCCGGATCAACCTGACAATGGTGGCATCGCTGAACCAGGCGCTGCTGGCGTGCAAAGCGGGCGCACACTACGTGAGCATCATTGTCGGGCGCATCGATGCCACTGGTGCGGACGGTATGGAAGTAGTGCGGGACACGCGCGCAATGATGCGCGAGTATGGATTCGACGCGCAGATCATCATCGGCAGCGTGCGCACTCCGAATCACGTGATGATGTCGATACGCGCCGGGGCACAGGTACTGACCCTGGGAACGGCGGTCTTCGATCAACTCTATGATCACCCACTGACCGATGCCGGGCTCGAACAGTTCGCCAAGGACTGGCAAGCAGTGGAAAACCGATGATCCACGTACTCGGGGATCTCAATGTCGACCTGATCCTGTCCGGCATGACCGTACCACCGGCGTTCGGCAAGGAGATCATCGGCACCGAGCGCTCCATGGCGCCCGGCGGTTCAACCGCCAACGTCGCAATCATCCTCGCGAGCACCAGCGTACCGGTGCGTTTTTTCGGCTGTGTCGGCAATGATTTCTATGGCGATTTCCTGGTGTCGACCCTGCAGTCATACGGCATGAACACCGACACTGTCGCACGGACCGATCGCGATCGCACCTGCATCACTGTTTCCCTGACGTACCCGAACGACCGCATGTTCATCACCGATCTCGGTACACTCAAAAGCAACACGCTGGCTGACTTTCCTGCAGGCTATCTGGCAGACGCGGAACACTTGCATCTCGGCTCTTTTTTTCTGCAGATCGGGTTACGTCCGTCGATCGGGCAACTGCTCGAGGACGCTCGGGCCAACGGCATGACCACCTCGCTCGACATGGGCGGTGATCCGGCAGATACGTGGGATATCTCAGACCTGCTCCCGGCACTTCCCTGTCTCGACTGGTTCGTCCCGAACGCCGACGAAATCACCGGTATCACCGGTTGCAGCACCGTACCGGACGCGCTGGCGGCATTCGATGAGAATGCCACAGGCATTATTGTCAAGGCTGGCGCCGACGGGGCGTACAGCCGCTGCAACGGGGAAATTCGACATCATCCCGGCACGGTCGTGGAGGTCGTGGACACGACAGGCGCGGGCGACTGTTTCAATGCCGGTTTCCTCAGCGCCATCTGCAGCGGCGCCACACTTGACGACGCGGCAAAACGCGGCAATGAATGGGGCGCCGCAGCGGTGCGATGCCTGGGTCTGCCGATAGCCGACGAGAACCGCCCTGCCCTGTCAAAAAACGCCAACGTCGAACGCTGAACACCGAACCCTGAAACCCCAGAACAACATGCCAGAATCAACTGTCGGCCAACATACCCTTCGTGAAACACGCAATTCGGCAAGCGCCTGGGAAGGGGTCTTTCCGCGCATCGACAACCAGGCAGCAGCACTGCAGGAACTGTGGGACGCAGCTGAGGAGATTGTCGTTTCCGGCTGCGGCTCGGGTCTCAATATCGCCCACGCCGTAGCGCCGTTCTGCCAGCGCTTGTCCGGCAAGACCTGTCGCGCCGTCCACGCGTCCGACCTGATGCTCAACCGCGATGCCTTCCTGAATCCGTCGCGCCGGACACTGGCGATCACCTACTCGCGGTCCGGCAGCACCTCCGAGAGCGTCAGGGCGCAGCAGGCCGCGGCCGAGGCCGGCGCCGCAACTCTGGCGGTCACCTGTTTCGCTGACAGCCCAATGGCGCACGCCGCCGACATCGTGCTGGTCCTCGAGGAGGCACACGAGGAGAGTATCACGACGACGCAATCACTGACTGCCATGGTCTTGACCGGATATTACCTGGCAGCGGTCTGTACGGGGCGACAGGATATCATCGATGGCTTGCAGTCGCTGCCCGCGCTGGCACGCGACAAGATGGCAGCGTTCGAAACAACCGGACGCGAACTGAGCGAGGACGCGGCGATCAGCAAATATGCGTTTCTCGGCAGCGGCCCGAACTACGGCCTGGCGCGCGAAGCGCAACTGAAAATCAAAGAAACCGTGCTGCTGCCGGTCGACTCGTACGTGACGCTGGACTACCAGCACGGGCCAATCTCGAATGTCGACGATGCGATGCTGGTCACTGTGCTCATGTCGGATACGGGACAGGCGCACTACCCCGAGTTCGTCCGCAACATCAAGACACTGAAAGGCAAGGTACTGCTGGTCTGCGACCGCGCCACCGACGAACTGCGGGCGGCAGCGGATTACGTGATCGAACTGGATACCGGTCTGCCCGACGGCATCCGCGATATTCTGTACATGCCCGCACTGCAGTTCCTGGCCTGCTACAAGTCCATCGCCGTCGGCCATGATCCGGACAATCCGCATAACCTGCATTATTTTGTGGAGCTGGAAGCGGATTGAGAGGAATGGGAGTTGGACAGACTGATAAAGACCAATGCAGAAACATTAAACTGATCGAGGGCCATTCATGGAAATTTCATTGAACAACCGAGTCGCGCTGGTCACGGGCGCAGCTCAGGGCATCGGCGAAGGGATCGCAATGGTTCTGGCGCGCGCCGGCGCCGACGTCATCGTTGTCGATATACAGTCCGAGGGTGGACAGGCGACAGCGGATGCCATAGCCGCACTCGGGCGCCGCGGCTTATTCGTGGAAACGGACCTTGCAGATCCGAATGCAGTCAGCGCAATGATGGCGCAGGTGACGGCGGAGTTTGGCGCTCTGGATATCGTCGTCAACAATGCCGCCGTCGAATACTTCACGAACATGGAAGAGACGACGCTGGAGCAATGGGACCACACGCACCATGTCGGACTGCGGGGGTTGTTCCTGACGATTCAGTCAGCCTTGCCGTTGCTCAGGAAATCCGAGAACGCAGCGGTTTTCAATATCGCCAGCGTCCATGCCACGGCGACGATTCCGGACCTGGGCGCATATGCGGCGGTCAAGGGCGGCATCGTGGCGATGACCCGCAGCATGGCGCAGGACCTCGGGCGCGAGGGTGTTCGGGTGGTCGCGGTCAGCCCGGGATTCATCTTTGCCGGCATGACACAGGTGTGGCTCGATTCACAGGAAGACCGCCAGACGACACTGGACCGGATCCACGAGATGCACCCAAGCGGCCGCATCGGGACGCCGGAAGACATCGGCAACTTCATCGCCTTCGCCAG
>DPYP01000156.1:0-173 GCA_003545375.1 Lentisphaeria bacterium
GAAGGAAATCGACGCCCTGTTGGAACGCACAGAATCGGCATAGACTGGTTCATTGTCGTCTGCCATTCACGACGCGCATCGCGCCGTTCTGTTCGTCCGTATCGAAGATCACCAGCCACACGGTCACGGCCCGGTGCGGGTAGAGCGGCCAGAACTGAGCATCCTGATGCCAG
>DPYP01000156.1:300-5207 GCA_003545375.1 Lentisphaeria bacterium
GCTGAACGACGGTGAGATGAAGGAAATCGACGCCCTGTTGGAGCGCACAGAATCGGCATAGAACTGGTTCATTTTCGTCTGCCATTCACGACACGCATCGCGCCGTTCTGTTTGTCCGTATCGAAGATCGCCAGCCGCACAGTCACAGCCCGGTGCGGGTAGAGCGGTCAGAACTGAGCATCCTGATGCCAGGGGAGTTCCGTTCTGTTGCCGAGGTACTTGCAGAAGAAGGAGGAGGCCATCAGGAAGAAATCGGGGCCGATCAGGCCTTCGACATAGTCGAGAATCGCCGATATGTCCTCCGCGATGTCGACACCCGCCGCCGAAGGAACCTGCGTGGCGTTCGCTGCGATGCGCATTCTATTGCAGATGTCGACGGAGTAAAATGGTATCAGTATCACCCGACGTAAACCCCGTCCTCGCGACGCTCTATTACTCGACTGCTATCGACTCTTGCAACCGTCCGACGCCGGACTACGTTCACAGCTGGCAACCCAAAATTCACGAACCAGAAAGGTCATCAATGAGACATCTGTACCGCGTCATCGCGCTGACACTGCTCCTTTCTACCACGGTCCGGGCAGCCGACCTCGTCGTCGCCGACAACGGCAGGACCGCCGCCAGCATCGTCGTTGCTGCCGACGCCGGGCATTGGGAGAAGCAGGCGGCAACTGACCTGGCAAAGTACATCGAACTCATGTCCGGTGCGAAACCCGCAGTCGTCCACACCGCCGATGCGATGCGTCGGCCCAAGCCGGTCCTGTACGTCGGCAGCGAGGCGCTCAAAGCCAGGCCCGCGCTCAACGCGAAGCTGCAGGCAGTGCTCAAGAAGGATCCATTCCTCCGCGCCGACGGCATTGTCGTACTACGCGACGGGAACCGCGTCTATCTGGCCGGCAACAACGACGAGTCGCACTACTACGCGGTGATGCATCTGCTGCACATGTGGGGGTGTCGCTGGTACCTGCCGACGGCGATCGGGGAGTGCATACCCGAACAGGAGCGGCTGGCGATCGGTGATCTGGATCATGCTTACGGCTCGCCATTCGAAGTCCGGCACTACTGGATTTCGTGGAACGGCTCGACTGAGGGCCAGGCCGAATTCCAACGGCGCAATTTCATGAGCAGCCAACGCGCCCCCGGCATGGGACACGCGCTGATGCACTACACCAAGGATTTGGCACCGGAAGGCGGCACCTCGTTCAACGTCCCGTTCTCCGAGCTCGAGACTGCCGAGCATGTCCTCAACAAGATGGCGTCCGCGATCGAGGGCGGTGCATCGGCCATCTCGCTGGCCATCGATGATGGTGCGTACACGAATGACTCCGAACGGGACGCCGAGCTGCACGCCAACCTTCAGGACAAGTATTTCGTAAAGACCTCGCAGACCGATCCGATGATGGCGTTCTATGCCAATATCGGCCGGCTGATGAAGGAGCGCTACCCGGAGAGCAAGACGGTGATCGGCGGCATGGCCTATGTGAATGTCAGTATCCCGCCGCAGCGGAATCATGAGGTGCCCGACAACATGGTGATGTGGCTGGCGCCGATCGACATCGATCCGAACCACGGCATGGACAGCGTCGTCAGTCCACCGAAGCAGGAGTACCGCGACATGATGTACCGCTGGTCGGAGATCATGGACGGGCGGGTATGCATCTATGACTATGACCAGGGCATGCTGGTGTGGCGCAACATCCCGAACCCGTCGCACATGGCGTTTCGGCATGATGTAAAGCACTATCGCGACGCCGGCATCCTCGGCATCGGTACGGAATCGCGCAACGCTATGGCCAAAGTATTCACCAATCTGCACATCCGCGGCCAGCTGATGTGGGATCCGGAGGCGGATGTCGACAGGATGATCGCCGAGTTCTATAAGAAGTTTTACGGACCGATTGCCGGCCCCATGGGCAAATATTGGAACACCATCTACAAGGCGTGGGAAGAGACGATCGTCACCGAGCACGAGTACATGACAGCACCGGCGATTTATACACGTGAGGTTATGGAAACGCTGCGCGGCCATATCAGAGTTGCCGAGGCCGCCGCCAGGGTGTTGGCGCGGAAAGACAATCTCACCCGTAACGAGAAGCTGGTGCTGGAGCGCATGCGTTTCGTCCGGCTCAGTTTCGACACACTGTCGGGTTACATGGAGATGGTCTTCGCGGCATCGACCGATGCCGACTACAAGCGCGCCTCGGCGGCGGGTATGCGGATGTTGGCGTCACGTCTCGAAATGGCTGAAATGAATTCGACATTCACGACGCGCGTCATTGGGCCGGGCTCTTCCGCCAACGAACCGGGCGGCAGCCCGGCATGGCTTCAGGGCGAAGTGAAGCAGTACATGGATCTGCTCGCGCTCACGGACGGCACCACGGGATCGCTCGTAGCGAGGCTACCGCTGGAATGGGCTTTCCACCGAGACCCTCGCGACACCGGCCTCGGTCGTGGCTGGGGGTACAAGAAGGCGGACCTGACATATTGGCACGCCAACAAGAACAACTACCGGACGCCGGACCGCCGGAAAGATTATCCGACAACCGAATGGGAGATGGTCAGCACCGATCTGTACCCGCCGGCGCAAGGGATCCTGCACCCGGACTGGCAGAGTTTCACCGGTCACCTCTGGTACAAGACGGATATCGAAGTCACGCAGGCCGATACAGACGGGAAGGTGCACATCCATTTTCCAGGTCTGTTCAGCGAATCGTGGCTCTGGGTCAACGGCGAGATGATCGGCTATCGGGAGTGGAATACCTTGTGGTGGCTAAACGACTACAAGTTCGACTGGGACGTGGACCTGTCAGGCAAACTCAAACCGGGCGCCAACAATATCACTGTGCGCTGTAACAATGTGTTGCAGTTCGGCGGCATGTTCCGCCGGCCGTTCCTATATCGTGTGGTCGAGTAGACTGCCGCCATCTCCGAACTTCTGAACCTACTGGCAAAATGAGTTTCCACGCCTACCGCCCACTCGACGCCGACATGCCGCATCTGCGTGAGTCCTGCGACTGGGGAACCGACCCGGACAGCGGCTCGCGCATCATCCGCATGACCACCAGCGTCGGCATGAGCCACAACATTTACTGTGAGCAACCCTACGGCTCACCCGACGGCCGACGACTGATCTTTTTCCGTGCCCTGGACATGCACACGCGGAGTCGGCAACTGCTGATTGCGGATCTCGAAGCACGCGACACGACTCTGATCGAACCCGACGTACCGTCGGAGGAGGTGGCGCACGTGTCCTGGGGCGAATGGGCCTACTATCCGATGCACGACGGTTCGCTGCGGCGCATTTCGCTGATGACCCTGGTAAAGGAGGAGATCCTGCCGGCAGGCGCGATCACCGGCGGCATCGGCGCCATATCGTCAGATGACCGGTACCTGCTGATGACCGAGGCGAAGGGCGACCACTTCATCTGCAGCACGATCGACCTGCAGACCGGCGAGCGACAAGTGCTCGTCGATTGCCCGGAGAACCGTAATCCGCACGGGCAGCTTTCACTGTGCAAGCCGCCAAGGCTGCTGTATCAGCTGATTGCCGGCGACAGCGATTTGCAGGGCGTCCCCGTCCTGGTACGCGAGCTGGCAGCCAACGAACCGTTGCGTCTGCCGTTCGGCAAGCCATGGACAGCCGAATCGACCGGGCACATGACATGGCTGGCAGATACCGGCATGGTTGCCTGCACGGTGACCTGGGATGGGGAAAAACGCCGGCATGATTCAAGGCACCCGGAAGGGAACCTGATGTATGCAGCGCCCGGCGACGAAGCGCCATCGGTCTTTCCAGCGCCGGATTCGTGGTTTTATCACATCTCGGTATCGCGCTGCGGGAAATACTTCGTCAGTGATGATTTCGCGGACTTCCAGGCAACTGGTGCGATCGACGGCAAGCCGGGGCCGATTCGAATCGTCATCGGTAATTTTGCCTCAGGGAAGAGCCGGGCACTGGTGCATGACTGCCAAAATTACGGCATCGCCGGGTGTTCGCGGTTCGAGCCCGATCCGTACTTTACTGCGGACAACAAGTACGTGATCTACAACGCCTCACCGTTCGGCACGATACAGCTGTTTGCAGCCGAGGTGCCGGAGGATTTTCGGCGAAGTCTCGATTAATGGTGAAACTCGTTGTCACCGGCATCTTTACCGAAAAAGCCGTTAGGCCCCCGCCCCCCGATCAATGCGACCCAGCTGACGTGACCGTCGACATAAAGCGTGTTGATGCCGACACCGGTCAGACCGTCGCCTCCTTCGTGGTTCGACTCCGCCGGATATGAACTTGGCGTGAAGGCGGGAACACCGGTATAGGAAATATCGAACATGAGGGGATTCCTGCTCGGGTTGTCGATCAACCGCTCGCGAACACACGGCCGCACACGATCGCCGCCTGCTGCGTCGAATTGCGGCCAAAAACCAACGTGCCAGCCATGCCAATACCATCCGATCGGGTAGTCATGCGGGTCAAGGATGGAGGCACCACCGATGTAGAAATACGTCATCAGTCCGTTGCCGTTGGCCGTGGCTGGGTCGGATGGCCAATGACTCAAGGTCGCAGGGACCGCACCATCCGGGAAGGAATTACCGCCACCGAGGTTGAGCTGGGACACGGACGGGCAGCGGACGGTACCTCTGATCATCCCGTACTCGGCCAGCTCCGTCGTCATCGGCGTGCCTGAAAAATCGGGTGAGCTGCTGTTCCTGGTCATGAAGATGGGGTAGTCCCGTCGGGTCCTTGGATACTCCGTCGCGTTATCGGAGGAATACAATTTGCAGGATAGACCGTTTCCTTTCAGATTGCTCATACATAAAATTCGCTTCGCTCGTTCTTTAGAGACCGATAGGGCAGGCAGCAATATCGACATAAGGATGGAGATAACCACGATGACTACAAGTAACTCGAT
>DPYP01000332.1:0-6607 GCA_003545375.1 Lentisphaeria bacterium
CGCGGTGTCGTATTCTACTACGACTCGTTCGCGGATTCGCCGGGCTATATAGAAGCTGAGGAAATTCAACTCGAAGATCCGATTCCCGGCGACGGCGTTGTGCCGCAGGGAATCGTTTTGAAGCACCAACTCGCCCACTGGCTGTTCACCATCGAACCGTTCGAGATCGATTTCGCCGTGTTGCCTGAGCCTGTCGAGGTTCAAGTGACTACGACTACCACGACTACCACGACTACTACGACACTCGCGGGAGATGAGGACTGATTGGCCGGTGGCGTTGCGAAATATCTAGTGCCGGGTAGGGTGTATTCGTAGACATATGCGACTATGTGCGAGGTGTAATTGTCGTTTTCGGTGAACGCAGTTGTGCTGTGAATGCCCCTGCCAGCCCCGGGCGTTTGGTTTTGCGGTGCGATGTCGGTATATTATGAGCAAAAGAACTCCCGCAACCGTATATGACGGCCGTTTTTTCTGTCATGCTGCCGCGGGTATAACTCCAGTGGAAACAGAAAATGCGACTTCCAGTCATCCTTGCTGTCTGCCTGCTCCTGCCTGTGGTCGATGTACAGTCACAAACCCTCACCATTGACGAACCGACATTCGATTTTGGCGAGATTAATGACATTAATCTTGTATACAAGACCGTGACCCTCACCAACACTGGCGACGCCGAGCTGGAAATAAAACGCGTCAAAGGCACCTGCGGCTGCACGACTGGCAAGCTTGAAAAGAAGATGCTTGAACCGGGCGAATCCACCAGCCTTACCATCCAGTTTTTGCCGGCGACCTACGAGGGGCTGATATCAAAGGCGATCAAGATTGCTTCGAACGATCCAGACTCAAAAATCAGCACCATCACCTTCACAGCCACCGTATGGCCTTTTCTTCAGGTTACACCGAAGATCATCGAATTGGAGTTTGATGCTGAAGCCGGCGTTTACACCGGCACTACCCGGGTAGTCGAGCTCCGCAACATGGGAGAGAAAGCGCTGAAACTCAAAACTATCGATCAGAAGGGAATGGCCCTCGACATCGAGGGTGAGATGGATGTCGTTTTCGAGCCGGGTGACGCGCGCAACTACACCATCGGTATTGCGAAGCCTGAAGAGATTCCGGTCGACAAGCGACCGTTGCGTACGTTTGCCATCCTGCGTGTCGAACTACAGACGGACAAGGGCCGCATGGTGAGTTCGAAGAACGTGAAGTTCAGGTTCCCCCGCAAACGATAGCGACGTTGATGAGCGACTACACCGCCGACACGGTTGTTCTGCCCAACCTCGACTTGCGTATTCATGAATACGCCGACGTAGACACCTTCACTGCCCGCGGTAATCCCGCCATCCTGTCACGCCCGTGCCTGGCGATCTTTTGCTCGAACCGGTGCCCGGGTGACCTGATCGTCAAGACTTATGATCTGGTGCAGAAACTCCGGGACCTCGGGATTGTCGTCATCAGCGGGTTTCACTCACCCGTCGTCAAAGAATGCCTGCCGACCCTATTGCGGAGTCCGCATCCGGTGATTTATTGCCCGGCCCGAGGTATCGACAGCTATCGCATGCCGCCGGAGCTGCGGAAGCCTCTCGCCGCCGGCCGCCTGCTGCTGCTTTCGCCATTTGCCAAAGACGTCACGCGGATCACCTCGGAGACGGCGCAGCAGCGCAACCGGTTTGTGGCGGCCGTAGCGACGCGAATCTTTGTTTATCACGCTGCGCCCGGCAGCAATACCGAGCAGTTTTGTCGGGAGCTTGTGGCCCTGGGCAAACATGTGCTGACGTTCGATAACGAGGCCAATCGCAACATCATCGAATCCGGAGTGACGCCAGTAGATCTGGCTGATATCCGCGAGCACATTGACGACCTGGCGTTGACGTTGCCGCGGGATGCCGGCCTCGGTATTTCGCTGCTATAAGAGATCAATCCGAACGAGTGGGAATTTTGTGACATGCCGGGAAATATTTGGAAGGGGGATAAAATAATCAGGAACTGGCTCAGAATATAAGTGAAAGGAGCGAGGCCCTCAGAGACAGGCCCGTAAGGGCACAAATAGAGCCCCCATAGTGTAGAATCATGGATGTTCGGGTACACGGGTGGAAGCAGAAGCCCGGCCTCGCCGTAGGGCGCGGGGCCGCTATTCAAACAGCGCGGCGATACTTTTCACATACGGCGGCCACAGAATGCCCTGCTCCGTAATGATGCCGGCGATAAGTTCGTTCGGTGTCACGTCGAATGCCGGATTGTAAATCCCGACGCCTTCCGGGACTGTACGTCGGCCGAAGCCGCATGAGACTTCTTCCGGTGCCCGCTGCTCGATGGGGATTTCGTCGCCGTCCGGGATCGACATGTCGATTGTCGAATACGGCACCGCGACATAGAAGGGAATTCGATGATATTGCGCCAGAATAGCGACACTGTACGTTCCGATCTTGTTGGCGGCATCACCATTGGCAGCGACCCGGTCGGCACCGACGATGACTACGTCGATGCGTTGTTCACGCATGAGCTGCCCGGCCATGTTGTCGCAGATCGAAGTGACGTCGACGCCGGCGCGCTGCAGTTCCCAGGCGGTCAGCCGGGAGCCCTGCAGCAAGGGTCGCGTTTCGTTGGAATAGACGTGCGGAGCCAGGCCGCGCTCGAAGGCGACATAAACAGGCGACAGGGCAGTACCGAAACCGCCGGTCGCCAGGGCGCCGGCGTTGCAGTGAGTCAGTACGCGCGTGTTTTTGGCAAACAGCTCGACACCGAACTCACCGATGCGGCGGCACATCGCAATGTCTTCCTGGAGAATCGCATCGGCCTCTTGCCACAGCCGCACTTTCAGGCCATCGGCCGTTGCGTCAGGCGTTGCCGCGTAGTCGCGACCTGCGGCAAGACACCGCCCGAGTGCCCAGGCGAGGTTGATGGCGGTCGGTCTGGCGGTGGCGAGATGGTCCGCAGAGGCCTGGATTGCGGTGAGTAGTTCGTCACGGTTGCCGTCCAGGTGCTGCACCGATGCCACCAGGCCGTAGGCGGCTGCGATGCCGATCGCCGGGGCGCCGCGTACGACGAGGCGCTTGATGGCATCGTAGATTTCGTCGAGATCGTCGGTTTCGAAAAAGACGCAGCGCTCGGGCAACTGCGTCTGGTCGATCATACGCACTTTGCCTGGCAATGGGCTGTTGTCGCGGGGCAGCCAGCGGATAGTTTCAAGCATGCAAAGTCCTTCGGCGAGTCGATTAGATCGGTTATGGAGCCGATATTGTGACAATGAAGGTGGCGCCAGTCTCCGGTTCTGCGTTCGCTACGGTCATACCGCCATGGCGTTCGACGATTTTTTCACATCGAGTGCACTGCGGCCTTTGGCGAGAGCGGCTAACTTTGTTTCGTCGAAATATCCATAATCCAAGAGACGTCGCCAACATCCTTGCAGGCGGCCGGTCGGTCGAGGGACGAACGACCGAGCGGTTGCCGGAACTTTGCCCTGCAACCGAGGTTTGCAAATCTGCAACGTAACAAATACGGCTGTGTGACTTGCGCCACCGGTTGCATTGGCTAATTTGAATCGGTCCCCGGGAGGGATGTGGATTTATGAGATTTCCTAGTTTATTGATTTTGATGATCGTGTCGGCGACCGTCGCTGCGCAAACTTTGAAGCTTGACCGCAGAGAGCATCACTTTGGTGAGATCAGTGAGTTGGCGTCTGTCACCACTCGCTTCCAGGCAACGAACACGGGTACCGCGGAACTGATTATCGAAAAAGTGCAGCCGTCTTGCGGCTGCACCGCGGGGGATCTGGAGCGGGATAGGCTGCAACCGGGCGAATCGACCTGGATCAATATCAGTTTCGATCCCAAAGGCAAGAGAGGCGCTGTACGCAAGCTCGTCCATGTCCTCAGCAACGATACGCGATCACCGCGCCTGCCGTTTTTTATTGCTGCCGATGTCGTGCCGGTTCTCAAGTGTACGCCGGAGCGAATCGAGTTTACATTTTCGAATGGCGCTTTTGACAGTCGCGAGAAAACTTTTGTGATTCAGAACAACGGGACAGAGACGGCAAAATTGATCGGTGGCGGCAGCACGAAGCCGATGGTGATTCTGAATGGGCCAGAGGCAGAGGAACTGGCACCGGGCGACACGCTGGAGTTTACCGTGAGCCTGGACGAAAATTACGTGCCCGACAAGGCCCTGTCGTTTGCTACCGTCGTCGTGGCAACTGCCAGCGGCGAGACCAAACTCAACGCGCAGGTCAATGTGCGGATCATTGCGGCCGAGGAATGAGTGATCCCGTTGCCACCGGAGACCTGCTGTATCGCGGCGTGATCACCGACTGCCACGTCCGCTTTTCCTATGCGCAGACGACGGCACTGTGTAATGCGGCGGTGCTCATCCATGGCTGCGACCCGGTGGCGGCGCACATCTTCTGCCGGGCGTTGTCTGCCAGCGTCTTGTCATCGACGATGATCGACGACGATGAACGCATGACGATCCACTGGAAATATGACGGTGCATTGAAGTCTGTACTGGTGGATGTCGGAGCGCAGGCGGACGTGCGCGGCATGATGAACACCACTTCGCTTTGCGATATCGACAAGGCCGGGGAAATCTGTGGCGCCGGCGGCTCTGTCGGAGTTGTGAAGTCGAACGCCGTGCGCCAGCTCAACTCCGGTGTGTCGGATGCCGGACTTCTTGATGTCGTCGAGGATCTGGCCTATTTCTTTTCGACCAGCGACCAGATCGAAACCGGCATGATCGTCCTGGTCCAATTCGTTGCCGATGTCCAGCAGCCGGTGCAGCTTTGCCAGGGCTTTATGGTACAGGCGATGCCCGACTGCGATCTGGAGATGTTCGAGGTGCTGCGCCTGCGGCTCGGCGAGCAGGCGTTTCGCAAGTTGATGTCGCGGCCGTTGACTGCCGACAATGCTTTCGAGGATCTCGTGCGGTGTGTCTGCGGGGAGCCCGCCCACATCGTTTCACTGTCCAGCGCTACCCCCGAATATCGCTGTCGGTGCAGTCGCGACAAATCCCGGTCGGTGCTGCGCACCATACCCAAGAATGAATTACGCCGGGCAGCGGAGACGGGTGAGACGCTGGCGGTGAACTGCGATTTCTGCAACGAACGCTACAGTTTCGGTTCGGACGATATCAGCGCTTTGGTATAGCACAACATTTCTGTGCAACGCGAAGTTCTCCGGGCAAGCGGGCCGTTCTGCCTTGCGGGGGGTCTCTCTACGGACGCTGCGCCATCAACGCAGACGCAGCAGGTTGGTCCGTTCGACACGGTCATTGGCCTGCTTTCTTTCGAAGTCATATGGTACCGGAATTTTGCCTACGCAGTGATTGCCGACCATGACGTTTTCGCCGGCCGTGTCCCCCAGCCGGTAGCCAGTGTCACTGATCGTGCTGACTCGATTGTCGACTACCAGGCAGCGTTTAGAGCCTCTGCCCAGGACGATGCCGACAGCAACTTCTGCAACGCTGTTGCCGGTCACCAGCGCATCGGTGAGGCCTTGCAGCAAGATGCCACTTCGCTTGCCGCCGCCACCCGTGACATCGTTGTCACGAATCACGAAGCCGGTATAGGATGATTTGGTCCGGGCACCCCCCACCGCGATGATATGGCTCGTCGTGGCAACGCCGGTGAAGTGTACGCTGTTGCCGGCGATTGTGATATTTTTCCAGACACTCTCGGTAGCCGGCTTGCCACGTACCTGTCCAATACTGATCGGTGGCATCGCAGTCACTGTCGGGCAGACGATCTGGTTGTTGCGGATCTTGACGTCGCGAATTCGGGCGCTGCCGCTGTTGGGGTCCCAGATTCCAATGGCGGTGGTCTTCATGCCATCGAAGATATTATCCTCAATAGTCAACAACTCGCACGAACTGCCGTCGACTGCCAGCATGACGATACCAAATCGCGACGGACCGCTGAAGATGTTGTCGCTGAAGCGGGCACGCTTCAACTGCTGATGCTCGACATGACGCTGCTCGAGCAGGTTATTCGTAAACCACAGGTTGGTTGTGTTGCGCAGATAGACGCCGGCGCTTTGCTGTGGAGCCGCCGCGGTGAATTTGCAATCCCGGATCCGAACCGTTTCACTGTTACTGATGGCGAGTGCGGTAACGTTGGTCGCGCGGGTATCGAAGGTAAGATCATGAAAGACGATATCCCGGCACTGGTCGAGACTGAGAATTATCGGATCGCGCACGGCATCCGGCGCCTCAATGACGCTGCCCGGTCCGGCACCTCGAAAGATCAGTCGCTCGCGGTCAGCAACCGTGAGACCATGACACCGGTAGTTACCGGGTGGAAAGTAAATGATGGCGCCATCGGGAGCGCTCTTGATGACGGAGCGTATGGCGGGGGTGTCGTTGGTCTTGCCATTGCCCCTGGCGCCGAGGATCCGAACGTTGTAGATCTCTTCGGCGCTGGCCAGGGCCGAAGAGCGGCCGGCGTAGGAGCCAGGGGCCGCCAGGACAAGGGCTGCAACTGCGACCAGGACTGCATGGTGGCTGGTCATCAGCCAAAGACGCGGCTACCGCGACCGCGGCGCAGACGTCCTTTCTGCAGGAACCCATCGTAGTGGTGCATCATGAGATGCGACTCAATCTGGCGGAGCGTGTCGATAATGAC
>DPYP01000504.1:0-6836 GCA_003545375.1 Lentisphaeria bacterium
ACGAGCGTAACCGAGACATCGCTGATAGTGTCCGATTGCGAACTCCGCAGAGCGTAGGCATTGCGTCCTGCCTGCTGGCTGACCCGGCCGATGTCCTGGCCGTAACCAAGCTCGACCGTTACCTCATCGTCGGCTTGGCCTGGCAACTGAACCGCCGGCAGCTCGATGCTGTGCTTGCCTGCTGTCACCCGGACTTTCTGGCCCTTGCGCTTGATGCCAAGCTTGTGTGCCGTTGCCGGGCTGATCGCCGCGACATTGTCCCACGTGACCTTGGTTACCGGATCGGGCAGTTCCTGGAGCCAGCCGTTGTTCGCGTAGCGTCCGTCATAGACCGAGTTCGAAACCGTCACAGTCAGTTCCATGCCGGTCTTCGGCTGCGCCACAGGATTGCTTGCCAGGAACGTTTCGAGCCGACGTGTCACCAGATTGGCCGGCACCGGCTTATAGGCGCTGCCGGCATGCACACCGTCGTGCACGATGCGGCGCCAGGCGCCTTCGTCGATGGCGCCAATCAGGCCGTTCCACGTCTGGCGCACCAAGTCGTAATCGGAGACATCCTTTCCGGCGCTCACAATATTGAGGAACTCCGCCGTCGTACGGCTCTTGTAGAGCGGCTCGATCAGTGGTTGGATCAGACTGAGCGTGCCGTCGTAGGCGCGCGCATCGCCCCAGCTTTCCAGATAGTGGGAACGCTGCAGGAAATGATTGACATGAACTGCTGTTTCATTGAACCGATCCGCCAGACACATCGAAAACGACACTCGCTGTAAAGCACCGATAAAATCCAGGTCGCCTGGGGCGTTGTAGACCGGGTCGCCGCCAATGATGATCAGCGACTTAATGTCGCCCGAGGCCATGTCCGCGACCAACGCCGTCAGATCTTCGGTGCTCGATGTGCGGGTATCCTCGACTGCGACATAGTGGACGGTGCGCGGCGCTGACACCAGGCTGTCCGCCGTTGTGAGCTTCTCGTTGATTGCTGCCACCAGAGCATGCACCGCTGCCGGCTGCCGCCGTCCGGCGACCACCAGCGCTCGATTCTGGGCCGCGGCTGTCTGCAGGTCGGCGACTACGCTGTCGACGAAGCGGCTGTCAAATTCGCCGGCGCCATCGGCCTTGATACCGAGCCGGTTGGCGATCGTTGCGGTGAACGCGCCGATCTGCGAACTCCGCACCCGCAGGCGATGATCGGCAATACCGCCCGTGAGCGTGTAGATGCCTTCGACAGCGTACAGGCGGCTGACGGATTTTTCGTCCTCGTGTTTGTCCTTGACGTGGCGACCTTTTGCGAAGTCAGCGGCGTGACGGACATTGTTGCTTTCGCCCAGAACCAAGTCGTAGTCCAGCGCCAGCACTGTGCTGGCACGGTCGAAGCTGTACACAGGTCGCAGTGGCCGGCCAAAGACCGCCTCGGTTCCTTTATAGACGTTCTCGTTGCTGATCGCATCATAGGTGACCCAGCGGGCGTCGGGAAAGCGTTCGCCGAATCTCTTCGCCAGCCGCTCGATCGTCGGCGATGAAAACCCTTCGCTAAGGACCGCCAGCCCGGCGCCGGTGCCGAGGTTGGCGCCAGTGATCACCTCCGCGAGTCGGTCCCACTCTTTGCCGTACGGCTGATGCGCAGGTCGATCTTTTTCGTTGATCTCGACCAGCGGGTCGCGGTCGGGATCGTAGAGATCGAGGACAGAGGCCAGCATCAGGCTGTTGGCGGCGCCGCGGGGCGTGGGGCGCTTGTTCTGCCCAGGCAGATCGTAGGCGCGCGTCGACGGATGGTTTTCGTTGCCCTCGATTTTGGTCGGGCGGCCTTCGTTCGAACGCACCAGCACGCCGAAGGCATCCTCACCCAGCGGCATGGTACTGGCGTAATTGAGGGCCCGGCCGGGGACAACTTCTTCCGGCTGCCGGACGTACGGGACGATGTGCTCGACCGGTCGGCGGCAGCCAGTGAACGACGCCAGCGCCACGGACGCGCCCATGACGGTGATGAACTGCCGCCGGCTGACATCGTCCGGCGTCTCCGAAGCGCCCTCATGAAACTCGCGCTCCAGTTGCTGCCGGAATTCCGGGGCATCGACCAGTTCGTCCAGACTGCGCCAGTACGTGGGCTTCGACTCGTTTTTTTTCTCGGGGCTCAACGGTGACATGAGGAACAGTCCTGCGGAGGGTTGAGCGTTTTCATGGCAGCCTGTACGAGCTCCGCGTGGTTCGGTGGTGGCTCCCAAGTCATGTTGGTGATTTCCGATTTCGGCCGGATATGCTGCTGCGGATCGCGGTGGCATTCCAGACACCACCCCATGCTCAGCGGCGCTTTGACTTCAACCGTTTCCATCTCTCCAACATTACCATGGCAACTGGCACAGCCGACCCCGGCTTTGATGTGCACGCTGTGGTTGAAGTAGGCGTAATCGGGAAGTTTGTGTACACGTACCCATGCGATCGGCGTGTTGTTCTCGAAACTGTCACGCACCAACTGCAGCTTTTCGCTCTTGGGCTTGACCGCGGCATGGCAGTTCATGCACGTCTGCGTCGGCGGAATATTCGCTTCGTGGGACAATTCGACCGACACATGGCAGTAACGACAATCAAGTCCGAGTTCGCCGACATGGAGCTTGTGGCTGTATGGCACTGGTTGCTCGGGGCGGTAGCCGACCTCGATGAAGCGAGGCGAGCCATAGTACCACACCAGAGCGACTGTGCCGATGCCGCCGAAGACCATGCCGAAAAGGACTAGTGCGGGAACGTAATTCGTCCATCTCGGAAAGAGCTGGGCCAAGTGAACTCCCTTAATTCATGTCTTCGCGTTCAAGTGTACTAAAAAACGGCGAATATACTTCCGTGTTTTGTTGCTAACAAGAACAAATCTTGAATTTATTCAAAAGGTGGCGAAATGAGTCCCATCATTGCGCCATGGTCAGGGGCCAAAATCCACTGGCAATAGATCGCATTTTACCACAGTTATTGTATATTACTCATTTTGAACCCGTTGTTTTGTCTGAAAGCGGAGAGCTCTAATTGGGCGCCTGTTCGGGAGCATATTGCTAATGCATCAACCACTCGAAAAACAAGCTGTGACACCGGTCGTTGAGAACCAACATGTCACGCGGTTTGAAGTGTTGATGGATGCTGGATTCGGTGCGCAGAAGGCCGGCGAGATTCTCATTCGTGCCTTCGCTGCAGCCGGTGTCCACGTTTATAGTGAACCGGTGATCCCGGCGGAGATTAGTCCGCCGCCGCGCACCCCTGCCGCCCTGTCCGGTGCCATCATTCGCGTCGCGGACTTCAAGATCGGCAACATCGGCAACCATACCGACTTGATCCTTGCCTCTCACGAGATCCTGCTGGAAACGCGGCTCGGTGACCATGAAACCGGACCGGGATGTCGTATTCTGCTCGACGTCGGTTTGCGCAAGTCGAACGCTGAAGATTTTCAGCGTGTCATTGACCAGGTCATCGAACGCGGATACGAACTGGTCGAGTTCGAAATCGGCGCAACCTCTGCGATGTTGATCAAATCACTGAACAGTGGCAAGAATCTTTACTATCTGGGAATCCTCGCCCGCATCTACAATCTCACGTGCGAGCTCGTCGAGCCGGAAATTCGCAAGGTTTTCTTCAAACTGCCGGAAGGCAAACTGGCGAAGAACATCACGCTATTCCGGAATGGCTACGACTACGCCGATACGCACATCGACTACCGCATCGAGATCGCCATGTCACGCAGCCGCGAGGAAGAAATCCTCATCGACGGCAATTCCGCCCTCAGCGCGGGCATTATCGACGCCGGCATCAAGTTCATGAGTGGCTATCCCATCACGCCGGCATCTACAGTGATGCACACGTTGGCCGCGGATTTCGCGGCGTATGGCGGTATCGTGCACCAGGCCGAGGACGAAATAGCTGCAGTCGGTGCCGTCATCGGTGCATACTATGGCGGCACCCCGTCGATCACCTGCACCTCCGGTCCGGGCCTGTCGCTCAAACAGGAGTTCATCGGCTATGCAGCCATGGCCGAGATCCCGCTGATCGTCATTGACGCCCAGCGCAGCGGCCCATCCACCGGGATGCCGACCAAGACCGCACAGTCCGATCTGCCGGCCGTTATCTTTGGGCGCCACGGCGACAATACCACCATTGTCCTCAGCGTGGCTGACGTCGACGACTGTTTCTATGCCCCGCATGTCGCCCGGTACTTGACGGAAAAACTGAAGATCCCCGTGATCGTCATGACCGATTTCCAGATCGCCAACAGTTTCGAGGTCGTGCACAAAATGGCCGTGACCGAGATGGAAGCCATCGATGACATCCCGGACCACGTGCTGCAACGCTTCTACATCGAGAGGCTGCCGGAATCCATCGAAATGGTTAAGGACAATCAGGCCACCCCGGGCACGCCCGATGGGATGCGCCGGGTCACCGGGCTCAACACCGACGCCGCCGGCGAGGTCGCCTATTCTCCGGCCAGCGCGCAACGCTCACACGAGATCCGCAACCGCAAACTGCACGCTGTCCGCTACGCCCTGCAGGAGCCCGAGATTTTCGGTCCGGAAGACGCTGACCTGCTGGTCGTCGGCTGGGGCAGTGCCCGCGATATCATCCACGAAGCTGTCAGCGTGGCTCAGAGCCGGAATCTTTCGGTTGCCGGCCTGCATCTGAAGATTGTGTACCCGCTGCCGCTGATGCTTGCCGACATCTTCAAACGGTACAAAAAGGTTGTGGCCGTCGAGCTGGCTTATGGCGATGATCTGAAACCGGCGCCGCTGGCATCGTTACTGCGTATGGAAACTGCAATGAATATTATCAGTGCCCTCAGCCCGGCAACGGGACGACCGTTGACGCCGCGATCTGTTTTGATGAAAATCCAGGAGTACCTCTGTGAGCACGATATCTGAAGCGCCAGCAGCCGTGCCCATTCGCGAAGGGCCGCAGGAAATGACCATCAAATCGCTTGCCATCGAGGACCCTCGATGGTGCCCGGGTTGTGGTGATTTCGGTATTCTCATGGCCCTCAAGCGGGTCATGGTCGACGAGCAGTTCAACCCCGCGGACACTGTCCATATCTCCGGTATCGGTTGCTCCGGCCGTACCCCCAACTACATCCGCTCTTACGGCATCCATGGCATCCACGGTCGCGCCATTCCTCTCGCTACGGGGCTGATCCTGACGCGGCCCGACCTCAATATTTTCATCGAATCGGGTGATGGCGATTCCCTCAGTATCGGTGGCAACCACCTGCTGCACGGCATCAACAAGAATGTCAACTGCGTCTATCTGCTGTTCAACAATGAGCTTTACGCCCTCACCAAAAGCCAGACCTCACCAACCACTCGTAAGGGGCACAAGACCAATACCCAGCCGACGGGCACGTATCTCGACCCGATCAATCCCTTGCGGTTTGCATTGGGTATCGGCGCCTCGTTCGTTGCCAACACTGCGGATTGGATGAGTGACCATCTCGTAGCCACGTTGAAGCTTGCCGCTGCTCACACCGGCTTTTCATTCGTCCATATTTCCCAGCGTTGCCCGCATTTCGATCCAAACGCGTTTCAGCACAAGAAGGCTGATTGGATGACCTTCCTGACCCACAAGAACGGCGTGACCCCCGAAAGGCGTTTCGTCAAGAAAGCCGAAGTCCGCGAGCACGATCCCAGCGATCTCCAAGCCGCCTTCGATGCCGCAGAGCATTTCAAGTCCTGGTTCGGCCTCATCTATCAGAACTCCGACAAGCCCAGATACGAGGAGATCCTCCGTGCCGAACTCGAGAGCACCCCGCCGAAACCTCGTAGCGCCCTGCTCGACAAATACCTGATCTGAATTTTTCCTGTTGCTATATAAAATATTTTTTCGAATTAGGTATGACTTATCATCTAATTATTTAAGATTTGTTCGAGATGGGAGAGATTGCGGCGTGCGTCCTCGTAGCCAGGGCGCAAACGCAAGGCCTCTTTGAAATGCTCAAGAGCCTCGGGCAGGCGTTGCTGCTGGCCGACGCAGGCACCCAGGTTGTTGTGGGCTTCGGCAAGGTTGGGGGCAGCGACGATCGCCTTCTTGAGCGCAGCTTCCGCTTCCGGTAGACGATTGAGAGACATCAAGGCGGTGCCGAGACTGTTGTAAACCCCGCCCGGACTTGGGATGCCGAGGTCCAGGGCCTTACGGAAACTGCCTACAGCCGCGGCACTTTCACCGGTTCGCTGCAGTGCCACGCCAGTCTGGGCATGTGCCTCGGCATGGTTTGGATACTTACGCAAATGCTCGGTGAACGCAGCGATAGCGTCGGATGATTTGCCGGCATCCAGCCTGGTCCTGGCATGAGCGAAGCTGCGATTTCTCATCTTTCGACGTATGCGTACTCGGGCAACCTGCGCTGCCTTGAAACCGGGGTCTTCTTCAATCGCTTTGTCACACCATGCCAGTGCCTTTTCGAGTGCACCGTCATCGAGAAACGACTGCAAACGGCCGGCGAATTGTTGAAACTCCAAGCGCTGGAGGATATCGGTGCGGTTCTTCCTGGCCATTTCAAAGTCAGGATCGATGGCCAGCGCCTTGTCGATATACGTAAGCGCGTCGTCCAGTTTACCATCCATCCGGAGAGCGGCCGCGAGATTATTGAGAACTTTGACGTCGCCGGGATCGAGCTCGTGGGCGATCAGGTAGTGATGGGCGGCTTCGTCAAGTCGATCGGCGCGCCGGTAGGCAATGCCCAGGTTGTAGTGAGCGCTGACGAAATCAGGACTTAGTCGCACGGCTTCGCGGCCGTGTTCGATTGCCTTGTCATAGTTTCCAAGCTGCCGGTAAACGCCCATGATATTGCTGTGCGCTTCCGGGTAGTCGGGCTTGTT
>DPYP01000108.1:0-641 GCA_003545375.1 Lentisphaeria bacterium
CCTATGGCGTGAATGCCGCCACGGGCAAGCAGCTCTGGTCCAAATCCTTTAAATCGAGCGACATCAATGCCGCAGACCCAGTTTTGTACAATGGCAAGATCTTCCTCACCTCCACCACCCGCGACGGCGAGTTGATCGAACTGAGTGGCACCAGCACAAGTTCCAAATGGAAGAACCGCAACATGCGTACCTACTTAAACGCCGGGGTGGTGATCGGCGATTATTTGTACGGTGCCGATGGCACGACCTGGGGCGACAACACGGTCCGCTGCATCAACATGGAAACCGGCGTAACCGAGTGGACAAAAAACAGCATTCCTTGCCCTTCTATCACCGCTGCTAATGCCAAACTGATCATACTCAGCCTCACCGGTGATCTTTACATCGCCGAGGCGTCGCCGAGCCATTTTATGCAACTGGCCAAGGCCAAGGTCATCACCGGCACCTGCTTGACCGTGCCGGTCCTGGCCAACCGAAGCCTCTACGTCCGCAACTCTCGCGGCACGCTCTACAAGCTGCAAATGAGCGAGATGGTGATAGAGACGCAGCCATTGGCCGTCAATTTTGCCGGCAGCGACCTCGAGTTCTCCTGGCCGGCCAAGGGCAACTTCGCGCTCGAGTCTACCGATGCGCTTGGCCAA
>DPYP01000108.1:1034-2572 GCA_003545375.1 Lentisphaeria bacterium
CCAAGTGCCGGACAGCAGTTCTTCCGTCTCCGCAGCGAATGAGACGCCACCATATAGTTGGGTTCACGTTGATTGAAGCCTCCTCCGCAAACACGGCGGCAAGACCAAGAAGGAACTGGAAGCCGCTGGCAACTAAACCAACCCACCCCACCACTTTTTTTGTCACTTCTCCAGCAATACCCAGGCGTCTTCGTCGCGGTGGAACTTGGAATCTTCCCCGTTGTAGATTTTAGCAGCCCCCCTGTTACTTATGTCTGCATCGTTATCACGAATGCTGACTGAAGACCTCAAACGATTTCCTTGACGGAATAAGGGGTCATGTTCTGGCGCTTGCCCAAGCGGTTTGCCGGGTCGCTGTCGATGAACCGCTCCGATCTGGCGTCGTAACGCAGCTTTTGGTTGCCGACCCGGTGCGCGATATTACCCATATGCATCACAGACGTTGTCACCTGCGCGAGCCCAACGTCCGCGTTGGGCAACTCGCGTGAGCGGATACAGTCGACAAAATTCCGCTGATGCTCCAGGTCCGGATGTCGGCCATACTGCTGCCCCACCACCCTGCCGTTTGAGGCGAACACCTGCCAGCCGCCGCCGTGTCGCCCGAGCATCATCATGTCCTTCGTGCCGTAAAACTCGATGCGAGTCGCGCACTGTGGCCAGTGCGGAAACTTGTCACTCGAACGGATGCTGCCGTTGATCTTGCTCATTGCACCGGCGAAATGCGAATGCTCTAAGGTCATAACAAAACCGGGATAGTCATACTGCAGAATCTCCACATCCGGCACCTCGGCGTCGTCGCCACGGTGCTGGATACGGCCGCCCGAGGCGGACACCGCAGCCGGTGCGGCGGGATCGCCCATCACCATCAGCGCAAGGTCGAGCTGGTGAATGCCGCAGTCAGCCAAATCACCTCCGGAGTAGTCCCAGAAATAATGCCAACCAGCGTGAAAGATTCGGCTGTGATACGGCCGTGCCTTTGCCGGTCCCAGCCAAGTTTTCCAGGAAAATCCTTTCGGTGGACTACCGCTTGTCCCGAGATGAAACGGCCCGCCGCCCTTGAGGTTGAACACCTTGACCAGGCGCACATCGCCGAGCCTGCCGGATCGGATGTACTCCCGTGCCGCGTGGTTGTATGGGGCACTGCGATTCTGTGTGCCGACCTGCACGACACGCTTGTACTTCCGCGCCGCCTCGACGAGCTTGCGACCCTCCCAAATGTTGTGGCTGAACGGTTTCTCAACGTAGACATCCTTTCCCGCCTGACAGGCGAGGATGGCAGCCGGCGTATGCCAATGATCCGGCGTGGCCACTACCACGGCATCGACGCCCTTATTGGCAAAAACCTCCTCCATTCTCCGGGCCAGCAACGGCTTCCGACCGCCCTGCTGTGCTGCCATGTGGTCGGCAATCCGGACGAGGCGCTCCTCGTGGATGTCGCACACCTGAGAGCACTCGACATCACTGCGCCGGGCCATGCTCGCGGTGACCTGCGTGCCCCGCCCGCCGCACCCAATCAGCGCCACCTGTACCCTGTCGTT
>DPYP01000257.1:0-1321 GCA_003545375.1 Lentisphaeria bacterium
GAAAAGGACATTGAGTTTGCGCATGGCGAAGTTCTCCGATGAATGGGTACGTTTCAGGTTATAAGATCAGTGCCGATATTTTCTTGGAACGCCGTCGTTTCTTCGGTCTTGGTAACGGTGAGCGTAACGCTTGACCTGGAACATAGACTCTCCTATCACTGGATGCGAAAACCGTCGTCGATTAAAAACGATTGCCTGTTGAGTTAGGATGGGGGATGACCCAGAAGCAGGTGTCTTCGCCGACGTCATCGAGTTATCTATCTTTATCCGGAATCGGACTCCGTCCGGGGTTACCCTTTTGAGATTGCGATTGGCCTTGCAAAAGGATAACTTCCGCTGGTTACAACTAAGGGGTATGTATCATGGCTTTTAAGTATTCGGTGTCCGGCCTCACCCTCGGCTTTTCTGGGTACGACTTTGCCGAAGAACCTGAAATCATCTTGGCGGCAATCAAGAATGCCGGGTTCGATGGGATCGACGTATTTGACAACCCGCAGAAGCGCAACGCAGAACAGTTGCGAAAAGCGGCAAATTCCCTCGACCTGGCGGTCCCGGAAGTGTTGGGCAATTGGGGAGGGGATGGCAGGGACCTGGCGGGAGGGGATGAAAAGACCAGGGAGGAAGCGGTCGAGTATGCGAAAGAGGCCATTGATTACTGTGTCGATCTGGGGTCCCCGGTGTTTGGCTTTTGTCTCCCCCAGCCCGGCGCAAGCGAGGCACCTATTTCCGTACTGCCTGTAGAGACGCTGAAAGGCAATATTGTCGACGGACTCAAAAAAATATGCACGTACGCTGCCGAACGAAACGTAACAGTTGCCGTTGAGCCGTTAAACTGTTATGAAAGTTATCCCTGTTTGATGAATACCCTTACTGAAACAATGAAGGTGATTGAGGAACTGGATTGCGACAATATCGGTCTTCAACCCGACGTGTTTCATATGAATATAGGAGAAAATTCGATTACAGACGCGATAAAAACCTTTAAGGATCACATTGTGACGTTTCACATGAACGAAACCAACCACTTCAAATTCGGAACCGGCCACGCCGACGTCAAGGCGATCATGCAAACGCTGAAGGAAATAGGGTTTTCCGGGTACATGACTGTATACATGCCGTTGATGACGAGGGAACTTTTCAACATGGCTTTCCGCGGCATTGTCGACGAAGGCACGACACCTGAGAAACCCGATTTGGACACGCTTCTGACTGAAACGATCGGGTATATGAGAAGCGTGGAAGCCGAGATCGGGTAAGAAGAAGGTCGCTTCCCAATCCGGGCCCAGGACAAAGCCGGGGCTGGGCGTCGAGCCCAACCTGG
>DPYP01000257.1:1701-6104 GCA_003545375.1 Lentisphaeria bacterium
TTTATTCAACGGCGGCAGTGTGATCAATCGCAAGAACCGTCCGGAACCCGATCTCGGCACTGGCATTGACCGGTGCGGTGTTATAGCGTGAACCGCTTTGACAATGGACCGGATGGTAACTCCAACAGCCACCCCGGACCACCTTCGTCATCTTGCCGTCGAGCCGCGGCGAGCCGTCCGTCGGCGGTTTGCCGAACCTGTCGACTTGGGAGTGTTGAACGAAGTCGTCTGCCACCCACTCCGCGGCGTTGCCCAGCATGTCGTATAGCCCCCAGGGATTCGGCAGCTTGCCGGCTACCGAATGGGTATTGTACTCCTTGCTGGTGTTGGCCCATCCGTGGTCGGCGAACGCATCCTGGTCCTCGCCGAAATAATATTTTGTCGTCGTGTTTGCCCGACAGGCGTATTCCCATTGCGAATCGCTGGGCAGGGCCAGGCCCGCCCAGCGGCAAAATGCTGTCGCGTTTTTCCAGCTTACCCACACCACGGGGTAGTCATCTTCCTGCGACATGATGCTCTTCCCACGCCAGTGCCTCAGGTACATGTCATAGAAGGGATCCGGGTCTATGTCACCCTTGCCGTCGTAACCGGATGCCTCGACGAACCGGCGGTAGTGCGCGTTGGTTACCTCCGTCTTTCCCATGTAAAACGGCATGCTTATGGTCACGTGATACGCCTTTGTACCCGCTCCCAGCGGCAGCTTGCCACCCCCCATCGTGAGGTCGCCGGCCGGCACCAGGATCATCTCCATGGCCGTCTTGTCGTGGATGATCTTATCCGCGTAGCCCTCGAAAGATGCCTTTGCACCCGCTGTTGCACGGCACCCGGCGGGAACCTTCAATGCCTGTGCCTCAACCATCGTCCCGGCACCGGACAGGACCAGTATCGCTGCAATGACGCGCCTCATGGTATCACCTCCAGTTTAAGAGCAATCAGGCCCCATGACTCGATACTCATGGTTTTTGTCAAGACGCCACCGGCCCATTCGCCAATGATCTTTTCGCCTTCCGGTGTCCATAGCGACACCTTCAATTTCCGGTCGGGGCCAATGCCGACAATCTCATTGAGATCGTGCGTCCAGGTGAACTTGTGCGTCTTCTTGTCGTAGTTCAGAAAGAATAGCCCGACCGTCCCGTCGGGTGCTCGCCAGGCGCTGCCTGCGACGGCCGGCACCGGGAAGGCAGCCTGATATTGCCCGCATGGGCTGCCGGGCAGGATCGGCAGGTCCCCCTCGATCTTCGGCGGCCGCAGCATTTCACCATACCCCAGGTAGGGCCTGGCGAACTGGGCGTGACACCACAGGAGTTTTCTGTAGTAGGGCCCCATGTCACCAAAGTGGCCACTGCCCAGCCAGGGCATGATATTGTTTTCCCCATTCTGGGTTCCGGTCAGCCACCAACGCCCGAGCGTCTGCGGGGTGGAGCAGTTCTGCACGCCACCGAATACCTGTGTGTACCCATGATACACTGCGAAATAAACCGGGGTGTCGGAGGCAACAGAGCCTGAGTGCACGGTGTCGACGACGTCAATGCACCACTCCGCCGCGTCCTCTGCACTGATCATTATCTCCGGATCCAGCTTCTTGCATTCTCGGCGCACGTCTTCGTACTGTCCATGCACCGCCTTTGCCCAGTAGTCACCGCCGGCGATGGCATGGCCGTGATCGGTGTTGAAGCAATCTTCCGTGTGGTTGGTGAAATAGTCAAAGTAGAGGCCGGAAACCCCGTATTTCCCCACCAGGGTCGTCGAGAGTGTAACCATTTTATTTCGCCACACCTTGGTGGCGGGACAAATCCCTGCAGACAGGTCATGGCTGCCCGCATAGGTCTCCGGCACAATCCCCTGTTCCATTAGCAAGCCCGCTTTTTTCCCATCTTCCATCCGGTAGCTTTCAAGTGTGGTGTTCCACAGCCACCCGATGATGTAGTTCACGACCCGGATGTCCTTCGCACGCAAATTTTTCACGAGCTGCGCATAGTTCGCCGAGCCAATTCGCGGGGGCAGGTACTCGGGATTGGAATGGTGGTCGTAACCGGGCATGTAACCGTAATCATGGAGGATGACGTTCGGCAGGTTGAAGAACTCCCGATGCAGGTCCACGAGACCGATTTCCGCCTCGTTGTTCATGCGGTTGTTCGACCAGTACGCCAGGTTGAGCAGCCACTTTGGATAATCGTCCCGCGCATGGATGGGCCCCTTCCTGCACCACGGCGCCGTCAACGCCCACTTTCGGTAAATGCGCGCCGCGTTAAACCAGTCGCCTTGAAACGGGCCCACCACCAGGTCGCCGGGACTGCTGTAGTCGAGCACCATTTTTTCGGCACCCCAGTTGAGCACCGGGTGGGAAATGGAAAAGGTCAGCGTCTTGCGGTCCGCATCCGGCGTCCAGTCGAAATGTTTCCGATTGGCCTGACCGTCCTCCTCGGCACAGTAGAGACCCCGTCCATCTCCCAGGAGCGCCGTGAACTGCATCGATCCTCCCGGATACTTGAAGCCGACCGGGGCGCCTTTAAGAAGCGGGGATTCTTTCACGTCACCCATCGCTTGGGTATGGAGTATCTGGTCCGCCGCCGCCCCCTTGGTCATGGGCAGGATCCCCGACACCAAAGGATGCGTCACGGTCACCAGTCCCGTACCTTCACCTGTCACCTCGGCCAGTATCCGCGACCGCGCCAGGCTTTCGCCGGCCTTCAACCGTGCCACGACCGTGACCTGCAGGTCCGCCAGAGACCAGGTGAACGAGAGCTTGCCCTCACCATTGTCCGCCTCGACGGTCACCTCACAGGGCACGCCTGCATTTGTATAAGACAGGCGCTGTCCATCCGCTTTCTTCACGTCCACCTGCCACGCAGTTGCCTTTGACTCGTCGATCCGCAGCAGTTCCTTTTCCGATATCGAATCATGGAGCCTCAACATGCCGCTGCCGTTTTCACCCCGCGCCCACAAAACCGTTACCTGTTCATTGCGCAGGTAGGGATATCCATCCAGCATCCCGGCCTCGACGCCCGCCGACCGCTTTGCGTTCGGGTCTGTTTTGGTCATCAGCGTTGCGAGCCAGGCATCTTGTATCGCCTGGGCTTTGACGATTCCTTTCGCCGCAGCGGATTCGACGGCGGCCGGTGTCGGGTTGAAATCCCACAGGGAAAAGTCATCCACCCGAATGACCCCGCCTTTGCCGCCTTGCCCTTGGGGGGAGAAGCTTATCATCGTGCTGTAGAAATCCTCAGGCGTGGTGGATGCCTGGGCAGTGAACTCACTGGATATGTACGTCCACTTTCCCTCGACCTTCATATTGCAATACAGATCCTCGCGGTCCTGGTTCGTATCGTTTTTCTGTCGCCGGACAATCAGGCTTTCGATCGGGCCGTCCGGCGTGCCGCCCGCGACAATCTTGTACCAGGCTGAAATCCGGTATTTCTTGCCGCCTTCCAGGCCGAACACCTGTACCCGAATGAAGTTGTTGCAGGCAAATGCATCCGTGGTCTCGAACTGCAGCGATCGTTTGCCAGCAGAGCCTGGACGGGTGTCGTCGCTGGATGAATAGACGACGCCGACAGGGCCTGCGCCCTTGCAGTGCCACAGTATCCAGTCCGATACGCCCGCCTCGAAGTCGCCCTGCGGGAGCATCTCTATCCCCGGTTCCGCATCCGCCGCCAGGGATGTCAGCAACACCGCGGCAATCACGGCCATGCGGGAAATGCCATTTTTGGTCATACCAAGCTCCTTTTGCATGTCGCCTCGTCCATTCGACAAGTAGCGAATGGCACTGCGTTACGTCCGTTAGCTCTCAATATATCGTTTCTCAACCTTTTTCCCTGAAGATCCCGGGTCACAGCTCGCGGCACGATATTGCGGGCTATGGGGAAGCTTTCGCGATGGAATTGTTCGAGTTGGGCTTGCGTCAGCATTCCGATGCTGACGGGCCCGCCGTAATAAATGGACAATTATCGGTTTTCCCATCGGCCAGAAACGGTATGGCCCACAGCAGTTGTTCCCCGGATTCGGGGTTGATCAAAGGATGTTTGGTATACTCAATGGTGATGGCACGGCGCATGGCTGGGGTGCGATTGGGACCGCTGCGATGGAACACGGTGCTGGAAAACGCCAGGACCGTCCCGGCGGAGACCACCAGCGGATCGCCGGGGTCATCGCCGAAATATCCTGTCAGGTCATTGGTCTCCGGGTCAAGACGATGCGGCACCAACTCCCTGGTACCGGCGCGCGAGTAAGGGAGCAGGTGGAGGGTGCCATTCTCCTCGGTCATGTCATCCAGCGCGCACCACAAATTGATTGTGGGCGGGTGCGGGAAGCCGATATAGCCGGAGTCCTGATGCCAGGAGAATTTGAGCCCGACATCGCCGCATTTGACCGTATACTGTGCCAGGAACAAGTAGGCGTCCGGG
>DPYP01000363.1:0-13995 GCA_003545375.1 Lentisphaeria bacterium
ATGCTGATATCGTTGCCGCGCAATTTCCGCAGTTCCTTGATCGGGATCTGTAACATGTCCGCATCGTTATAGAGGATCTGGCCGGCCTCGATGATTCCCGGCGGCGATGGGATCAGTCTCAGCGTACTCATCGCTGTGACCGATTTGCCGCAGCCGGATTCGCCGACCAGTCCCAGCACCTCGCCTTTGCGAATCTCCAGCGACACGTCGTCGACCGCGCGGATGCGGCCTTCGTCGGTATCGAAGGAGACGGATAAATTTCGGATTTCCAGCAGAGCGTCGCTCACAGCCTACTCCATTTTTTGAAACGCTTTCGGATCGAAAGCGCTGCGGACGCCTTCACCGACGAATACGAACAACAGCATGACGACGAACAGGGCCACGAACGGATAGAGCACGAGCCACCAGGCCCATTTGAATTCCTGTGCCTGCGACAGCAGTTCGCCCCAGCTCGGGGTGGGTGGCGGCAGACCATAGCCGAGATAGTCCAGGGCCGTCAACACGCCGATCGCGCCAATCAGCGAAAACGGGAAGAATGTGATCACCGGCACCAGACCGTTTGGCAGGATATGACGGAAAATGATCTTGATGCTTGGCAGTCCCATGCATTTGGCAGCTTCGACAAATGGCTGATGTCGCAGCCTTAAAAATTCAGCGCGCATATAATAGGAAATGCCGATCCAGTTGAAGATCGCGAAGCAGAACAGCAGTAGCAGGAAGCTAGGTCCGAAGACCGATGCCATGAGGATCATCACATAGAGGAATGGCAGGGCAGCCCAGACTTCCGTGAACCGCTGGCCGAAGATATCGACGAGACCGCCGTAGTATCCCTGGATCGCTCCGGCAGCGATGCCGACAGTCATCGATATCAGCACCAGCGCCAGTCCGAAGGTCATGGCGATACGCAGGCCGTAGATAATGCGCGACAGGACATCGCGTCCGGCGCTGTCGAGGCCCATCGGGTGGTTGGTGGCGGGGCGGTAGGGGAAGGCGATGTCCTCTTTTTCGAACACGAACCGGTATTCGAGGTCGTTGATTTTTACGTTGATTGGGTCAAGCACCGTGTTGAACCGTTTTTCAGCCATCGCAGTCAGTTCTCCACGCTTTTCCTCGCTCAGCCGGCTCCAGACGCGGCCTGGTTTCTCGGCGATATTTCCCAGACGGTTGATTGTGTAGTGTTCGTTTGACTCGCCCGACGGCACTTCACGAAAGGTCAGTCGCACAGTGCGCGGTGGCCGCTTGCGCGGCTTGTACTGTGACAGCGCGACTGTCGCCTCGATCCCCTGCGTACTTCGCAAAACCGTATCGACGGTGGGCGCCTCTTCGTTTTGGAACCGGGCGGCGACACCGTTCTTGATCGACTGGGGTAGGACCCAGTAGTCGGTCAATGTCAGGTTCCGCAGTGATTTCTGGTTCCGGTCGAAGAAAAAATCGGCGTCGGCACCGGTTTTCTTGATTTCATATTTCGAGGTGATGTTGACGGTGCCGATGCGTGGATTCGGCTGCACGATCATGTAGACCTTGTTGCCTTCTTTCAGGTCTTCGATGCGGGCGCTTTCAAACGGGCCGAACGGATGCGGCGGAAACAACATCCAGTTTTCGCCGCCCGTCTGGAATGCTTCGCTGGCGTTGATGGCCTTATAGTCCGGGCGTGTATCGTGGCCGCTGCCGGTGAATGTATTGTCGGGATAAAAACGGATGATCGGGAAATAGGTTTCGCCTTCGAACCGCATGATGACCGGTGTGTTGTTGCACAGCAGCTCACCAATCAGGCTGAGCCCATAGATTACGACGAGCAGCCAGAACGACCAGTAGGCCCGTTTGAATTGGCGAAACCGGCGCAGGCGTTTCCGGGTGATCGGATTTAGTCGAAACAAGGCCATCGACGCTATTTCCTGAAATTTATACGCGGGTCGATCAGGACGTACGACAGATCGGAAACGATGTTGCCGACGAGCCCGAGGACCGAGGTGACCGCGAGGATGCACATGAACACCGGATAGTCACGGCTGGTGATTGCTTCGAGGCTGAGCCGGCCCATGCCGGGAATTTCGAAGACCTGCTCAATCAGCACGGAACCGGCAAACATGATGGTCATGATGCCGCCGATGCCGGTGACGATCGGGATGAGAGAATTGCGCACGGCATGCAGCCAGACAGCGCGTCTGTAGGTGCCGCCCTTGGCCAGTACGGTGCGCACGTAGTCCTTGCTGATTTCCTCGAGCAGTGAATTTTTCATCAGCAGCGTCAGCACTGCGAAGTTGCCGATCATGTAACAGAGAACCGGCAGGAACATGTGGTGCGCCATATCCTTGATCTTGCCGACTTTCGTCAGGCTGTCGTAGTTGTCGGAGACGAAGCCGGCGACCGGGAACCAGTCCCACAGTTGATCGACGGTGCCGCAGAACAGCATCTTGAGGATCATGCCGAAGGCGAATGCCGGAATGGCGTAGCCCACAAAGACGATGAGGCTGGAGACGACATCAAAGGCTTTGCCGTCGCGCAGCGCCTTGGCGATACCCAGCGGGATGCAGACAAGATAGGTGAGGAAGAAGCCCGGGATGCCGAAAATCAGCGAGATGGCGAAGCGTTCCTTGACCAGTTGCCAGGCGGTCTTGTTGGGGAACTTGTACGACTCCATGCGCAGGCCGATACGATTGGTCCAGGCCCATTTCCAGTAGCGCTTGTGGATCGGCTGGTTAAAGCCGAAATGTTCCTCCAAGGCTTTGCGCTGTTCCTCCGAGATACCGCTGTTGTTGCTGCTCGGATTGGTGTCCCCGCCCATGCCCTTCATCCGCATGATCGCTTGATCCACTGGGCCGCCCGGCACGAACTGGCAGATGGCAAAACAGATGAAGGTGATGCAGATGAAGGTTGGAAAGATCAGCAGGAATCGCTTGAGAAAATAATCCAGTCGTTCCATGGACGTTGAACCGGCGGTAGTTGACTATTGTGCGCCCGGGTCGGCGGATAGGACTAATCGTTTTCGAAGATATCGTCGAAATTGATGGTTGTCGGCATCTGTGGCATCGTCACCGTGTCCTCACGCGCCGCAGCCAGGTCGTCTGCGGTGTCTTCGTCGTACCACCAGTATCCGATTACCGAAGTCTCTTCGCCGTACTTCGAGAGGATGGTGTCGGGCATGCCGAATTTCTGCCAGTACAGCAGTCGCGTGTAGTTGATGTTCCACAACAGCGCGTACGGGTGCTCGTTGAAGATGATGTCGTCGACCTGGCGAACGATCTCGTGGCGTTCGTTGATGTCGAAGATGCTGCGCTGTTTCTCGATGAGCCTGTCGACTTGGTCGTTCTTGAAGCCGGTGTAGTTGTTGCCGGACTTGCGGTCGGCCTCCTTCGAATACCACATCGATTCGGGATCCTTGCGCGGGCCGGCGCCCCACGCCGCCCAGGTCAGGTCGAAGTTGAAGGCGTCCATGTCCTTGATCCAGGCGGCCCAGTCCTTCTTGTCGACCGACAGTTCAATGCCGACGTCCTTGAAGTCTTCCTTGATGATCGCAATGAACTTATCGGCCGAGGCGCTGCGTGTCAGCACCCGCAGATGAAACTGCTTGCCGTTCTTCTCGAGGATACCAGTTTCCGGATTGGCGATCCAGCCCGCTTCGGTCAGCAGCTTTCGGGCAGCTGCCTTTTCGAAAGCCACCGCGTCGTTCGGGCACGGGTGCGCCTGGCCCCAGAGGTCTTCGTAGTAGGACTTGTGGAGGAAATACTGGTCGTGCATCAACGTGCTGTTCATTTTCGGGCGATCGATCAGATGGGCAATCGCCTTGCGCACCCGCACATCGTCGAGCGGCGGCCGGCGCATATTCATCGCGAAGCCCTGGTAACCGACCGGATTGTGATTGTAGATTTTCTGCTTGACGATCCAGTTGCGATCAAACTTCTCGCCTTTAGTCTGGCTCACCCAGCGATGTGCGGTGTACACCGGGAAGACATCGATGTCACCTTTCTTGAACGCTTCGTAGGCGTTGTCGCGTTCGGCGTAAAAGCGGAACTTGATCTCATCGAAGTTGTAGACGCCTTCGCTACGTACCGAATTGCGCAGCCACCAATCCTCGCGACGTTCCATCATTACGTAGATGCCGTCTTTCAGTTCCTTGATCTTGTACGGTCCGGAAATTACCGGGAAGTCGAAATTGAGCTTGTTGAAATCCTTCTCCGCCATCACGTGCTTGGGTAGAATATGGAAGCCGCCGGCGGCGTTGAGATTCTTCCAGTGGACTTCTTTGGCCGTGAAACGGATTGTGTTATCGTCGATCACTTCTGGTGATTCGAACCGCTCAAGGTCGGTTTTGTGCGGTCCGGTCAGACTTTTCGGGTCCATCACGATGTCGAAGGTCCACTTGACGTCATGTGCCGTGATCGGCTTGCCGTCGCTCCACCTCGCAGTGGGGTCCAGATGGAACGTGAAGGTTTTCTTGTCGTCGGCGATTACCCACTTGCGCGCGAGGCTCGGCTCGTCTGCGAGCGTCACGGAATTGCTGTCCAGCAGCGTTTCGTACATCAGCCCCCATACCTGCGACGCGGTGTAGCTGGTCTCCAAATAGTAGTTGAAGCTTTTCGGCGACTGGCTGGCAAAAATATTGATCGTGCCGCCGGGATAGGCGTCTTCGCTGGCGATGGGATCGCGCGTCGGCTTCCAGTCGGGCTTTGGAAAAACGTCTTCAGCACCGGCGAATGCGGCGGCGAACAGAAGGATGATTGAGAGCTTGGACATAAGGTCTCCGTACAAGTTGAAGGGGCATGCAACGCGGCCATAAATTAGGTTGCACCCCCGGATTTACCAACGATTACAACACTGCAGAACGGCTTCAGTTTCAGTCGTCGCGATGATAAACTATATCATGAGTTCACTTGCCGGCAGGAATGTTCTGGTTACCCGCACTATTGAACAGAATGCGTCGCTGATCGATCTGTTCAAAAGCCGCGGTGCGGTCCCCGTGGCATGTCCGACCATCGCCACAGAGCCCGCAGAAGACGCGTCCGCCGTGATCCGTTCCCTGGCCGACGGTCCAGGGTATGACTGGATCGTTTTCACCAGTACCAACGGCGTGCGTTTTTTCTTTGACGTTGCGGAGTCCGTGGACATTCACGCGCCCGACGGTGGACTGGTGAAGGTAGCGGCGATCGGCCCGGCTACCGCGGCGGCCCTGCAGGCGCGCGGCCGCACCGTCGATCTCATGCCTGTGTTGCATGTCGCCGAGGCTTTGGTGGAAGCAATAGGCGCGGTCGACGGGCGCCGCATTCTCATCCCGACGGCGGACATCGCCCGTGATACACTGGCCGACGGCCTGGAAGCTGCCGGTGCAGTTGTCGAGGTCATTACTGTCTATCGCACCGTCCCGGCCAAGCGCCCCGAAGATTTGTTCGGCATGCTGTCAGCGGCCGATGCGGTTACTTTCACCAGCTCGTCGACGGCGTTGAACTTCGTTGGCATGCTGGAGGGCCAAGCGATGCCGGATCTCATTGTAGCGTGTATCGGTTCAAAGACAGCGGAGACTGTACGTGGGCTCGGGTTGCCGGTGCATGTCGTGGCGGAGGTGTCGACCGCAGAAGGTCTGGTCAATGCGCTGGAGGCTTATTTCGCTCCAGAATAGATACACAATAGAGAATTCTTACGATGCCTGCGCGATGCCGACAGAGCCGCGGCCGCGGATTCCGAGGCAGTTGCTGCGTCGCTGGCCCCCTCCACGGGCCGGGCCAACTGTCGAAGCAATCGAGTAGTCCGGCGACTGGGAGTGGAATCAATCGTCACCTGTTCCCTATAGCGGGATGACAAAAGCGCATAAAATGTTCTAAGACCCTGCTACGAATGCGCTTTTATTATATCTGTATCTATTTCTCTTGCAGCATCTTCTGTAGCAATTATTATACTATCCGGATGATGCTGGAGAAACGATGCAGGACAACTGCTGCTGGGGCCGGCTGGATCGAAGCAGGCCGCCAGAGCGTTGGCTTTCTCCGAACCGGTAACGACCATGAGACAACAGCGGGCTTCGAGGATGGTCCCAAGGCCCATTGTGACGGCGAAACGTTTCCGGTCTTCGATCTGTTGGAACGCAAAACTGTTGTCATTGACGGTTTCGTCCTGGAGCTCAACAAGGCGGGTTCGTGAATCGCGCGGCGACCCCGGTTCGTTGAAACCGATGTGGCCGTTGCGCCCGATACCGAGCAGTTGCAGATCAATGCCGCCGACAGCGGTGATAGCGGTTTCATAATCATCGCAGCGAGCCTCGACTTCGTCGACGTTTACATAACCGACGGGAATGTGCCAGTTCTCGGCGGGCATGTCGATATGGTCAAAGAGTTGCCGGCGCATGTAGTAGTTGTAGCTGGCCGGGTTGTCCGGTGTGATATCGAAATACTCATCGAGATTGAACGAGCGTACGCCGGCGAATGTCAGGCCCTCGGAGCGATGCATGCCGATCAGGCGTCGGTAGACATCGATCGGTGTGCGACCGGTGGCCAGGCCGAGCACGAGGTCCGGTTTCTGCCGCACCGCGGCGCCAATGAGGGCGGCGGCCGCATCGGTCGCTGCGGCGTTGTCGGGGCAGACTTGAAATGTGATGCCGGGAAACAATTTCATGAGCTTGAGTTCTCTGGGAGTGCAGGCAAAATGTCTGCGCTCGCAGGGTAAATGTTTTGCGGTCGTTACGATAAAGCCCGGCGTGAATCGATGCAAGGCTGGTGGCATCTTTGCATTCAACAGGCAGATTGACGGATCATGAGGTTCCTGTTTTTTCACAGCATGTTAGCGGTCGGTGTTTCGGCCACCGACTTCGTCACCAGTTTCTCTGCATTGGAATCTGCGTCGCCGGTCGAATCGGGGATGCCGTCGATCTCGCTGGTGCACGACGACATGCCGGCACTGAAAGACATCGCGTCGCCCTGACGGTTGCATCATGGCAAAACTATTTTCCATGCAGGCGCCCGGGAAGATCATCATCAGCGGTGAGCACGCTGTTGTCCACGGTGCCCCGGCACTCGTTACCGCGGTGAACCGCTATGCTCGCGTGGAGATAATCCGCAAACGTGCTGTCGGCATCGATTTCAACCTGCGCGACTTTGATCAGCGAACAGCATTTGAGGCGAACGAGCTCAGTGATCTTTATGACACATCGGTGGCCCGGCGCGAGGCGTTTAGCAGGGATGAGTTTCAACAAGGCGACATCCTGGTGCACCCATCCGAGCTCATTCCGCTGGCCTACGAAACGATGCGCCGAGACGCCGCCTCGACTGGCTCAGGACCGTCCAATGCCGATGTCGATGGCGATGGCGTACTGGTGACAGTCGACACCGACATCCCGATCGGTTGCGGCATGGGCGCTTCATCGGCGGTGATTGTCGGTGTGCTGGCGACGGCTGCGAATTTTTTTCGGCATCGCGTCAGCGACGACCGGTTGTACGAGCTGGCCGTGCATTGTGAGCGGTTCCAACACCTCCGGCCGAGCGGTGCCGATCCTTATACGTGCCTGCACGGCGGCTGCCTGCGATTCTGCCAGGGTAATGTGGAAAAGTCCTTGCCAACAGAGCCGCTTCCCATGTATCTTGCCAATTCGGGAACGCGGGCCGCGACAACCGGTGAGTGTGTACGGCAGGTCGGCCATCGTTTCGGCGACACCGATATCTGGGATGACTTCACAGCCGTCACCGACGCAATCGATGCGGCTATCGACGGCAACGACACCGCGGCATTGTACGACGGCGTCCGCCGCAACGATGAATTGCTGCGGCGCATCGGTGTCGTGCCGGAGCGGGTGGGGCGCTTTATCGACGAAGTTTCGGCAACCGGCGGTGCTGCCAAGATCACCGGCGCCGGCTCTATTCGCGGCGATGCCGGCGGCATGGTGCTGATTTTTGCGGAGTCCGCACCGGTGGATCTGTGTGCCGCGTACGGATACGAACTGTTGGATTTAGAAGGAGAAGCTCGTGGTGTCCACGATACGGACTTCAGCGCCGGGTAAACTGATGCTGCTCGGTGAGCATGCCGTACTGCATGGCTGTCATTGCCTGGTCTGTGCCATCGACCGGCGCATAACCGTGACGTTGAGGCCACGCCCGGATGCGATCGTGACGATCACTGCCGGTTTCGGTCGGTATGAAGGCCGTTTGCCGGAGTTGCCCGATGACGAGTGCTTCCGGTTTGTGCTGGCTGCATTGCGCCGCCACTCCGATGTCCTGCCGAGCGGTTGTGACCTGGTCATCGAGAGCGATTTCCCAAATGTCTCCGGCCTCGGTTCATCGGCCGCGGTCACGGTCGCGGCTATCGCGGCAGCGTTTGTATGGTGTGATCTTTCCTGGTCTGCCGATGTTCTGCATGCCGCCAGTCTGGCAGTGATTCGTGACGTGCAGGGCACCGGTGCCGGCGCCGATGCGGCCGCCAGTACCTTCGGTGGCCTGCTCGAGTACTGTGCCGACCCGATCAGTCAGCGCCAGGTCAAGCACATACCACCGATCGAAGTGCTGTACTCCGGCCGCAAAGCCCACACAGCCGAAGTCGTCGCCGAACTCGAGGCGCGGCGTCGGGAGAATCCGCACCAGATCGACGCGATCTTTCACGCCATGAACGAAGGCTGCGGGCTGGCTGTCAACGCCGGTGCTGCCGGAGACTGGCAGAAGTTCGGCGAGATTATCAACCGTAATCACGAGTTGATGACAGAACTCGGCTTGAGCGATACGAACCTCGACAGTCTGGTCCATGATCTGCAGGCCGATCCCGGCATCAGCGGTGCCAAACTTTCCGGGGCCGGCAAGGGCGACTGCATTGTTGGTATCGGTCACGTCGAAAATGCCGGATTTGCACACGAGCGCCTGGGCCTGCAAATCACCAGGCGGGGCGTCGAGGTGGCGTGATGTCTACGGCCGGAACGGTGCCAAGACAGGCGTGAATCCCGCGGAAGGCAAGGACTATCGGGTTGGCTGTTAGAATACAAACATGCTTCGGTGCTTCATGAATATCGAACTACGTTACTTTTAGTCGAAACAAATCACAAAAGGAGCGCACGCCCGGATGACGAGAAGACAGGAAATCGTTCGTGAACTGACCGCACACACCACTGGCAGCCCGAAGACCGAGGCCCAGGCATTTGCGCCGGCGAATGTGGCGCTGTGCAAGTACTGGGGCAAACGCGACGCCGATCTCAATCTGCCGGTCAGTTCGAGCCTCTCGATCTCGCTTGGCAGCCTCGGCACGACAACCGAGCTGCGACTCCGGCAAGGTGCCGATCACATCGTGTCCGATTGCCTGGAGCTGTCGCCGGACGACAAGTTCTGTACGCGTCTGTCCGCATTTCTCGATCTGTTCCGGCCCGATGCCGACACTGGCTTCATCGTCGAAACGCAGAACACCGTGCCGACAGCGGCGGGACTGGCGTCATCGGCCTCCGGTTATGCGGCGCTGGTGCTGGCGCTGGACGATCTGTTCCAATGGCAATTGAACCGCGAGCAGCTCTCGATCCTGGCTCGGCTCGGCAGCGGCAGCGCAGCTCGCTCGGTGTACAACGGTTTCGTCGTCTGGCATTGCGGTACTTCCGACGGCGGCATGGATAGTGTTGCCGAGCGGATCACCGGCGAATGGCCGGAACTGCGCGTCGGCGTGGTCATCGTTTCAGACTCCGAAAAACCGATCGGCTCGCGCGAGGCGATGGCGCGTACGGTCGCTTCGAGCCCGTTTTTCGACCGCTGGGAAGCGGTGGCCGATGCAGACATGCAGCAGTTGCGGGAGGCTATCGGCAACCATGCCTTCGAATTGCTCGGGACGACGGCGGAGTCAAATGCCATGGCCATGCACGCTTTGATGCTGGCTTCGTGGCCGCCGGTGTTGTACTGGACCGGCGCGACCATCGATGTCCTGCAGCGTGTTTGGGCTCTGCGGGAGGACGGTGTGCCGGTATACTGCACGATCGATGCCGGACCGAACGTCAAGCTGCTGTTTCTCGACGAGGCCGAGGCACGAGTGCGTGAGGCCTTCGAGGAGGCGACGATTATCCAGCCCTTTGGGGAGTTGGACGAGCGCGGAGACTGGTGGTGCTATTTCAACCGCGCGGGGCTCTCGCGAACTTCAGTTGACCGGAGCTGACTTTGAGGCAGATCATGGCGTACGGCGTGGCAAGCTCCGGTACGGATTCCCAGAAACGTCCGTCGGTGTTGGCCCATGAACCGTCGTCGTGCTGCAGCGACCGCAGCTCGGCAATGATGTCGTTACGCCAGTGATGTCGGACGCCGTCGGCATCGGTCAGGACGTTGACACCGTATGCGTCCAACGCTTTCGCCATGGTGTGCAGATAGTAATAGCGGCCCTGCTGGCCCATGCCCGGATTTTCCTTCAGCGTATAGTTGTGGCGCAGATAGTCGATAGCGCCCTTGACGCGGACATCGTTTCGATCGAGCCGGGCGTAGATCATTGTCTTGAGACCGGCATAGGTCATACTGCCGGAACTGATAAGTTCGGACTTGGCGCCGTCGGTTGCCGAGTGATCGCCCGCTTTGCTCTCGAACGGCCGGTAAATGAAGCCGCCACGATCGGATGCCTGCAGACTGACATACGGCTGGATGTTCAACTCCGGCAGATTCTGGCACTGCGTCAGAAAGACCGTCACGTCCTGCCACATTTTGTCGATCCGGGCGGCCGCAGATGTGTCACTGCTGAAGGGTTCACGGTCCAGGTAATCGGTCACGTACAGAGCCTCTGCGGCCCACGAACCATTCGACAGATCAGCGCGTCCGGTTTTGCCGTAGCCGATGCCGCCGAAGTCGACTTTGTCCGGATCGTTGAACTGCGAGGTCTGCAGATAACGCCGTGCCGCGCGCATCTTTGCTTCGTCTCCGGGACGGTTCACCAGCGCCATGGTAATCAGTGCAATGGCCGTGGTATAATTGGGGTAGTTAGCACTCTCTTTGCGGGAGCGTTCGGCCGGGAAGATTGCGCCGTCGTCCTGGATAAAGGACAGCATGTAGTCCATGGCGCGGGCGATGGCCTCGTCACGTTTGGCGATGTCCGCAACATCGACGTTGTGAATCGCCATGATTGCCAACCCCGTGAGGGCAGGGTGCCGGCCCCAGGCGCCGTCGTCGGCTTGGCCTGTCAGCATGAATTCGGCGCCTTGTTTCAGTATTGGCGCGACCTGTTCCGCGTGGTCGAGTGCCGCGACTTGCTGAGTCTGCTGCGCTTGAGGGTTCTCGGCGGCGCTGATCCGGATGGTTTGGATGACGATAGCGAGGAGAACCGCGGTGACTGCAAAGATGGCGATGCGTAAGGTAAGCATATTAATTTCAGCACCCTCAACGGTGTAAAGTCAATATAAAATTATTTTTGTGAACAGCAAACCCGCTGCCGTCGAATTTCACTGTTAAAGGGCTACAGTCAATTCGATCCCGGACGAACTTGAAAGTTTTTTACTGGAGGAGCAACTATGAATTCTCTCTTACACGCACATTCAGGGTGGCGCTACCTGGTGATCGCGGCATGTGCGGTTGCGCTGGTCAATCTGCTGAGCGGCACGTTGAAACCGCGGGCGTGGCGTCGGGCGGATCGCGTGATGACTCTGGCGTTTGTCATTGCGGTCGACCTGCAGTTGCTGATGGGGCTGGTGCTGTGGATCTGGAAGCAGCTGGCGGATGTGCCGCAACGGGCGCCCTGGGAGCATCTGATCACGATGTTTGTCGTACTTGTGCTTGCGCACTCGGCGGTCAGGCAGACGAAACGTGCCGAGCTGGACAGCGACAAGTTCAAGCAGGCCTTCAGCCGCCTGCTGATTGCGGCGATCGTCATGGGCGTCGGTGTCTGGAGAATCACAACAGCTACGATGGACAGCAGTGCGGCTGGATAAGCGAAGATTTCTTTATGTTCTCGGCGGCATCACACTGGTCGGTTTGCTGCTGCGCCTGTACATCGGCTGGCAGTTCATGCAGGTCGACCCACTGGTCAAGTCGCCGGCGGCGACGACCGACATGGCGACGTACCTGGAGAACGCGCGGGCCGTGCTCGCAGGTACCTACGATTACAGCGAGGGCTTCTACTATCAGCCGTTCTACTATGCCGTGTTCCTGCCTGCCGTTTTCAAAGTGTTCGGTGTTGGCGCGAGCGGTGTCATTATTGTCCAGAGTCTGCTTGGAGCGGCATGCATCTGGCTGGCGGGTCTGGCGGCGGCACGGCTGTTCGGCAAGCGCACCGGTATTTGCGCGGCGGTGATCCTGGCGCTGTCGCGCATGCACATCTTCTACACGCCGTACATGCTGATGGCGGTGGTGCAGAGCTTCTGGGTGATGCTGCTGTTCTACACCTCTGTTGCGGCATGCCGTCGCCGCCAATGGTGGTACTGGGCAGTTGTCGGTGTGGTAGCGGGATTTTCGGTCATTACCCGCGGCAACATGATTCTTTTCGTACCGCTGATCGGGTTTCTCGCACTGTGGGTTCATCGTCGACGCAAGAGGCTGGCGGTTGCTGCGGTCGCCGTGCTGGCGGCCGCATCGTACTTGCCGCAACTGCCGTTTGCGATCGTCAATTATCAGGCGCACGGCGGCTGGGTCGGTGCCTCGTCTGCTACGGCGTCGGTGCTGGCACTGGGCAACACACCGGAATCGCCGCCGGGCGGTCGCGAGCCGTGGATGCTGGCGGGGCCGATGGAGTACCCGCTGTCGTACGGTGAATGGAATCGTCAGGCCAAGCTGCCGGAAGGCGAGGGCGGCATCTCCCTGTTTGAAAACACCTGGCGCTGGTTCAGCCGTGAGCCCCTGGCGTATCTGGAACTGAAGGGGCGCATGTTTCTGCTGTTCTGGAATCGTATCGAGGTGCCGAACAATGTGTCGATCATTTCCGGCCGGCCTTCGCCGGTGCATCGATTGCTGCAGTCGCCGGTATTCTTCGGCTTCGCAATTTTCGGGAGCCTGGCTGTGGCCGGCATGATCCTGGCATTGATGAACCGACGCCGGCGCATGCTGCTGTGGTATGGCGTCGGGTTCGTCATGCTCTATTGCGCCTCGATCGTTCTTTTCTATGTGCTGGCACGCTTCCGTTTGCCGCTGGTGCCGGTGCTTTGTGTCTTTGCCGGCTATCCGGTCGGCCTGCTGTGGGGATACTGGCGGCGCCCGCAACGGCAGAAGGTTGATCGGCGACCGTTGGCGTACCGCCTCGGAGTGACGGCGCTGGCATTTCTGCTGGTCTGCGCTGGCTTCGATCTCTACTCGATCGGTTGGGAGCCGACGGTCCTGCGCATAGCCCGGCCAAACGGGGTCGAAGTGGTGCTGACGGATCGGGTGATAGTGAAGGACCACGGGCCGTTTTTATTCGGCGGCTGGGCACCGTACCCGATCCGCTCTGAGTTGACTGTCGAGAAGACGTTTGCGTTGTCCGCAATGCCGGTGGACGCGGCGACCTGGCGGGTTCGTCTGGCGCTTGGGCTGACCAGCGCCCCCAGTGGGAAGTTGCCGTCGATCAACGTCAATAGTCAGACACTGACAGCAGTGCCGGACGGGCAGGGAATCGGCTGGGTGACTTACCCATTACGGGCTGCTGACTACTTGATGCTGGACGAACGCACGTTGAGGGTCCGTCTGCGTTGCAGCCCGGCGACATCGCCTGGTGTGGCGCTGGTATTCGATACCAAGCGGAAGTACGGCCGAACGGAATGTGCATCGGAAGTGCCGGACGGTGAGCTAGTTATCGAACTTATCGCTGACCAGTAGTCGGCCGATCCGCCCGCTTCATTCAGCTAAACCATCACACGGATCGACTTCCACAACCGCCTTGAACTATACTGCCACAGGTTCCGCAACGACCGGCAGGTAGATATAGAATGTTGTACCGTCGCCGGTGTTGCTTTGTACTTCGATGCCGCCGTTGTGATTTTCGACGATGCGATGCACGATACTGAGGCCGAGACCACTGCCGCTGCCTGTCTTCCGGCTTGTGAAAAACGGGCTGAACAAGTTCTCAATCATCGTCTCGTCCATGCCGCAGCCGCTGTCGGCGACCGCCAGC
>DPYP01000175.1:0-6204 GCA_003545375.1 Lentisphaeria bacterium
GGAGCCGATCGTTTTTTTTAAGGCGACCAACACTGTTATTGGTCCGTATGACAACGTGACGATCCCGCGCAACGGCGAAAAGACCGACTGGGAGGTCGAGCTTGGCGTAATCATTGGCAAGACCGCCAGCTACGTTGCGAGCAGGGAAGCGGCTGCCGACCACATCGCCGGCTACTGCATTTCCCACGACGTCTCCGAGCGCGCCTTCCAGCTCGAACGCGGGGGACAGTGGGTCAAGGGCAAGTCCTGCAATACGTTCAACCCGCTTGGCCCGTTCATGGCGACGCCCGACGAGCTCGCCGATCCCATGAACCTTTCGATGTCGCTCGACGTCAACGGTGTCCGCAAGCAGAGCGGCAATACCAACACGATGATTTTCGACGTTTGCGAGATTATCCGCTATCTGTCGCAGTTTTTTACGCTCGAACCAGGTGACGTTCTGAACACGGGCACGCCCTCGGGCGTCGGTCTGGGGATGGATCCGCCTGAGTTTCTCAGTGTGGGCGACGTCGTCGAACTCGCTGTCGAAGGCCTTGGCAGCCAGCGGCAGACCTGTGTTGCCGCCGAGTAAAAAGGAGATCAAGCAAATGAATTTCAATCGATTCAGCGATCAGGTTGCCATCGTCACCGGCGGCGCCGACGGTCTCGGCAAGGCAATGGTCGATAGGCTCGTCGGCGAAGGTGCCACAGTCTGTATCTTCGACTCCAACGACAGCACACGCGAGGCCGCTGTTGCGGAGTTCGCAGAACGTGGCTGCAGCGTCGGCGGCACCGCTGTCGATGTCGGGGACGAGGCATCGGTGCGCCATGCCATTGCCGGGGTCGTGGATGCCCACGGGCGTCTCGATGTAATGATTAACTGCGCCGGCATCGTCGGCCAGACCAACGTCAAAGCGGTGGAGTACGATGTCGACGTGTTCGACCAGGTGATCAACGTCAACTTGCGCGGTTCGTTTCTGATGGCCAAACATTGTCTGCCGCCGATGCTCGAGCGTGGCTACGGGCGCATCCTGCTGGTTGCTTCGATCGCCGGCAAGGACGGCAACCCCGGCATGGCAGGCTACACCACCAGCAAGGCGGGTGTCGTGGGCCTGGTCAAGGGGCTGGGCAAGGAATACGCCGAAAGCGGCGTCACGATCAACGGCCTGGCACCGGCCGTGATCCAGACGGCCATGGTCGATGCTGCCGATCCCGCCATGGTCAAGTACATGACCGACCGCATCCCCATGAAACGCACCGGTTCGCTGGAAGAAGCCGCCGCGACTGCGGCCTACATCGTGTCGCCTGAGACCAGCTTCAACACCGGCTTTGTTTTCGACCTGACCGGCGGACGCGCCACGTACTGAACAGTCGGCAGAGCCGTAACCGTTTTCGTTAAAAAATCGTCAACCCAATTCGGATCAGGTTGCCGATTGCGGTTGCCCTTTCCAGTCAACCGAGCCCGTGTATGCGACCAGTCTCGGCCTACATGCTGACGTTTAACAATGCGCGTACGGTCGAGCGTGCCCTGGCCAGTGTTGCCTTTGCCGACGAGCTGGTTGTCGTTGATTCCGGCAGTACTGATGGTACTCTGGAAATCGTCCGAGCTGCCACCAACCGTGTCATCGAGCGCCAATGGCCGGGCTTCCGAGAGCAATACCAGTTTGCCCAGAACCAGTGCTGCCATGACTGGGTCCTGTTTATCGATGCCGACGAAGAGATCTCGACGTCACTGGCGAATGAAATCCAAACACTGCTCAGCGGAGTGGCTGCGGACGATTCGGTCCTCGGTTACAACGTCCGTCGACGCACGTTTTTCCTCGGCCGCTGGATTTTACATGGTGCCTGGGGGCGTGATTCCGAGATCCGCTTGTACAATCGGCAACACAGTCGCTGGGAAGGCGGACTGCACGCCAGCGTCGAAGTCGATGGCGATGTCGGGGGTCTACGGCACTTCTATTATCATTATACGTACGAGGACATCGGCGATCAGTTGCGGACGCTCGACAAGTATTCAACCATCGGCGCGTCTGACCTCGAGCAACGGGGATGCCGCTGCTCACTGGTGCGGCTGATCGGCAATCCGGTGCTGGGGTTTGTGCGGGATTATGTGTTGCGCCTCGGGTTCCTTGACGGTATTGCCGGACTGGTGATCGCGGTCAACACCGCCTTTGCCACGTTCAACAAGTACGCGAAACTCCGGGAACGGCGTCTGATCGGGGACGATGTCCGGGAAAATTATGACGACAAGCCGGAGTGAGCGGTATTGACAAGAGCCCGGAGTTGGATAATTGTAACCGCTTCCCGCCGGTTGCACGTCGCTGCATTCCGGTACTTCTGCAAACGAATGTCATTCGCAAAGCCGGACTGCATATGATCAACCGTGTGTTTTGCCTCTGCGCAGTGTTTGTTTTCGCCGCAGTTGTCCTCCCTTCAAACATCTCTGCGGAAAATGTCCCGTTCTTTCCGGGCGAGAGCCTGACCTACCATTTGAAATGGGGTGTTGTCCCAGCGGGAAAAGTCACCTTCAAAGTCCTGCCAATGACCGAAGTCGATGGGGAAGAAGCCTATCACTTCGTCATGACTGCCAGAACCAACCCCTTTGTCGACGCTGTTTATAAAGTACGTGACCGTATCGACGGTTTCGCCGCGGCCGATTTTTCGCGCTCGCTCTACTACCGGAAGAAACAGCAGGAGGGCGGCAGTACTCGTGATATCAAAGTGGTTTTTGACTGGGAAAGTATGACCTCGCAGTACACCAACTACGACCGTACCCGTACTCCTGTTGCTATCGAACCCGGAACCTTCGATCCGTTGTCGGTGATGTACGCCTTCCGCTGTATCGACACGGACGAAACAACCGACCACGAGTTTCTGGTGACCGACGGCAAGCGCTGCGAATCCGGCCGCTTGGATTCCGTCGAGAAAACACGTCTGATGACCCGTGACGGGAAAGTCACCGCGTGGTTGCTGGAACCGGATGTCTCGAAGGTCGGTGGTGTGTTTCGCAAGAGCAAGGATGCGAAACTGCGAATCTGGCTGTCGGACGACGAATACCGCGTGCCGCTGAGATTTTCCAGCAAGGTTGCGGTCGGCAGTTTCCACGGAGTTTTGGTCAAGCATGTGCCCGGCCAGGACGACAGCGACTGATCGCGAACGAGACGCCGTTTGAAAGATCGCAAACGCATCGCAAAATTCGTCCTCGACGATTTCATCAGTAAAGACCCTGATATGCAGGGCTGTCTGGCCCTGGCGCGGGAAGCGGCGAATGCCGATATTCCTATCCTGCTGGAGGGCGAAACCGGTACCGGCAAGACGCTGCTGGCACAAGCCATCCATAATTCCTCCGAGCGTGCCGCAGAAACGTTCGTTTCGTTCAATAGTTCCGCGATGACCGATACGCTCCTGGAAAGTCAGTTGTTCGGGCATGAGAAGGGAGCGTTTACCGGTGCGACCAATCAACTCCGCGGCAAATTCGAAGTCGCCCACAAAGGCACCATGTTCTTCGATGAGATTGCCGACATGAGCCCGATGGCCCAGGCCAAGATCCTGCGCGCCATTGAGTATGGGGAGTTTGAGCGACTCGGTGCCGAAGTCACGCACTACGCAGATGTGCGTATAATCTCTGCAACCAACCGCTCGTTACGTCAACTCACACGTACCCGGGAATTCCGCGAAGATCTTTATCATCGCCTCAATGGCTTGACGCTGGTTCTGCCGCCGCTGCGTCAGCGTCGAAAAGATCTCGACGGCCTCATAGCCGGCGAGTTGAACCGGACAGCTGCTGCCGCCGGCAAGACAATCACGGGCATCGATCCCGATGCGCTGGATCGGCTCAAGGCCTACGAGTGGCCCGGAAACCTGCGTGAGTTGCATCGCGTCATTCAGACGGTCGTCCTGTTCACCACCGGCGACACCGTCATGCCGGAGCATGTCATCCTCGACGACCAACGGGGCAGTGCCCGGAACCGTGCACCGCAAAGTCGCGCTGACAGCGAACCTGCACCGCCGGTGCCCGATAGCGACGACCTGACACTCGAGACCGCTGTCCGCCGACATTGCCAGTATGTCTATGGCCTCACCGGCAATAACAAACGCCAGACTGCCCGGGTATTGGGAATTTCGCGATCGACCCTGGAACGCAAGCTCGACCCGGAATGAGCAATCACCAAAAGACGCGGCTGGCGCTGTTCAACGACAAGTGGGCCCAGCGTGAAACGCTTTTTGCCCGGCACGCACCACTGCCGTTCTGGGCGCCCGGATTGATTCTGACGGACGCTATCCGATCAGTCTACGAGCACTTTCTTCCCGTCTCCGAATATGCCTGGGACCTGGCTTCCGTACTCAGCGACGTGCTACCGGGGACCTTCAAGGATGATGCGTTTTCTGCCTGGGTGCCTGCCAGCCTGCGCCAGCCACCGGCCTCGCTGCCAGACCTATGGGCGACGTTGCCACCGCCGGTTGCCGGACGATTGACCTGGACGTCCGAGGATTTGTGGTCGCTGGCTTGTGTGTTGGCCGCGCCGCTACAGCATGGCACAACAGCCGGGCGCTATCCCGAACAGCAACGGGCGTTGCGCGACTGGTTGCAGCACAGTGGGGAACCGAGGTTTGCCGTGGACTACGCGTGCGGGACAGGGCAGGGGACCTGGGAGCTGGCGACGTTGCTGCCGCCGGGATCGCTGGTTGTCGGGATAACTCTGGAACCGCTGGAATCATGGGTTGCCAGCCGTCGCGACACAAGTTATTTGGAATGGGCATTCCAGAAAAAAGACGCAAAGTACGAATACCCGATCGTTGACGATCAGGTCGAAGTCGACTTTTTAGCCGGTGACTTCCACAGTTTGGCGTGGCGACAGAAAATGGATCTGATTGTGTGCAACGGACTGATCGGCGGCCCGCTGTTGAACCGTCCCGATGTCATGCGGGATGTGTGGCAGCGCTTTGCCAGAGAACTGTCACCTGGTGGCCTTTTGCTGATTGGCAACCGCTTTCACGCCGGCCGTGCCGCGGACTGTGCGGCATTCCTGGCGCTCAGACCCGACGGGATCCGGGAGATTCAGGCCGATGAACACTGTTTCGTATTCTGCTCGTAGTGTGGAATGGTGACTTGAATTTTCGTGGGTGCATTTCTGTGTACTCAGGAATTGTCTGGTACAAACGGAAGTTGACCGGCGCAAAGGAATAATGGGCGGTACGAGCGGCACCGGGCACAAATATCAAGAAGTGGGACGATACGCTTCTGCACCACTGCATATCGACGACTTCGCGCCACTCTGGATAAATTCCCGTACGATTTGATTCCACGGCCAGGAATGCGCCACAGCGAAAAGATGCACAGAAGTGTCTGCGCAATTGACGTGGACAGGCAAGGTTCTAGTTCTATATTACATGTCGCGGACGCGACCTGCCATATTGCGGGTCGAAATCATGATCATCCTATGATCATGACATCCCGGACTTTTGCATTGCTTCTACCGGTGGTGCAAGGAGACGGTTGTTGTGCGCGCCAGTCATAATCCGTCCGGAGGTTGAACTCTCTCCCCCTATGGACCCTGGTTTTTGGATCATAGCCGTCACTATCGTCATCGGAACATGGCTGACCGCGGTCTGGGCTGCATTGTCCGACCTCAGCCGCGCTGGTATTCGTAAACTGGAGCAATCGAAGCACGAAGACTTGATTGACCGTGCGGAGCTTTGGTTGGATCATCGCGACGACTATCGCATCGCGATCCGCGTGCTTTCCTTCATCAATCTCAGCCTTTTCGCTCTAACCAGTCAGAACATGTTGCTAAAGGTCGGGGTGCCGGCATCCAACGCTGTATTCGCAGCGCTTGGCTTCGTCGTTGTTCTTTTTCTGATCTCCGAAACCGTCGGGCACTGGGCGGCTGCCTATCATTGGTCTATTCTGAAAGTCTCTGCGCCCTTGCTCGGGCCCTTTCGCATCGCGGCCATACCGATCAACACGTTTCAGGACCGGCTGGCCCGCGCCCGCGACAACGGGGACGAGGAGATTCGCGCCACGACAGAGGACGAGATCATGTCCCTGGTGGAGCAGGATGCCACCGAGGAGGAGGAGGGCGGTAGTCTGGAAGACAACGAGCGTCGCATGATCCGCGGCATCTTCGACCTCGACGAGACTCTGGTGAAGGAGATCATGACACCGCGAGTCGACATCGACGCGCTCAATATTATCAGTTCCATCGGCGAGGCCAAGGCGCATAT
>DPYP01000328.1:0-2930 GCA_003545375.1 Lentisphaeria bacterium
CGCCATTGCGGGCGATCAACTGCGGATTCTATTCAATGGCCAGGCTTTCGCAAGTGTTAACGTCACGCCGAACGTCGGATTGCACATTGATAAAGGCGCGGTATAAGCATGCTGCCAACAATCGCTGCCAGCCCGCAACGTGATGACACGACTGCCGCGGATACGGGTGTTATATTATTATGACAATTACGTTCATTCACACTCGAGGTTGCCCCGATGGCGTTTGAGATCGATACGTCCATGCACTGGACAGAGCATTATGTCGAGCATGGCTTCTGCGTCATCAAACAGGCCGTACCCGAAAGGTTCTGCACCAGGGTACTTGCCACTCTCCAGGAAATGCTCGGAACGACACTGCCGCCAAATGCGTGGACGACCGAAACGATCGATCCGGGGCTTGTGAAATCTGTCCGAAACGGGACGCCGCCACCGGCGTTCCGCACAGCGGTCGAAAGTATCTACGACGAACCCGGCCTTCTTGCAATACTCGAAGCAATGTTCGGCGACGACAGGGAATGGAACGGCGTTCGATCTGCAAAAACGTTCGTCTCCCTGCACGATCCTGCCAACCAACCGGACAAGCCGCAACTGGCGCCTTGGGGGCACGTTGACTTCGTTGACCGGTATATCCCGATTTTTGGTGATGGTTTTACATGCCAGGTATCATTAGTCAAGAGCGAACCGTTCAGCGGCAATATCACCATCTACCCGGGCTGGCACAAACTGGTGCAGAAAGTGATCGTGGAGAACCCGGACTTTCGTTTCTTCAAGGAGAGCGCCCCTTCGTGGCAAGCGATCGTACCACAGGTAGAACCGTATGAGTTTGTGGCGAACCCGGGCGACATACTGCTCTTTCATCATCTTGTCGGTCACGGGCAAAACTTAAATTATTGCGCCAGCGGCATGCCGCGCGTGTGCATCCACTTCCTCACGATGGGGAAAACATGGCTCAACGGCATTGACCCGTCCGTGCCGGGTCTCAGCCCCTGGAAACGGAGCCTCGCGCACAACGGCAAGATCGATCTGCCGCACGACGACAAGGAAATGACGATCCGCTCGATGCAGGCCCGTACCAAACGCAACGCCAAAGCCGCAAAATGATATGCCGCTACTGTGTCGGACATTAAACCAGGTTAAGGTGATAGATATGTCCAATCAAAGTACCGATTTCCAACCAGCACCAGGAGACCGGAAAACCATGGAAGGAGGTGACGAGATGTTTTACGAGATGCGAACCTACCGGCTCAATCCCGGACGCCTCGATGCTTTTCTGAAGCGTTTCGAGGAAGTTTCACTGCCGTTTTTCGAGAAACACGGCATCACGTTCATCGGCTGCTGGAAGATCGGCGAACTTCCGGCATCGGAGGAAGTTGTCACCGACGGTGGCCGTTGGAAACCGGCAGCCGGAACGCGGTTCGATGGCGACCAGGTGGCCTACATGGTCGCCTTCGAAAGTGTAGCAGCGCGCGACAGTGCCTGGGAGGCGTTTGTTCACGATCCCGAGTGGCCGAAAGCGCTCAATGCAGCAGAGGGAACTGAGCGCAGCGTGGCGGGGGAAGTGTTTGACCTGCTGGAGCCGGCCAGTTTTTCACCCATGAAATAGCCAGAGTCGCGGTGCCCATGACGCAGCGTGAAGGATCAGGATTTAATCCTCCAACCCGAGCGCAGCTTGCGCGTTGTTGAAGAAAATGTCCTCGATCTGCGACGGGGAAAGCTCGGCGATCTCGGCCGCGTGTTTCATGCATAACAACTGCTCGTAGACCGAGAGGACGGGGCGGGCGTCGGTGTGGTCCGAGGTGGGCTGAGGGGTACCCATCTGGTACCAGAATCGTCCCATGGCGACGTACTTTCCGTGCCACGCGTTGGCAACCATGTTGTCGGTGCCAAACATGATCCGGCGGTGATCTTCTTTCTTGAACAAGGTGTAATGCGGCATAAAATCAGTCACCGCGGAGGAGTCGTACCAGATGTTCGGCATGTCGCGCAGGCGGTCGATGGCTTGACGCAAAGGCCAGTAGGTAAAGGCGCGGGCGCAGTGGGCGAGAATCCACTTGATCTTGGGATACCTATTATTGGTGTATTCCTCGAGGTCCTTCAGATTGTATTCGTCGGCGCAGCCGTCGTACCGTGAGAGGTGCATCGTCACCCACAGCCCCAAATCGTTGGCCAGCTCCATCTGTTCGTGGGTGAGGAACTCGTGGATACGGCACTCATTGATATCTCCGGTCGTCGAAAAGATTCGATAGGGCTTGAGGCCGGTGAACCCGAGCGTTTCGATGTCGGCGCGAATGTCGTCAACGCGGCAAGCGGGGGTCACCAGTCGATGCACGCGCGAGTTTTTGTTGAGCTTCATCTGTTCCGCGAAAAAACGGCTCTGGGCATCGACGTCACAGCCGGGAAACGGGTTACCGAGGATCAGGTAGCCGATTTCGCGCCCCGGAAAAATAGTCTGGTTGACCTCGACCGTCGTCGGCATGTCCCAAGTGGGAGACGAACCACGGTTCGGAGCATCAGGCGGCAAGAGGATGTCCGACCACAGATGTATGTGGGCATCGAAGATTTTCATCGGGACAAAGCTGGCAAGGTCCTCCTCCCAGACTTGTCGGTCGGACGCATTATAGGTGGAAAAGTGTGTTTCCAGTTCGCTTACGGCTTCCATGCAATCCTTTTGCCAATGCTGGCGTGAATGTGTTCGGTGGTTGGTCGGATTAACAAGCATACCGACATTGTTTGTCAAGTCAATCTGACTCATTATCCAAATGCCGGATTGCGTGGAACCTGTAGCCAGCAACATCGTCCAACGGCAGTCGCCTGACTCCTGGGCATTCCTACCAGCCCCCGGATTTCGCATTTTCCTGCAGCCTGCTTGATTTCATCCCGTCGATGGTGTCCCTTTGGCGACTGAGAGAATCAAGAATTCCTATCCATAA
>DPYP01000328.1:3313-4802 GCA_003545375.1 Lentisphaeria bacterium
ATTTCCAATACGACGTGATCGAACGGTGGGGTGACCTGCCCGACGGTTGGACCCTCGCGGACACAGCCGGCGTCGCAGTCGATTCCGTGGACAACCTGTACGTTCTCCATCGCTCCGATGCACACCCGGTGATCGTGCTGGACCCGGCGGGCCGGTTCGTCCGATCCTGGGGCGGGGGACTGTTCAAGCGCGCGCACGCCGCCTGTTTTGGACCGGATGGTTCGCTCTACTGTGTGGATGACGTCGGCCACGCCCTGCGCAAGTTCGATTCCGACGGCCGATTACTGCTCGAACTCAACACCGCCGACGCCCCGACCGACAACGGATATGACGGAACATTCGGGTCCGTGACACGATCTGGTCCACCCTTCAATCTGCCCACCGGTGTGGCGATCTCGCCAGAGGGGCACATCATCACCAGCGACGGGTACGGCAACGCGCGGATTCATCGTTTCACCGCTGCGGGGGAGTTGATCGCCTCGTTCGGTGAACCCGGGCACGGGCCCGGCGAGTTCCTGCTGCCACACGGGGTGGTGGTGGACCGGGACGGCCGCATCTACGTAGCCGACCGGGAGAACAACCGGGTGCAGGTGTTCCTGGGGGATGGTGCATTTCTCAGCGAATGGCCCGCGCCCAGGGCCAGCAGCCTGTGCCTGGATAAGGAGCAAAATATTTACGTCACCGAGATGGGGCAGGTAATGCAGGGACAGCCGGGCAACAAGCACATGGTGAAGGCGAACGCCCGACCGCGTGTTACTGTGCGTGACACGGACGGGCGCATCCTGGCCGAACTTGCACCGCGCGAACCGGAGGCGGACGGGCTCTACTTCTCGCCGCATTCGATCGCCATCGATTCGGCAGGAAACCTCTATGTCGCTGAAGTCTGCGAATCCTACAGCGGCGGTCTGGCGCCGAAGGATCGGCCAAGGCTGCACAAGTACGTACGCAGGTGACCCGAACAATCGGAGTTTAGAGGAGGCAAATGAGTACGCAGAAAAAAGATCCCGGGCTTACCGGTATCCATCACAATTCCGTGGTGACCAGTGATGCGAATCGAGCCCGCGAGTTTTATGCGGGAATCCTGGGAATGAAGGAGATACCGTATCCCTCGACGTTCGATTTTCCCGTCATTTGGTTCGAGCTGGGCGATCAACAGGTACACCTGGTGGTCGCAAACCGGCCGGATGCGATTTCACCGCGTCACATTGCGTTCCATGTGCGGAATGCGTCGGCAGCCCGTGAAGCGCTGACGGCCATGGGGGTGGCGATTGAGGATACCGTCAAGATTCCCGGCGCCGAGCGCTTCTTCGTGCACGACCCTGATGGCAACCGGATCGAGTTAATCGAATGGCAGATCCCGTGGGGCGATGGGCCGATGTAAATGTGGGATGCGGGCAACAGTTCACCTGCCGCCGCCCTGAAACCAGTCCCGGACATCGTGCCACTGTGCCCACGGCACCGGCACAATCTCGTTCGTTTCAGCTGGTCG
>DPYP01000328.1:5137-5485 GCA_003545375.1 Lentisphaeria bacterium
TGGTCGGAGGTTTACTTTTCCGCCGCATCCCCGTCTTCGGTCACCACTGCCATGGCCCCAGCCAAATAGGCGGTTTGGCCGCGAACCGGCCCCGCGCCCAGTCGGAATACAATCCGATCCGCGTCCTTGCGGATGGTCTTGCTGGTCGTCAGGAACCGCCAGCCGTCCTCCTCACCCGAGTATGCCACCGGGGCGGAACTGACCTTGTGATCGTCGGCGACAAAATCCAGTATCTGCACGTGGCAGATCCCGTATTCACTCTTCGCCCAGGCCCCCAGCGTCACCGTCTTACCGGCATATGCACCTGCCGCGATTCGCTGGTCCAGGAAAACATGTCCCCTCGGCATC
>DPYP01000059.1:0-3090 GCA_003545375.1 Lentisphaeria bacterium
GGAAGCTCGGCAATACATTGCTGCCGGCAACTGCGCCTGCCCCCTCGCCAATCAGTGGCTCAGCAACGTGCTGCTGACACCGCGGCACATGCTCAAGGTACTGTATACCGTTTTGTTGATGATCTTTCGAAAACCGCCGGACGAAGTGTCGCCGGTTCGTGAAATTGTGCCGGCTGACATCGAAGTGGAGATCACTGGACATCAACTGAAGCAAGCGCTGGTGCTTGACAAACTCGGCACGATTCCGGAGGAAGTGGAAGTCGAGCTGCCGGTTTTCAAAGATCAATAGATGTGTGGCCAGGCTCGATGATGTGACGCCGTACCCGGCAGTTGGCTGATTGACTGGAACTCATTGATACCCGATAAGCTGCGGCTGATCCGCCAAACCAAAGGCTACTCCCAGGAAGAACTGGCACGGCAGTTGCAGGTCTCCTTCCCGACCGTCAATTCCTGGGAACGCGGGCGCGTACCCCATACCCCCGGAAAACAGCACGCCATCGACATGCTCTATCGCGCCGTCGTCCGTGCCGGCGACCGCAATCAGGTATTCATCGTCGATGACGACGAGGCCGCCGGTCTCGTGTTGGCGGATTACGCCGAGCTTGCCTTGCCCGACTGGAAGGCCGCCGTCATCGATAACGGCTACGATGCGATCCTGCAGATCGGCCTGCAGCAGCCGCGGATTGTCCTGCTCGACATTATGATGCTGCAGATCGATGGCATCGAAGTGCTGGCGCGCATCCGCCACAACGCCGATCTGGCAGATGTACAGGTCATCTTCACCACCGCTACTACCGAAGAAGGCCTGCTCGACAGAGCCCGTGCAGCCGGCGCTCTCGCCCTCCTGCACAAGCCGGTTGAGCGCCAGGAACTGACCGACTTCCTGCGGGCTGCTGTCCGTACCACGCTCTGATGGCGGATGCCGCAAGCCGACGCCTGCAGCGATCTCCCATAGTCCGCCTGCGGCATAATTAGTGCAGCCGGATTTCTTTGTCCGTGCCGAGCGCTTGCCGTGCCATTTCCTCGGCGTGATACGAACTGCGCACCATCGGCGCGCTGCGCACTGCTTTGAAGCCGATCTCGTACGCCATCTCCGACCACGCCTCGAACTGTGCGGGTTCAACGTATCGGTCCAGGTCCCAATGCTCGCGACTCGGCGGCAGGTACTGCCCGATGGTGAGGATATCCACGTCTGCGGTGCGCAGGTCGCGCAGCACCGTTTCCACTTCTGCGTCGGTCTCGCCGAGCCCCACCATGATACCTGACTTCGTCGCTGTCTGTCCGGGCACTGCGAGCTGCTTTGCCATTGTCAGTACACTCAGCGATCGGTCGTAACGGCCGCCGCTGCGTACCGGACCGGTGAGGCGCTCGCAGGTCTCCATATTGTGGTTGAACACTGTCGGCTTCGCCGCCAGCACCTGCTCGACCAGTTGCCGGCGCCCCTTGAAGTCGGGTGTCAGTACCTCGATGCCGCCGTCCGGAATGCGCTCGCGCAGCGCCGCGATCGTCTCGGCGAAATGCCCCGCCCCTTTGTCCGACAGGTCATCGCGATTGACGCTGGTGACGACGACGTATTTCAGCGCCAGTCGTACCGCGGCTTCGGCGACTTTGCCGGGTTCGTCGGCATCGACCGGTTCCGGCTTGAATGAATCGATGGCGCAGAAGGTGCATTTGCGCGTGCAGCGGTTACCCAGCAGCATGAAAGTGGCCGTGCGCCGATGCCAGCACTCGGCGATATTCGGGCACTTGGCGCTCTGGCAAACAGTGTTGAGATCGAGGTCCTCGATCAGGTCCAGCACATCGGTGCGGTTCTGTCCGACTTGCACCTTGACGCGAATCCAGGGCGGCAGTCGTTGCAGATCATTTTTGGTAGTGGGTGCACTCATTGGTAGTCCGGTGAGATGCGTGAAAACGTTGGTTAACCTTAGTCATATCTGTTGTTCTGTCAATCTGCCGGCCTCGTCGAAGGCCAGGTCGACAGCTCCGTCGAAACCGACCAGTGCGATCTTGGCCGCATCGAGCGCGGCAAGCAGCCGGTCGCGTTCGAGAAGAAGCGTCCGCCCGGCCTCTACCGCCAGGACCTTGGCACGGGCCTCCTGTAGTGCGTTGACTGTCCACGGCCCGATACAAGGGACGTCGAACCGCATGTCATGATTGGGTTTGGTGCGCTTTACCACCGTCACGCCGCCGTGCCCGAGCTCACCGCCGCGGCGGATCGCCTTGTCGGTGCCTTCGAAAGCCTCCACTGCCAGCACCGTGCCATTTTTTACGACCACCGTCTGGCCGATATCCAAACGGCTGCTCGCCTGTGCCACGTAGCGTCCGTAGTCGATATCCGCCTGATACTTCCTTGCCGGCTTGACACGCCCGATCACACCGGGCTGCGCCAGGTATTCCTCCAGGTACAGCGTTGCCGGCATGACCTCGACGCCGTCGCGGACGAATTCGTCGGCGATTGTCCCAAAAATCGACTCGGCGTTGCGGGTGCGCAGAGCCTTCAGGATTTTCAAGGTTCGCAGGTCCGGCCGCATCCCCTTGAACAGCCGCCCGGGTTTGATCTGCCCGGCGAATACCACATGCCGCACCTGCTGCCGTTGCAGTGCCTTGATCGTCTTGTTGAGTTGGCCGACGTATACCCAGGCGACCTCGTCGGCGCACTCGGCGATTGCCGGATCCGTCTCGCCATGCATTGCCACTGCCATCATGTGCCCGACGCCGCGGCGCTTGGCTTCCTGGCACAGCATCAACGGGTATTCGCCGCGGCCCGCGACGACGCCCAGACGTTCCAGAGGTTTCTCACTCATGGTTGCACTGTACTAAGGCTCGGCAGTCAAGTCAATTCGTAGGCAAAGCCCAGTGGCGGGGTTCCGTGTCGTACGGATCCGCAAATCCACTACATGCCCGTCTTCGAACTGAAGCAAACGAGAGGTGAGGCACTTCCGCGAGCGGAGTCCCTCTGCAGAGCGCACCGTCTGCTCATGTCCCGACCGAACAACCCCTACGGGTTGCCGTTTGGCTGTACCCAAGACACTTGAAAACCTCGTACTATGCCGGTATGGTAGTCGTTTTTTCGCGTTTTGAGCACTCATC
>DPYP01000447.1:0-3831 GCA_003545375.1 Lentisphaeria bacterium
TAGCGGTTGGTCAGTCTCATTGTCGGATGATGGAAATATTGTAGCGATCGGTGCAATCGGGAATGGTGGAAATGGACACCTCTCCGGCCATGTGCGTATTTACGAGTACTCAAGTCCAAGTGGCCCCTGCGAAAGCTGCGACGATCTCGGATCACAAATCCTCAATGACATTTGCGACGGTGAATTTGCCGCGTGGCCGAGCTCGTTGCAGGAATTACAGAAAGTCATCCAGGATGCGATCGAAGCCGCCCTCAATGGCAAAGTGCTGTGCGACGGCGATGCCGCCGGCTGCAGCCAGCAGATCTACAACCAGATCACTGGCAGCGTTGTCCCGTAAATGCACCACCAAATGAATTCCGGGCGAACGATTCCGAGGAACTGACACGGGCGGAGCGGCATTTGAAGGTTGACCGCAGCGAAGGTACTATTTGGGTAAGCAACAGGGGCTTACGAGAAAATAAGGCACCTACCAGCGCAGCGTGCCGAAAGTATCCGAAGATTATCGTCGGTGCGGATTGTACGTACTCCGACGGTAGTTTCTCGAACTCTGCGCCGGCCCGATGCGGGAGTCCACGGATTCGATTCCTGCCCGGTTGAGGGGGATAACCTTCTTATAGCGAATAGAAAATGATCAAGACCGTCTGCGGCGAAATTTCTGATGACCAGCTCGGGGCAACCCTGGCGCACGAGCACTTGTACGTCAATTTATGCATTCACAGCGGCAAGCCGGACAACATCGTGACCGACGAAGCGCTGGTCATCAGCGAACTTGCCGCTTTCCGGGAGGCCGGCGGCCAGGCAATACTTGAGATGACCTCGATAGGGCTCGACCCGAATCCGCAGGCTCTGCGACGCATCAGCGAGGCGTCCGGCGTGCATATCGTCCGGGGGATCAGCTTTTACCAGGCAACCACCTACCCCGAATGGGTACATACGGCAACCGTGCCCCAGATAGCCGACTTTTTCGTGAGCCAGATTGAAGAGGGAGACGAGGGCGTCTGCGCCGGGTTTCTGGGTGAAATCACGTCGCACAACGAGGACACCCCAAATTTCTGGGAATACACCTTTCACGAGGGTGAGGCGCGTGTGTTTCAGGCAGCGGCACAGGCCCAGCAACGTACGGGCGTGGCCATTTCCACGCATGCGAGCGCAGGACGCGCCGGCCACGCACAGCTTGACCTGTTGGAAGGCAGCGGCGCCGATCTCTCCCGGGTGGTGATCGGCCACTGCGACACCTACGGCCATGAGGACGAAGAGCAGGACATGCGCTATTACCACCCAATCCTGGAACGCGGTGCCGTGGTCGAGTTTGACCTCATCGGTTGGGACGGGGAGTGGTTGGGAATCATGACCGATGACCTGCGGGCCGAACGGCTGGCAGCGCTGATACGTCAGGGATACGCCGGACAACTGGTGATCTCCACGGACACCTGCCGGCTATCGCAAATGCGAGCCAACGGCGGCCGCGGTTTCGACTACATCTGGCGGGATTTCCTACCGCGGTTACGTCGTTTGGGCGTCACGGAAGGAGATATTCAGTGCATTCTGGAGGAGAATCCCCGGCGCCTCATCTCGATCGGTTAACTTAAGGATCGACACAGAAATTCGCACCTGATCGATTATAGCGGAGAGTGTCCGGCTGCGACGCGATACAGTAAAGGGGAATGGATGGCAGACTACAATCGACAGGCAACCAAGCAGAGTTTTGACCAGGACGGATACACCGTCATCCGCGCCTTTTTCTCTACCGAGGAAATCGACGAGATCCACGGCGAGATCGCCCGCTATGTTCGCGACATCGTGCCGGGACTGCCGACAAAGAGCGTCTTCTATGAGAGTTGCGACGACCTTTCCACGCTGAAGCAGCTCGAACACATGAGCGGCCACGACGCTTTCTTCAAGCGTTACTTCGAGGATCAGCGATTCTTCGAGCTGGGCGAATTGCTTCTGGATGGCCCCGTCACTGCGGAGAACCTGCAGTGGTTCGACAAACCGCCGGCCCTGAGCTCACCCACGCCTGCCCACCAGGACGGTTTCTACTTCTGCCTCAAGCCCAACGAGGCCTTGAACATGTGGCTGTCCCTCGATGAGATTGACGAGAGCAACGGGTGCATCCGCTATGTAGTGGGTTCACACCGCCGGGGGCTGCGCCCTCACTTGAACACGAACACGCTCGGTTTTTCACAGGGCCTCTCCAACTGGGGCCCCGAGGACAGCGCCAACGAAGTGGCAGTCACCACCTCGCCGGGCGACCTGATCGTCCACCACAGCCTGACAATCCACCGAGCTGATGCCAATCAAAGCTCACGCAGGCGCCAGGCGATGGGCGGCATCTACTATTCGCATCGGGCCAAGCCCGATGCTGAAGCGCTCGACGCCTACCTGCGCAACCTGGACGGCTTGATCGAAGCGAGTTCGTCCTGACAATCGGACCGCCCCGTCCGGTATTTTCAAATCCAGGTTTCACCATTGACTTGGATCGGCCAATTCGGCGACGCGTTCATCCCAGTCATCCTGGGATTTGCCGGGCACCGTGCTGAACTCACCGCTGCCGGGGATGAAGGGGAAGCGGTTTTTGATGTCATCGGTCAGTTCAATACCGAGTCCGGGCTTGTCGGGCGGCAGGACCATGCCATCCTTCATCTGCAGGGAATCGCCGATGATCAGGCTGTGCAGAGGGCCATAGGCCGGCGGGACCTCGAGGGTAAGGGTGTTCGGGCAGGCGAAGCCGACGTGGACATTCTGCATCAGCGAGGGTCCGGCGCCCCAGGCGTGCATGGCAACGCCCCGGCCGCGCTCGGCCAGTAGGCCGGCAACTTGCACGCAGAGCTCGAGTCCGCCGGTGAAGGAGGCGTCCGGCTGGCCGATATCGAATGCGTCCAGGTCAATATACTGCCGCCATTCCGTGAGCCCCGTCAGGCACTCGCCGCCGGCGATCGGGATGGTCGTGCTGCGCGCCAATTCGGCGTAGCCCCAGGGATCATCGTAGTGCAGCGGTTCCTCGAAAAAGATCAGGCCGAACGGTTCAACGGCTTTCATCACAGCGATGGCGGTCTCGACCGACCACAGTTGGTCGGCGGACGAGGGGTTGCCCATATGTGCATCCATCATGATGTTCATGTCGTCGCCGAAATGATCGCGCAAAAAGGTAAGTTTTTCGACTTCGAAATCAGCCGCTTCAGCGGCCTCAACCGGCTGGCCCCACGTGCCGTCCTCCGAAAAGTAGCCGGTGCCGATCTTGGCCGCAGTGAAGCCGTGTGAGCGGTAGAACTCGAGCTTCTCTGCCAGTCGTTCCAGCGGGTAGTTGGACAATCCGCCGGTGGCGTATCCCAGTAGTTTCTCGTGGCGGCAACCGCCGAGCAGCTCGAACACCGGCTGCCCCGTCGCTTTTCCCTTGAGGTCCCACAAAGCCGCCTCGATGCCGTTGAGCACGGTCAGCCCGAAGCCGCTGCGGCACCAGAAGTTCTCGCAATCGTACATCAACTTGTAGAGACCGCTGATATCGTCGACTGACTGGCCGATGAGGATCGGTTTGAAGTAGTCCACTGCGGTCGGAATCATCTCGGCGCAGCGGTAGCCGTTGTAGTTTTCGCCCAGGCCCACCAGCTCGGTGTCGGTGTGAATCTCGATGAAAGCGGCGCTGCGGAAAGGCCGGATCGCCTGGATGTAGGGATCGCCGGAGCACGGGCCGGTCAGCAGTACGGTTTTGACATCGGTGATTTTCATAGGTTACGCCTCGGACGACAACTGCTCAGTGGTCAGTTCGTTTAATAAGGTCTCGCCTGCCCGATACCGCGGCAGGTTCCCGAGAAAAATGTCCCAGACCCGCGG
>DPYP01000321.1:0-2638 GCA_003545375.1 Lentisphaeria bacterium
CTGCCTGACCGATTACCCCGGGCGTTTCGCGGTGGTCGCGCATATCGATGTGTCCCGGGACGACGCGTGCCAGGTATTGGACGACATGGTCCGGATCCATGACTTCGCGGGGGTGCGCATCACGACCACCGTGCGGTCGCCCGGAAACGATCCGTTGGCGATCTGGAAGAAAGCACATGAGCTGGACGCTGTCGTCTCGGCCAGTGGGCGTAATGTGAAGGATTTTGCCGATGGCCTGGAACCGGTCCTGCAAGAATTGCCGAACCTCAGGATGCGCATCGAGCATCTCGGCCGCGTGCCGTACGGCGAGGCACCGCCGCACCCTGATTTCGATCGGCTGCTGGCACTCGCCTCATACCCCGGCGTCCACATCAATATCGACGGCTTCCTGTCCCACCAGTATCCGGATCACTTCGAATACAGCACGTTTCCATTTGCCGAATACCTGCCGTTCGTGCGCCAGGCCGTGTCGGCATTCGGTGCCGAACGCTGTATGTGGGGGTCCGAATTCCCATTCCTCAACAACGGCTATGACGCGGGGGTCCGATTCATTCGCGAGGGCTGCGATTTTCTCGACGACGCGCAGCGTGAGTGGATTCTCGGCCGCAGCGCAAAGCAGTTTTGGAGATTCTAACCCATGCGTACCGTATGAATTCGCGATGCGGTGAACTATCTTGTGAGCCATGAAAGATCGTCGTCTCACCGAGCTTCCTGGAGAGGCTGGGATAGTATTCTCGATCTCGTGCTGAACGCTTGTCCCGGAACAGGTCGCGCCCTTTGCCTTCTGGCCCGCCAGTGAGAAGTCTAAGTTTGTCACTGGCGGCGGCGTCCCCATCGACACAATCTTTGGAAGCGGTTGAACGATGTCCCGTGTCGCCATAACAATCAGTCCTGCTGCCGGTGTGCTGGTCCGCGATGCGGTCACGCTCCTGCAATCGTATCTGCGGGAAATCTTCGCCGTCGAGGCACAACTCGACGGTAAGGCGGCCCAGCAGATTGTTGTCGGACGGATCGACGATCCCCTGGTACAGCAAACATCGTCGGCGCTGCCGGCGCTCTCAGGCCAGGGGCATCTTCTGCGACGCGTCGATGAAACTACGATGCTCCTCGCCGGCGGCAGCGACGCCGCGACCGCCTGGGCTGTTTACGACCTTCTCGAACGCTATGGCGTGCGTTTCCTCCTGTCCGGCGATGTGTTGCCGAAGCAAACCGACGAATTCCGTCTGCCGGACGTCGACGCGACATCCGAGCCCGTCCAGAAACGTCGCGCCTGGCGGATGATCTGCGAGCTGCCGTACGGCCCCATCATGTGGAGCCTCGATGACCAGCGCCGGGTGATCGGACAATTGCACAAGCTGAAGTTCAACGGTCTGCATTTTTCCCTTTGGCCGCCGCAGCCGTTCATCCACTTCGAGGTCGACGGCATCACGCGGCAGACCGTCGATGTATTGCAGAAACACCGGATTCCGATCGATCCGGACACACCCGGGCATGAATCGCTTGGTATCTGCAGCTCGCCAATGCTGCCGCCCTGGCTGGCCGGTGCGGAGTCGTACGAAGAATGGCTCGTTGCCGGCCAGCGATTCCTGAACAGCCTGATCGATGAGGCTGAGAAGTACGGCATGCACACGTCATTGGGGTTCCAGCCCTTTGAGTTCACCAAGGAGTTCGCCCCGCTGCTGGAAGATCCCACTACCCATCAGATCCAGTCGGGCAATCTGACCTGTGCCGAGCAGGCGGACCTGATGAATCCGCAACACCTCAAGCTGTTCAATGCCGTGACGTCCGCGCACCTGGACACCTGGGCGCGATGTGATGAGTTCATGATCAGCTTTCCGGAGCATCCACATGCCGAGCGCACGTTTGCCGAGAGCTGGCAGGCGATGGCGAAACGATTCGCATTGGAACCGCGTTTCAACATTGACCGGATGCTGGCGGCGGCCGAAACAGATGACCTCACCATCGGCGGTACGGCCCGCGCTACGCGCGAACTCAAATCCAACATTGCCATGCTCTGGTTGCTGCGCCAGGTCCTCGAAGACAGTGGCTTTCTGGAACGAGCCGCAGCGAACAGTGTGGATATCGGCGTTTTCCTGGGCGGCGGCGCACGGTTTGCCTATCCTGTGCTCGGTGACGTGCTTTGGCCCAACGCGACAGCTGGAATTCTTCTCGACTACACACCCTCAGCGTCGCTGCGCCGGCTGCACCACATAGCGGAGATCGACACCAGCAAAATCAAGGCTCAGCTGACCCTCACACTCCAGGACGACAACGTCGGCTGGGTCCCGACCGTTGAGTCAGAATCCAATCACATCCTGCTGCGCACCGCGCATGAAGCACAATGGCAGGGGTACACGACACGGTATTGGCCGATCGGTGACCTCGATCCTGCCGTCAACCATCTGGCGGGAACCTCATGGAACATGGACTATGCGCCCCGACAGGCATTCGCGGATCATGCCGAACATGTCTTTGGTGAGAAAACGGTCGATCGATTCTGTGATGTGATGCGCCTGTTTGACGATGCCACGATCATACTCGACCTGAGCTTCACCAGCCTGCTCTTTCCCGTTCGCATGATCATGAAGCGCTACTACGAAGCGACCGAACCGATGCGCAATGAATTGTTCCACATCCG
>DPYP01000321.1:3027-10553 GCA_003545375.1 Lentisphaeria bacterium
ACCGGGAGCGGCGGAGCGAATTGCGTATTGGATCGGGCGACTTCGTTTTTGCATCGACGCCATCGATGAGATAAGACATCTCTGTGACGGCGGTGTCGCCGTTTCCAAGGCAGAAACTGCGAAAGAAGCCGGCGACGTGGATGCGATGGATCAACTTCTCGCGGAAGCGCGCAACTGTTTCGATCGGGGCGTGGCTGCCGGCAGGAGCGGCTTGGAAGCGGTGGCGCCTGTCGTCCAGGACAGCACCGACCGGGCCGCGCTCGGTGCATATTACGATTTCATGGTGCGACTTGTGAAACTAAAGACAGCGGCAATCCTGACACACGCAGATTCGGGTTGAAAGGATCTCCTCAATGACCCTTTTGACCCTTTCATCATCTTTTTCCCTGAACCCCTCCACCTGACCCCTGTAAAATGCCGATCATAGATGCACATGTACATTTCGCCGGTGACGAACCGGAATCGCTGGTGCTCCTGCACGATCTGGATATCAAGCTCTTGAACATCTGTGTGGCGCTTGATCCCGGCGACGGGTGGCGCGAACAAGCCGACACATGGGGCTCATTGACTGCTGAATATCCTGAGCACTACGCGTGGTGCACCAGTTTTGATCTGCCGCAAATCGGCAATCCCAATTATGTCGACGACGTCATCGCGGCGGTGGAAAGGGACTTTGCCAATGGCGCTGTTGCCTGCAAAGTGTGGAAGAATATCGGTATGGACGTCAGGGATGCATCAGGCGCGTTCATGATGGTCGATGACCCGTTGCTGGAGCCGATATTCTCGGCGCTCGAGGTGCACGGCAAACCGCTGCTGATGCATATCGGTGAACCGTTGGCGTGTTGGCAGTCGCTCGAGGAGATGGGGGCGGGTCATCCGCACTATCCCTATTACAGCACCCACCCGGAGTGGCACATGTACGGCAAGCCCGATGTTCCGAGTCATGCCGACCACATTGCCGCACGGGATCGCGTTGTTGAGCGCCATCCGAAGCTGTCGATCATCGGCGCGCACCTGGGCAGCCTCGAGTACGATGTTGGAGAAATCGCCAAACGTTTGGAACAATATCCGAATTTCGCCGTCGACACTTCCGCAAGATTAGAGGATCTGGTGCGCCAGGACGCAGATCGGGTGCGCGACTTCTTCATGACCTATGCCGATCGCATCCTCTTCGGCACCGACCTGGTTTGTTTTTCGCGGACTTCGCAGGTGTCACCGGCAGAGCGGACAGCTGTCTGCGAGGAAATGCGACGCCAGGTTTCGTACAACCTCGCGTACTTCTCGACGTCGGGAAAGTTCGTGATGGGGGATCGCGAGTTCGACGGACTGGCATTGCCCGCGGCGATCATCGACAAGGTAATGGGTGAGAATGCACGACGGTGGTACCCGGGATTGTGAACAGTCCGGGTGGGGAACGGCTGATGTAGCCGAAGATCGATGATAATTGCAGCACACTACCGCTCGAATGTCACGGCGGCGAGGCGGTCAGCGGGATCGGCCGTGTAGCGAATGATGTCGCCGTCGGGCGACGGCACCACGACCTTGGGTTCGTCGAGTCCCGTCAGGCCGGCCGCACGGTACGGCGCCGGGCACCAGAGCCAGATGTGGAAAGGTTGCCGGACATGGTCGGAAAGGCCCAGTTCCAGACGCATCTCACCTTCCAGCCACTGCACCGATGCGAACTCTGCCGCGCCCTGGCTGTAGTGGCGATCGGTGCCTACCACCTGCGGCTTGGGTGAGACGGCGCGAATCGCATACAACCGCACGCTCGTTGCGTCCATGTCGCAGGACAGCAGCCTGCCGTCTGTCACGCACTGGTACCGGCTACTCCAAAATTCGAAGGCGTGGCAGGCCGCCCCGGGGTCGAGACCGAGATCCTCGATCCGCACCAGTGCGTCGCGAACCGCTTTGCTCCAGTTGTAAACTGCCAGCAGGTGCCAGGCCTCCCCGTTGGCGGAGACCTGCTGCGCGATTGTGGTTGGAATCTGCTCGGTCAGGTTGACGGGCTTTCCTCCCGGCCCTTCGATTGGCGGGACAATCTTTTCAAACACCGCCCACCGATCCTCGGGAAGTTTCGTGAGCAGATCACTGGAGACCACCGGGCCGCCGCTCAGGGCAACATGCGTGGCGGCGACGCGCGCTTGCACCAACGTCCGGGCCGGAGAGTCTGCCAGGCTGGCGCCGGCAACAAAACCCGGGACACCGAAGTGCGCTTCGGCGAAGTGCAGGTGCTCCGTGTCCGGTTCCGGCTGGAGCAGCAGCATGTCCGGATGTGTCGTCCAGATGTGACCGCTCAGGAAGGCGTTGGTGTTGGCGGAGCGGATGGCCCGGAGCGCCTCCGGCCATTTGTAACCGGTGTCATACGATACCCGCTGAGCATCGGACCAACTTTGATAGGTCGGCAGGCTGTCGATGCACCCGAACGTGTACGTCTCTTCCCCCATCGCTGCCCGCAACTCCTCGAGCAGTGACAAATAGAGGGCGAGCACGGGCTGCGACGAATCGTGAAAGGTGGCCGTGACTTTCGTCGGGTCGCCGGCGAAATCAGTACCGAAAGCCGAGTAATTGAAGTCGGATTTGATAACGCGGTAGCCCCATTCGACGGTCAATTTGGTTACCAGATCGACAAGATGCCGCCTGACCTCGGGATGGCTGATGTCGAGGCAGAAACGGTCCCAGAGCCCCTTCTGATCGAACCACTTGCCGACGCGAACGGGTTCACCGTCGGCGCCCTTCAGCAGCCACTCCGGGTGTGTCGCTGCAAGCTGGCTGTTTTGGGTCAATTGAAAGAGATTCAACCAGATCCCGGCCACGATCCCGCGGTCGTTGAGCTGGGCCGCAAGCCATTGCATCCCTTCTGGAAACTGGTCGTTCGCCTCCCAGTCACCGAGCGCTTGCTGCCAACCGTGGTCGATCAGCACAAACACCTGGCCGGCGTTTTCCGGCAGGAACCTTTCCGCGATGATGTCGGCGTGTTCGATAACATCTTGCTGCGTAAGCTCGATGTTCAGGTTGTAGTACGTGTTCCATCCCACCCATCGAACACTGCGAAGCGGCCGCTTGCGATCCCGGCCGAGACGTTCCGCGTAGGCATCAAGTACTGTCTGTTCCTCCGCGCCCGACGCGAGAAAGAGTGGCTCCGTCCGGAAGCGGCCGCCCGGCTCGATCGTAATCGGACCTGTAGCTCCGGGATGCAGCAGTGCGCTCAACGAGTCGAGTTTCTTGTCGGCGCACAGCGGGACGTCGAAAGCGAATCTTGCCAGGCAGTTTCGGTAGTCGGCAAATCCCATGACCAGCGTATTGGGCTGGCCCCGGTCGAAGAGTCCCAGTACCCAGAACCCCTCGCAATGTCCGGGTGCCATCGCGTGGACCTGCCATGGCCCGAGCATGTGAAAGCCGCCTTGCAGCCAGTGTCCCTGGTTCGTTCCCCCGGCCAACTCCACCGTGGCTCGGCCACCGAAGAGGTCGATGCTGCTGAACTGTACCGGCTCGGGCCCGGGATTGATGATCTCGAGCCGCAGTTCCGCCTGCGAACCTGCAGCGTCAAGTTGGAGGCGGATATGCCACTCCGTCCGGGTGCCCTCGAAGACCCCGCTTGCTTCGTGGACGAGCGCGTCGTTGCCGTGTTCGCCGCTGGGCTCATGCCACTGCGCTTCGACGGCTTCCATGACCCGCCCGTCCGCAGCGAAAAGTGTCGGCAGCCCGGCGTGAAGCTCGTACCCCGGGCCGCTCAAGCTCCAGTTGCGATCAGTATCTGCTGAGAAATTCATCTATCGCGATTAAGGTTTAACAGCTAAGAAGCTGTGTTCGGAAACACAGGCCGGCCGAAAGGACGAAAGTGAAAAGGGCGGGAGAAGCTGTACGCCGATTATTGTTTTTTTTCGTTCTTTTTCGACTTTTTTCCTTTTGACCTCGATTCGAAGATCTTTGTCATGCAGGATCAATCGAGCTGCACGTACAGGCGACCATCAGGGAAGTGTCTGCCGTCCGACAAGACCCTCACTCGACTTCCCGCACATCCCCGATGAAATCAACATTCCAGGTCAATTGATGGCGCGTCAATGCCTGTGCGTCCGGCGGCATCTTTTCCCAGACGTCGGGGTGCACTGGAATGTTGTCCATCGTCATGCGGCCGACCCACCACGGGATGTAGTTGCAGGCAACGCCGATACGCGCTTCCCCGGACCGGTTGCTGCCGGCCGCATGCCACAAGGTGTTCGGCACGACAATGACGCTGCCGGGGCGGGCTTCACAAACGACCTGATCATCCAGGTCGTCCTGGGTCGCCGGCGGCATCTGTCGCCGGCTGCCGCTGCCGGGTACGAGCCGCGTCGCCCCGGTCTCGGCGCTGTATGGCGTCAATACCCAGAATGCGTTGACCAGGATCGGGAAGTCGGGCAGCGGTCGCGCCGGGTTCAATTGCCCCATTGGCGAATCCAGGTGCCACCACCCCGCGTCGCTGCCGGGGTGCGCCACAAGTCCATCCACGGTACCAAGCCGAACCTGGTCCTCGACCGGCCAGGCGAAGGCATTCGGTGCGGCTTCGAGACGGCCGCCAATGAGGTGGCGTGCAAGGCGTAATACCGTCGGATGCATTGCCAGTTCGAGAAAGGCCAAATCAAAGTTGAGCAGGGCGACAAAAAATTCGTAACCCGCCACGCCCGGCACGCGCTGTGGCGATGCCAGCGTGAGCTCGGCAAGTTCGCCGGCCCGCTCTTCGGTGATCGCATCCTCGATCACGACGTAACCGTCGCTCTCCAACGCCTCGATGGCGGTCTCGAAATCATCCATTGCTACGGTTCGTATCATGCGTTCCCCGTCTCGTGGGCCTTCATGTGGCAGTCGTGCCACCAGTTAGCATAGCTTACCAGAAAAAGCATTGCGAGAGCAACAGGGGGAAGGAAAAAACATTGGACGATACGAAGAACCCCGACAACTCTCAGGTCATATGCCTCGCTTCGGTGAGGCGGTTGTGCTTGTGTCGGGCGGCTATGGATACAGTATACATTCGTGGTGCAATGGACTATCTTGTGAGCTATGAAAGACCTGCGCATTGTCGAGCTTGAATTCATACCGGTGAGCATCGCGTACACGCACCGCGAGGTAAGCAGCCAGGTGCGGCGTGACGGGGTCACGGATATCGTCGTCAAAGCTACGACCGCGGACGGGCTGGTGGGCTGGGGTGAGAGCTGCAGCGGTGCCGACGTCACCTCTGTGGAAGCAGCGCTGCGTGCGATGTGCCCGTTCGTTGTAGACCGGAGCCCTTGGGAAAGTGAAGCGATTCGGGCCGAGCTCTGGTTGCGGGGGCTCTGGCAGTTTCGCAAACCGACTGCCGCCTTTGCCTATGCCGGAATCGATATGGCGTTGTGGGATATCTGCGGCAAAGCAACCGGCCAGCCACTCTGCAATCTACTTGGCGGCAGGGTGCGGTCGCAGGTCGAATACTTTTATTACCTCGCACGCGGTGATGCCGCCGAGCTGCAGGCTCAATGCGCTGCCGGTGTGGAAAGCGGGTACACTGTTTTCTACCTGAAGGTCGGGATCGATATCGAGGCCGAGCTGGAGATGGTGCGCACGGTCCGCGAGGCCATCGGGCCGAGTCGTAAGCTGCGGCTCGACGCCAACGCCGCCTGGTCTGTGAACGAGGCGCTGCGCAACCTGACGAGACTGGACGAGTACACGATCGATTTCATCGAACAACCGGTGGCGCAAGACCCGGCAGCTTGCATGCAGGAAGTCCGGGCACGTTCCAATGTCGCGGTCGCTGCCAACGAAGGGATGTGGACGGTCGAGGATGCATACCGTAACATCACATCACGGGTGGCGGATGTTTTCTGCTTCAGCTCCTACTGGGTGGGGTCCCTGCTGCTTTTCCAAAGGCTCGCGCAGGCCGCCCACTTCGAGGGGTTGCAAGTGTGCAAGCACACGCACGGCGAGCTCGGACTCGCGGCTGCTGCCGGCCAGCACCTTTGCCTGACGCTGCCCAACCTCATTGATGGCAATCAGCAAACCGCGCAGATGATGGAAGACGACATCCTCACCGAACGTCTGCCCATTGCCGATGGTCCGGCCTGGGGCCTTCCCGATGCACCGGGTCTCGGCGTGGACGTCGACCCCGATAAACTCGAGCGGTACCATGAGCAGTACCGTGAACACGGGCAATTTCTGCCGTATGACCCGAGTCTGATTGGATCCGAGATGTAGCCCTTGCGGAAGAGCCGGGTCATACGTCAGCGAATGACCGGCCATATCCAATTGCCTTTTGCCCACTGTTGTAATCCCGGTTCATCGTACGGTGCCGCAAACCCAACCCAGGAGTATGATTCGCCATGCAGGATACCAAAGTCACCGTTGCCTCGTTGAAGTCGATCATTCTCGATCCGCAGGAGAATCTGCAGCGCGTGCGCCAGGCCGTCGAGGTGGCCGAGCGCGACGGGGCACGCCTGCTGTTTCTTCCCGAGCTCATGCTCTCCGGACATGGCGGCCATCCGAAGATGATCGAAAACGCCGAGCCCGTACCCGACGGTCCACTCAGCAGTGCCGTGCTCAAGATGTCCGAGGCCGCGGGCATTGCGATTTGCGTCGGCATAGCCGAGCTCGATCACGGCATCGTATACAACAGTCAGTTCGTCGTTGATCGTGGCGAGTATCTGGGGCTGCAGCGCAAGATCAATCTATCCAGCGACGAGTATTTGTGGTTTGGCAATGGCGAAACGTTGCCGGTTTTCGATCTTGGCGACCTGCGCTTTGGGATCATCATCTGCTATGACAATTGCTTCCCTGAACTGGCTTTGTCCTGTGGCCTGCAGCATGTCGATCTCATTCTGGCACCGCACGCCGGGCGTGTCGGAGTCTGGCCCGATCCGATGAGTGCCGAGGAGAAGCAGCAGCAAATCCGTTCACAGCAGGCCGGTTGGCGCTTGTTACACGCCGCACGCGCCTGTGATCACAATCTTTTCGTGCTGCTTTGCAACGCCGTGGGTTCGTCCGTGCAAGGGTTGTCCGAGCTCGACGAGTACGGAGCTGTCGGCCCTGGCGGCCTGGATCCGCGGGCGGTCATTGCCAACCATGTCGGCACCGTCATGGGCTTCGATCCTGATGGCGCGGCGATCCTCGAGACGCAGGTCGAAGACTTTGTGGATGAGATCGTCACCGTGGAACTGACGGCCGCAAAGCGCCACGTGAACCACCAGCCCAGCCGCAATCGCCGAAGCAGTGGAATGCTGGAGCTGCTGGCCGAAGCCTCGGCGCTGGGCAGCTGAACGTTGAACGCCGAACATCCTGCATAGATGAAGCCCGAATGGAAAACGATCCTGCCGCTGCTGCATGATACGCATTGCCATGTCAACCTGTACCCGGATCCGGACGGGGTGCGTGAGCAGATTGCGATCGACTGCATGCAGGTTGTACACGTCACGACGTCGCCGGCTGAGTACGCCGAGTGCGCCGCGGCAAAGGGGGCGACTGTTGAGCTGGCACCGGGCCTGATCCCGCAGGACATCGGCGAGCTGGCGCCGCAGCTCGAT
>DPYP01000395.1:0-2910 GCA_003545375.1 Lentisphaeria bacterium
ACGCAGAGCAGCCCTGAGGGGCGACGACAGAGCTCACAATAGCTGTGAACTCCAACGAGAAACGCCCGTCATGCCCTTAAACGCTGAGATCAAGAAAGACATTCTGATCCCTGCTGCCAAGGCCCCTGATCTTCACGAGTTCTATTGGGCAGTGAACGTTGCCTATACGAGCAACGACAGGCCGGGCATGATCATGACGGCCGTACGGCGGATGTCCTCAGGCGACGACAACTGGCGGCAGCGACAGAGTACCAACCAACGTTGGATGTCTGAAGACAATGGCGCCACCTGGTCGCCGCACGGCCCCGAGATCAGCGGCGGCAGCTACGATTCGAAGAACACCACGCTGGCCTGGATGCATTTTCTCGACCCGTCCAACGAACGGCTGCTGTCATTGCATCAGACAAGTCGTCCGCACCCCGGCGACGGTGAGTGGGCGACCGCGCTGCATTATGAAATCTCAAACGATGCCGGCCAGACCTGGGGATCGGCGAGTCAGATCGTTCACCCGGACAGCGCCTGCGATGAACTCCACTGGATGCCGGGCATCACCGATAACCATCAGTACATCGGCGTCGACCAGGCCCCGTTTGTCAGGCTTGACGACGGTACCATCGTCCTGGGGTTTACGGTACACCCGGCCGAACCGGATTATCCGCGCGAGCAATTTTACTGTGGTTGTGTGTTTCTCCGGGGGCGCTGGACTGAAGACCAGAACGAGCTCACCTGGGAAGCCGGCGACATCGTCCAGGTCCGACCGGAAGTGTCGCCATACGGCGCCTGCGAACCGGATCTTCTCCACCTGGGCGGACAAAGGCTGTTGACCACAATGCGATGCCAGGGCGAATACGAGCCGGCGGGCGTTTTCAGTACAAAGCAGTGGGCGATCTCTGAAGACGGCGGCAAAACGTGGAGCGATCCGAAACTGCTGTGCTATGAAGACGGTTCCATGGTGTGCGCGCCGGCCAGTCTTTCTGCCTTTGAGCGGGACCCCCGCACGGGCAAAGTGTACTGGTTTGCCAATATCCTTGACAGTCCGGTCACCGACCAGTTGCCGCGCTGGCCGCTGGCCATGGCTGAGCTGGATACCGAGCGAGTCTGCCTGATCAAGGATTCCGTGACCATCATTCAGGATTTCCCGGATGGTGCGCCAGCCAATCGCGGCTACACTAATTTCGGTCATTACGTAGATAAGGCGACGGGTGAGTTCGTTCTCACGCCGGCGGAAATGCCGAAGTTCAGCGTGAAAGATTTTCGAGCCGATACAGTTCGCTACCGAATCAAAGTGAATTAGCATCCGGAGGGAAAGCATGTATCGCCAAGACATCGTTTATGGGAAGGTATTGGGCGCTGGATTATTGGCGGAGATTGCGTCGCCTGACGACGGCGGCCCGTTTCCGGTGATCCTCGACGTCCACGGCGGCAGATGGATTCGATCCTCCAAGAGTAACCGCGACACTGCGATCGACGTGCAACAATGGTCGGCCCTCGGCTTTTTCGCCATGGACATTGACTACCGGCTGGTCACCTGCACACCTGCGCCAGCCTGTTACCAGGACATGCAGTGCGCGATCCGTTGGGTCCACGCACACGCCGAACAATACAACCTCGATACCAATCGTATTTTTCTCATCGGGATGTCTTGCGGCGGACACATGGTCGCGCTGGCGGCAACACTGGGTGACGGTCAATTCGCCCGAACCGGCGGATGGGAGGATCAGTCCAATGATTTTCGCGCGGCCGTCAGCTCCGCCGGCGCCTACGACCTGTTAAAGCTGGATTGGGGTTCGGGCTGGATGCCCATCGGCGAGAGCTGGGACAGCGCGAGAAAATACGGGTCTCCCCTCACTCACGTTTCGGCCGAAACAAAGCCGCTGTTGATTGTCCACTCGGACACGGATCGATCGGTCCCGATACAGCAGGCGCTGGACATGGCTGATGCACTGGGCAAAGCCGGGGCGCCCTTCGAATTTCGCCACTACAAGGATCGCGGCCATATGTCGATTACTGACGAAGTGGTCGAAGCATCGACGGCGTTTATCGAGAAGGTGTGCAAGAACGAACCGCTTAGCGCAACACGGGTAGATATTGAATAGGAACAGTCCATGGCCTCCCCACAATTCTCTTCCGATCTTCCGCCGTTCTCTCCGGCAATTTCGACTACCATAATTCAACCAAACGTCCTCGAGCCGGCGAAGCATCTCCCCCTCATCGCCGGCGCCGGGTTCCGCTGCATCGAGCTGTGCTGCAACTGCGGCGCCAAGGATTTCGACGCTGCATCGCCAGCCGCCCGGCAAGAGTTGATCTCGGTTGCGAGCGACCTGGGCATTACGATTCGCAGCGTCCACGCGCCGGGCATCTATCCACGAACCCATGTGGATGACGCAATGGGGCGCGAATACCTTGACGCCACAAAAGCGCACTGCGATCTGGCGGCTGAAGTAGGGGCACAGGTGGTTGTGCTGCATCGCCTCAAGACGCAGAAACCCGGCCCGCCGGAATGGGACCGGATGATGCACGCGCTGCTCGACGAAATGGCCGAGTACGTGTTGTCGATGCCGGTCGTCATCGGCTTGGAGAACCTGAACTGGCGCGTCGACGCCCGGGAAGATCTCGACATTGTTCGGTCCTACGGCGAAGATGCCATGGTATTCGTGTTCGACACCGGCCATGCCCATCTCTTCGGTGCGATCGACGATTATCTTGACCTGTGCGGTTTGCGGCTGCGCAGCGTGCACATCCATGACAATGACGGCCTGGCAGACCTGCATTGGATTCCAGGCAAAGGCGGGATCGACTGGAACGCATTCGTCGAGGGACTTGTCAAGACCGGCTACACTGGCCCGCTGATGTCGGAAGTACAGGATTTTCACCGGCAGGATGATCTGCCCGGGTTGCTGGACGATTGCA
>DPYP01000151.1:0-176 GCA_003545375.1 Lentisphaeria bacterium
ACCTCGAGCCCCTCGACAGCCCAGGCGCCGGCATGCAGCAGCTCCAGCGCCAGCACCTTCCTGTTGATCGGGATGTCTCCGATCTCTGTCGGAAACGCGTCCCTCATAGTCTGGTGATTCCCACGCAACGTCAGACAACCTTTTTGCGGGTGAAGGCGGAAAGGAATGCCGTTCAG
>DPYP01000151.1:569-2477 GCA_003545375.1 Lentisphaeria bacterium
GTTCTCCACCGGGTCGGCGAAACCCATGTTTGCGTACGGGGAAAGGTCAATCGGCTGCCAGACGATGTCTTCGGGAAGTTCAGCCATCCGCTCAGCCGGGGCAAGCCTGACACCCGCATTCGTCAGCAACGCACTGGCAATGCGCCTGGCCTCGTTCTGCAGGTCAGGGTTCTGTTCCTCGGCCCAGCGCACTAGATCCACCAGCACCCGCCCCTCTCCGGTCTGGACTACCCACATCGCCGCCGGGTACAGCAGACTCCGGGCCGATCCCGTTTTTGCGGGTTGCAGATACGCCGCCGCCAGATCGGCGATCTTCCAGCTCGGCTTCTCGAGGCCGTGGAGATCACCGAAGTTACCGCGCTTCCAGTAGAACTCGCCATTGGACAGCCCGGCCAACGCTTTGGGATGACCTTCGATCACGGCCCTTCCTTCCCAGATATCCAACGGCGTACCGGCCTCTTTCCACTCGCAGCCGGTTATCTCTTCGAGGATCCGGGTGGTCCCCGCGTCTGCACCGCGGACCCAGACCAATGCCCCGGCGGCCGCTCTCTCGTAAAGTGCCCGTCCCTCGGCCGGCGTAAGCGTCCCATCCAACTGGACCAGGATAATGTTGTGCGCTTGCAACCCGGCAGGGCTCAGCGGACGCTCGAGCAACTTCATGTCGGCACTCAGGAACGCCAGCATCCCCACCACGGGCGCGCCCGGCGCTGCACATACAGCTATCGGCTGCAGGGCAGGCGATCGTGTGGCGGCAGCAGTCAGTAGATTGGCCAGCAGCCGCGGTGCTGCCGGTTCAACATCGAACGATTCGATCAGACGAAACTGCGATGCGAGAATGCGTCCCGTCCCGTACCTGATCTCGAGCAACGCACATCTCTCCAATCCGTCTTTGACCCCGCTGTCGGCCAATGCGGTTGCGTTTCCCAGCGTCGGCTTGACGAAATCAAAGCTGGAGACGACGTGGCTTTGTCGCCAGTCATGCAGCCACGCATCCTCAATGCCGCGAAACACCGGGTGGCCCGGCGCGCGCTTCCAGACGCGAGAGGCGACATGCTGCCGGTCGAGTCGTATGCGCACCGGCGACCATTGCGGCCAATGAGTCTGGTGCAGAATGACCAGTGTCCCTCCCTGATTGACGAAACCAAACAAGGGCCCGGCCGTTTCATCACAGTTCTCTTCCGTCCATGCTTCGGCACCTATCACCAGCGTCTGTGTTCCATCCGGTATCCTGGCAGGGTCGGCTACCGGCGAGATCTCAGCGCCTATTGCCGACAGGGCCTCGTCGCTCCTCCCCGCCGGGTCCCACAGCGCTACGGCTATCGTCTGTTCCGGTTCGACGCGAGTGCGGGGAAAAATGGTTATGGACTGTACGGTCGAGTATACTTCGGCCCCATCATCTTCAAGGCGATAATACAGCGTGGCCGCTGTCGGCGTCTGAACGTCGGGCAACACGAACTCGAGCTTCCGCCGCAGCAGTGAACCGGCTTCCATAGCGAGTACCTCGCGGCCGCTTTCCGTCTTGCCTGCCGACCCGGTCACGCCCCAGCGAAGCGTCATCCGGACCGCTTCCAGCTTGTCGTGATGGATGTTGACCGGCCGGATCAGGCTTTCTCCGCCGTAATAGTTTCGCAACGCTTCAATCGGCACGACGCAGTCAGGCTTCAAAGCCTCGTACTTGAGGGCTTGGCTGGTCCACGGATGCACCAGCCACATGCCGATGTGCCGGTGACCGGCGACGAGCGTCAGCGTGCGATCTACTTCCGCCTGGTAGCAGTCGTAGGTGCTGCGATAGACGGAATCCCCCTTCCAGTAAGTGCCGCCGTGGGGGAGCGTGGAGAACGGACACCACAGTACCTCGGGCGCATACACCGGCCTGGTGCCCCATTTCCAGGTGAGCGGAATACCGTT
>DPYP01000151.1:2877-4418 GCA_003545375.1 Lentisphaeria bacterium
ATCGACCGGGCTCAGGAACAGGCGCCCGTTGACGGTCATACCGGGCACCTTGTCAATCGGGTAATGAAGGTTGAAATCGGGCAGGCGTCCGTCGAGATCGCCGTCGGCGTCTGAGCTGCCCGGCCGGGTTGGGTCAATTGCGCGAACGGCTTCATAGACCCCATGGAGACGCTTTGAAGCAAACTTGTAACCATCTCTGACATTGGTGTAGGGGGAAAAGCAACCGAATTCGTTGGCGTGGTCGTGATGTACTACACAGGCATGATTCCGGAAGGTGCGCGCCGTGCGCGCGGCCATCTGCTCGGCATTCTTCCAAAAGACATCGTTCTTGAGGGTCTGGGTGGTGGGATAGGAAATCACGCGATTCGTTTCCAGGTCCCACAGCACCCCCTCCTCATCGCAGACTTCTGCCGCCATGAGGAACGGATTTGCAATCTCGAAAATGGCCACCCCGAACGGCGGCAGCGATGCAATCGCGTCGCGCCATGCCGGCCTGTTCAGATCGGCGTTACAGCCTGTGCGCGTCATCTTCGCGTTGCGGCCGTTGAAGAGGAAACTGTTCTCGCCCAGTGACACTTCACGGAACCCAAACCTGACATCTGCGACATCCCCGCCGTTCCGAAGCGAAACGGCACACTGCAGCAGGTGCGGGTCGTGCGGCCACCACAGGGGCGCATCCTGAAAAGGCGATTGCAGACTGACCGTTGATTCGGCGCCGGGCTCGAGGGAGACAGCTTGCCCGGAAAACCGGAGGAGCTCGCGCCCCTTGTCAAGGATGGTGCAAACGGGCGTCACCTTTGCGGGCGTCCCGGAACGGTTGGCAAGCGTCACCTCTACGGTGATTGATCTGTTCCGCACACTGGGCTTGATGAAAACGTCCGTCACCCCCACGGGGGCGCGACTTTCAAGATAAACATCGTCCTTTATCCCGCCAAGGGCATCGCGGGACGGGGCACGTAGGGCGCTCATGAATCTGCCGATCTCCAGGTTCCGCCTGGCAGTCAGGTCGGTCCAATCTTTCTCGGATGCCGACTCACGGAGGGTGTCCGGGTCCACCCCTGCCAGCCAGTCGCGAACGCCCACGACAAGCTCGTTCCTGCCGGGCTCGAGCTTGCCGGTCACGTCGAATTCAAATGCGTCCAGCGGCCCGAAATGGTGCCCGACCTTTGTCCCGTTCAGGTACACGTCGCACTCGTAAGCCACCGTGCCGAAAACCAGGATCTGCCGCTCACCCGTGAGCCAGTCAGGCACGATAAACGTCCTCCGGTACCAGCCAACGTGTTTGGGACCACGGTGATGCAGTGGCATGTAGCCGGGTACGGTCACCCTGTTCTCTGCGAACTTACCCGCAGCGGGGGGACTGCCTAGAAAAAGAGAATCATCTTCAGCAAAATCCCATGCCCCGGACAAATACAACCGGGGACGCGGGCCGGCAATGCGGTCCGCCAGGACATCCGTAGTGTGGTGGACCGTGGCGCCTGTCTCATCGTCGGCCCGTGCGGTGATCAAGACATGATGGCTCGAGTCCGGTATCCGGTAGG
>DPYP01000508.1:0-6162 GCA_003545375.1 Lentisphaeria bacterium
GGCCCGGCGCCCATCTTCGAAGCGACCGCGCTGGGCCTGGCGCCTGGCGGTGTGGAGTTTGTCGACCGCGCTCCTGGCGGCGCTGGTCGCCGCCAACTGCATGTTGATCGTCAGATACCACCGGTTGGTAGAAGCGGCGGCCGATCCATTTGTGCAGATGCTCATCGGGCAGCGTTCGCGCACCGTCGTGTTCACCGGCAACGTCGATCTGAACCGGACGATCAGCAGTTTCGTCACAGAGCACGAGAAGCGGATTGTGTTGCGGGCCCGTTCCGAACAGGCACCGGGCTACCTGCGCGGTTTCTGCTACCATGCGTACGCCGAAGGGCGCTGGGCACTGACAGACTCGGCATTGCCGCTGTCATCGAACATCAGCGCCGGCCGGGCGAGCCGGACGTTCCGCTACCCGGGTGTCGACGTCGACGACAGTAGTGCGAGGATCGACATCTTTCCGTCGGGCGACTTCCGTAGCGACGCGCTGCTGGCCACGGGCAACACGGCCACTGTTGAACTGATCGCGGAGGCGCTGCTGGCCAACCGCGAAGGCGTCCTGCAGCCCCGTGAATGGGAGGAAAAGGGCGGTTACTCGCTCAACGTCCCGGCAATCGTGCAGCGTGCTGCCTTCAATAGTGCGTCGCGACCCGTGTCAGAGCGTGACCTGCAACCCTACCTGCGCGTTCCCGAACTGCTCCGCCAACCGCTGCAGCAGAAAGCTGAGCGAATCTTTGCAGGGGCGGAGACAGAACTGGACCAGGTGCGTCGGATCGAGTCGTACATGACCAACAACTTCGATTACCAGCTCGGGGTGCAATTGCCGGCAGACCAGGACCCGGTCATCGGTTTCCTCGACACGGCGAAAGCCGGTCACTGCGAACTGTTTGCCACTGCGGCGGTTCTCCTGCTGCGCAGTCATGGTGTACCGAGCCGATACGTGACCGGCTTCGTATGTCTGGAGGCGCATCCGCTCGACGGGCACTGGATCGCCCGGACCGGCGACTGTCACGCCTGGGCGGAAGCCTATCTGCGCGAGCAGGGGCGCTGGGTCCTCGTCGAGCCGACGCCGGCGAGCGGCATACCGCTGGGCACTGATCGGACCGGTGCGTGGGATGCTGTCTCCGAGAGCGTCCGGACGTTGTGGACGGCTGTATTTACCAATATCAAACGTGGCTATTTCGCAACAGCGATCGTTGTGAGCCTGGGCAGTATCGGCAGGGGCATTTCCTGGATTTTCTGGTACGGTCCATGGTATATTGCCTGGCCGTTGCTGGTTGTCGCTGTCATCCTGCTGATGCGCTGGCACCGACTGCAGCGGCCGCAGGATGCGTGGGTCCGCGAGCTGCAGCGGGTGCGGTCACGCCTCGAACATTTCATGGCCCGCCATCACGTCCATCGGCAACACTGGATGACTATCGGCGACTTCATTCGCAGGATTGATGATGCCAAGGTACCTTATGGCAGCGAGTTGGCGGCGCTGCTCACTGAATACGAGGCGCTGCGCTATGCACCGTCACCGCCCAGCCTGGAAACTATCGACAGCTATGCCAGGCGCGTCGCTGCCTGGATATCGGGACATTGACAGGCCGCCCTCGGCGTCACTCGCCGCTGAGTTCAACCCACGGTTCAGATGAAACTGAGATTTTTAGACGGGCCATTTGCCGGACGCGTTGTTGATCTGCACAGCGACGAGATGTCCATCGGGCGCGAAGCTGACTGCGATATTGTCCTCGACGAGGATGGCGTGTCGCGGCACCATGCCCGCATTCTGCGCGACGGCGACGATTTCGTGCTGGAAGACCTCGACAGCCGCAATGGCGTACGGATCAATGGTCAACGCATCAAAAAAACGCAGACCTTGAAATCGCAGGACCGTATCGGTATTAGCTCGCGTATCCTTCTATTTATTGCCGACGATGCTGTTCAAGCGATGGAAAAAAAGGCGCCGCCGCAGATCGCCAGTCCCAAACCTGCTGGCACCGCGCCGCCGCCAAGGAGCAACGGGCCACTCTACGCGAGTGTCGCTGTTGTCATTGCTGCAATCGTGCTGTTGGTGATCTGGTGGGTCGGACAGCGGTCGCCGGCAGAGCCCACCGAACCGAGGCCCGATGTTACCGACGTGCATCCGATAAACGATACGGACGGCTCCGACATCGGTGAACTGCGGACGCCGCGCGAGGTCGATACGGACACCGGCGGCGATTTCCGCGGGACCGGCCCTACCCACACCCGGCCGCAGCTCGGACACTATCTTCTGAAGACCTTGCCGCCGGGCGCCGACGTCATCCTCAACGAGCGTTCTGAAGGGCTGACACCGCTGCTGCTGCAGCGGCTGCCGGTCGGCAGTCACAAGATCCGCTTGGAGAAGCCCGGGTACCGGTCGATGAAGCGGGTGATTTTCATACCGCAGACTGATCGCAGCTTCGATCAGCCCTTCGAACTGACGCAGGAGAGCGGCACCTGCCTGATCAGCAGCAAACCTGTTGGTGCCGCCGTCATGCTTGGCCGGCAATTGCTCGGCCGCACACCTTATGCGGTATCGGGCTTCGATCCCGGCGAATATGAACTGCGGGTCGTGCAGTTCGGGTACGAGATCCACGCCGAGCGCATAATAATCAGCAACCACCGCGCCACATCGATGCACGCCGACCTGAAGCCGAATCTGGGTTCCGTGCAGGTCGTCACGTTGCCGGCGCCGGCCCGGGTGTTTATCGATGGGCATCTACACGGCCTGAGCGAGCCCACGCAGACCGGCTACCGGCGCTCACGGCCGTTGCGCATCGAAGGACTCAAGGAAGGCGACTACAGCGTGCACATGGAATACGGGGGCAAGAAATCGGCCTCGAAAAAAGTCAGGATCGAATCCGGCGTTATGGGGTTGGTACACGTCACCGTCTGGTCGCCGGATACCGAAGTGACACTTATCGACGGCACGGTCGTGCGCGGCATGCTCAAGCGCCTCATGGTTCACGGCGATCTGCTGGTCGCGACCTCAGCGACGCAGGACGTGACAATCATCGCGACGCGTGTGAAGGACATCCGCGAGATCGTTGCCGAGGAGGAACAGGCGGAAGACGAACGCCGGGACAATTTCTAATTGGACTTCTCAGCATTTAACAGCTTTTTGTTCGATCTCGACGGTACACTCGTTGACAGTGTTCCCGACCTGGCGGCCAATGTTGACCGTACGCTGCTGGCCATGGGCCGACCGCCAGCGGGCGTTGGGCACGTGCGCCAATGGATTGGCAACGGTCTTGAACGTTTGCTGAACCGCGCATTGACCGGTGACATGGACGGCGTTGCGAGCCCGGACACCTTGGCACGGGCGCATCAACTGTTTGAAGACTATTACGGTCGTTTTATCTGCGAAGAAAGCCGCCTGTACGACGGCGCGCCCGAGTTGCTGCAGGCGCTGCAGTCGCGGCATGCGAAGATGGCGATTGTCACCAACAAGCCTACGGCACTGACTATCCGGCTGCTGGAGTTGCTGGGGATCCGCGACTATTTCGAAACCGTCGTCGGCGGCGGCGACACGGCGTTGTTGAAACCCGATCCGGCACCGTTGCTGGCAGCGCTGCAACGGCTGGATCGGCCGGCGGCGACGGCGCTGATGGTCGGTGATTCGATCAACGACATCGAAGCTGCGCAGGCGGCGGGGATTTCCTGTGTTGCTGTGAGTTTCGGATATAACCACGGTGGTGACATCCACGCCGCCAATGCCGATTTGGTCATTGATTCGCTGCATGAGCTGACGGCGTTGTTGTAGGGACCGTGAAACGTTCGCGGCGGTTCCGGATTTTTTAGCCCTGCCTCAGTGCCATTTTATTGTGACCGTGTATCTTGCAGTCGATCAATCACAGGAGGGCGACAAATGGTGGAGATCAACATTGCTTACGAAGGCGGTTTGCGCTGCCGCGCGCAGCACGGTCCCTCAGGCACTGAGTTGGTCACCGATGCACCCGTTGACAACCACGGCAAGGGTGAGAGTTTTTCGCCGACCGATCTTGTCGCAACGGCGCTGGGCACGTGTGTGGCAACGATCATGGGTATTCTGGCGGAACGCCATGATATCGATCTCACCGGCATGCAGGTCACGGTGGGGAAGGAGATGGTGGCGGAACCGGTGCGTCGGATTGGTCGGCTGCCGGTGACTGTGCGGGTGCCGGGGCAGGTGTCAGACGAGGATCGCAAGCGTCTCGAAAACGGCGCCCGAACCTGTCCGGTACACAAGAGTATTCATCCGGACATTGACGCGCCGATCACGTTTATCTACGACTGACATCGACGATCGAGACGGGCAAGTGCCCATGGTTTTGCAATGTTCACGGTGCTGACTATCTTTGCCACGTTCAGCGGATAATCTCGGTCGAGAGGCAGCGTACATATCTTTATCTGAGTGTGTTGTTCAATCTTTAGCGCGCAATTCACAATGCAGGGAACTGAATGGAAAAAGTTATAATAATCGGCTCCGGCCCGGCCGGGTTCACAGCGGCGCTGTACGCTGCCCGCGCAGATCTGGCGCCGGTCGTTTTCGAAGGCTTCATGTCCGGCGGCATGCCCGGCGGTCAGCTCATGACAACGACGGAAGTGGAGAACTATCCCGGCTTTCCCGATGGTGGAATTTCCGGACCCGACCTAATGGCGAAGTTTCGGGCACAAGCGCAGGAGTTCGGTGCGACCTGCTACCAGGAAGATGTCGACTCGGTCGACTTTTCACCGACGACGTTCAAAGTGAAAGCAGACAGCCACGAGGTCGAAGCCCACGCCTTGATCATTGCGACCGGCGCCACTGCCCGCCGCATGCACGTGCCCTCCGAAGAGAAATTGTGGAGCCGTGGGATGAGTGCTTGCGCGGTGTGTGACGGGGCCCTGCCCATTTTTCGCGACCAACCGCTGGTCGTCATCGGCGGCGGTGACTCCGCCGTCGAAGAATCGACGTTTCTCACGAAGTTCGCGTCGAAAGTCTATCTGGTACACCGGCGTGACGAACTGCGAGCCAGCAAGATCATGCAGCAGCGCGCCCTGGAAAACAGTAAGCTTGAGATTGTCTGGAACTCGGTTCTGGTCGATGCCGAGGGTGACTCGCTGGTCAGTGGTGCGACCATACGCAATGTTGTTACGGACGAAATCAGTTCGATTGCCTGCGCCGGCATCTTCTACGCCATCGGCCACGACCCGAACACCGGCTTTCTCGACGGTGCGCTGGCGACGGATGAACAAGGCTATATCGTGGTGAGGCCCGGGCAGACGCATACCTCCGTGGAGGGTGTGTTCGCCTGCGGCGACGTCGTCGACAAAGTGTATCGCCAGGCGGTCACGGCTGCCGGCACCGGCTGCGCTGCGGCTTTGGACGCTGAGCGCTGGCTCAGCGAGAAGGGTATCGAATAACCATCAACCGGTAAACGACAATGAGACGCATAGCACTGATCATCAGTCTGGCACTGGCGGGCGCGTTGCAGGCGCAGATCGATGAGGACTGGCCCGGAATCGATGAGATGCCGGCGCTGGAATCGTTTCTGACGGAGCTCATGGAAAGCGATCCGGAGACCTACGACACGCTGACTGAGGCACGTGGGGGAGATGTGCCTAAAGCCTATGCCCAGATCAGGGATGTTGTCAGCGACAGCGGCGAATCCGACAAGGTCCAACGTCAGATTCTTCAGGAAACGATTGCTTATCTGCGCAACCGCGACGGCATGGCGAATACGGTGGCTGCCGGTTCGACGACTACCTGGGACCATCTTTACAACAGTATCATCGACGAGCTTGACGACCTGAACGACCGCTATCTGGCGATTGACCGGAATCTCGATGCCAGGGTGCAGCAATACCATGCGGCAAGTGATGCTGCGGCTCGCGAAGCCGCCATAGCAGGTTTGCGCAAGGCGGTCCACAGTGCCTTCGACGAGCGCCTCGACGCGCAAAACAAGCACTTCGGGAGGATTGCCAGAATCATCAGCAACGCGGACCGCCGCAAAAGTCAACAGACTCAGTTCAAGGACCGGGTCTGCGAGAAGCGCTTGGAATATCTGCTCACCGACCCGCGATTGCGGTGGTAGAATCCAAGAAATGACTGAGGAGCAAATCTATCTCTTCGACCTCAACGGTTTCGTTGCGCTCAAGGCCGTGGTGAAGCCGAGGTGGATCGTGGCGGCCAACGCCGGGCAA
>DPYP01000561.1:0-3140 GCA_003545375.1 Lentisphaeria bacterium
TTTTTTTACAGCGGCACTAACGAAGCGTGTGTCCGGCGCGTCTTAGCTACAGTGACCGACAACCGCGAGTGACACGATGATCGACAAACAGCAGTACCCCGGTTTCACTTTCCCGAGGCTTTGCTGTGCCGCTGCGATGGTTGCCGGCGACCCCCGCAGTGAGGCTGTGAAGCTTGCGGCCGGGGAACGGGCCGCACACGCCTTTCAATTGTCAAATCGAAAAAGAGGAATGAAAAATGCCGCAACTGCTTAAGCTTTTCTTTTCCTTGTGCCTGCTGACATCCGGCTTTGCACATCAGGCCATGGCGGGTGGCAGCATGGAACATTTTTTTTCGGACGAAGAACTTCTGCTTCATTATGGAGCTATCGCGGTAGCAGAGGTCATCGCGATTGTCGATCCCGACGCCGATACCAACAAAAATCCACCAAAATTGGAAATACAGGTAACCGAGGTGATCCGGGGTGATCTCCGTACCGGGCAATACGAGGCACTCTGGAGGCCGTTTCCACATGATGTCGATTGGGGGGGCGAGGAGGCAAGGGAAGCGCTTGAACGATGGGGCCGCCGTCTGAATCCGCCGCCCGCCCTCCATAGTAAGTGGATCGTGGCGGGTGACCTGTCCTTGACCGGTTTCCACATTGCGCCCCGGTGCAGGTATGCATTTGACGAGGCAGGGCTTGCCTGGGTGAAACGGACTGTAATTGAGGGTGCCGCGGCAAAAGAAGAGTAGCAACGGTTGCTGCCGGCGAGAGCCCGCGCACCGAGGCGCAATTTCAGACGGGGCCTTCGATTCGGGGTGTTGTCAAAGAGATCGGGGACGACCTGCTTTTTGATTCTCAGGTAGACGGCTCGCCATCAGAAGCCCGTCCAAAAGCTCCATTTGGAACTGTGCTCAGTCGAGCGCCTCATTGCAGACAATCGTCGATTTCACGCTGCGCATTTCCACTGCACTTTCTATCGCCTCGCTGATTCCTGCTTCACTGAATGGAAACAGTGTTTGCATGTCGTTCCAGGGATAGCGGTCGCGAGCGCGGTCGAGCATGGCGATACCCAATGGAATGTCGTTCGCGGTGAATGCCCAACTTCCCAGCAAGTTGACGTCCTTGGTGCAGAAGCGGTGCCAGTTGGTCTCGATCGACCCGGCGTCGGTGAACTGGCCCATTTCCACATAGGTGCCGCCGTCGCGCAGCATTTCGATACCTTCCGGCCCGGCCGTTGGATGGCCGGCACAATCCATCACCAGATCGGCGCCGAATCCGCCGACGATCTGCCGTACCGCATCGATCCGTGCCGCTGCGGTCGGACAGGCGTTGATGTCGACTGTTGCCTCGGCGCCGAACCGCCGGCAGAGTTCAAGTCGGGGTGTTTCGGGCGCACCGATCACGATGACGCGGCCGGCGCCCATTTCCTGAGCCGCCGCCACCGCCAGGACACCGATCGGACCGGATCCCTGGATGACCACGGTGTCGCCATTGCGGAAGCCCCCCACCCGGACGGCCCGATTGAAGGCGCGAATACAGGACGTCAGCGGTTCGGCGAGGGTGCCGTTGAGCAGCGACATATCGTCGGGCAGTTTGTAGATTTTCGTACCGGGAAGCGCGTCCAGGTCGACGTAAACCATCTCGGCCCAACCACCCCACAGATGGGGCGCTTTCTCGAACCCGAGGTAGCGGCCGTAGTAGACGGGCGTCAAGCATTTGTTGGCTGTTTCCGGATAGTGAACGCAGTAGTGGCAGGTGCCGCAGGGCATCAGTGGCGGCAACATGACTTTCGACCCGACCGCCAGCGTCCGGCCCATGAAATCCGCTTCCAGCGCCGGCCCTTTCTCGACGATCACGCCGGCCAATTCGTGCCCCAATGTAAAGGGCCATGGGAGCGGCTTGGGCCAATGCCCCTTCAAGATATGCAGGTCTGTGCCGCAGACGCCGCAGGCGCCGATTTGAATCAACGCTGCCTTGGGTGGGATCTCCGGGTAGGGCACCGATTGAATGACCGGAGGCGCACCGGGGCCGCTAAAGGTCGCAACTCGGATGGATTGCATGTTGTGCGTTACTCCACATTGGAAGAAGACCGGGACAAAAGATCAGGAAAAGGAATGTCGAACCAACCCGATACCGTACGCTGCTCATCGAGCTATATCCAGACAAGAATGACAACTTGAGTCATGCCTGGTTCCTGCAACCGCCATTGGTCGCGATATCAGTCTGATCGGCTGCGACGTCGCTCCTCCCTCCCGCCCTAAAAAAAAACTTGGAATGTGCCGACAAATTGTCTATAAAAGGAGTGCGAAGGAATCGTTGCTTAATCATGGCAGCCCGGGCGAGGGCCGCAATTGCGGCTGATCCGGCATTCCGGCGACCACCGGAAACGCGGGATTGGACGTCACAGCAATCAAGAGGATATAATGATAGAACAGAAAGCCAAGATGTGTGCGGCAATTGGAACAGTGCTCATTTTTGGACTGTTGCCATTACGGATTCAGGGTGCTGAGCTTTGTCCTTCCACCCTGTCCCAGGGCGGGCTGAACAAGAGCGGCTCGACCTACACCCTGCACGACAGCGTCGGCGGGATCGGCAGCGCCACGGTGACCGGCGCTTCCCATCAGGCAGCCGGCGGCTACATCCCGCAGCTGATATCCGGTTGCAACTGCCTGCCCTGCGATCAGTTCCTGGCGCAGGCGTGCACCGAGGTGACAACGGTCATGCCGACGTCCTACGGCGAGATGCTGACCCTGCTGGGACAGATTCTCGGCGCCTCCGATTTGTCCAGCGTCGACGTCTGTGCCGACGGCACGTCGGGCGGCGGTTCTCCCGAAGGCTGTTCAGCCTATATCACCCAGACTTTCCAGGATGCCATTTCGACACCGTAACCCAGACACCACAGGATAATGACCATGAAGACCACGCGTTTTTTCACCGGCGCGCTCATCTGTGCCGGACTTATCACAGCCGGCTTAACGCAGGCTCAAATCACACTCGACACCACAGTTCCGTCGCCGGGTACCGGGAGTATCCTGGTCGACCAGGGCTCGGGCGTCGCGAGCTGGGCGGATGCTGCCGGCGGCGGCGGCCAGGGACCGCAGGGTGAGCAGGGCGAACCCGGACCGGTCGGCTCTGAATTCTGGGACGGCGATATTGCC
>DPYP01000122.1:0-592 GCA_003545375.1 Lentisphaeria bacterium
CTGCCGGACGCTGGAGCGCGGCGAGGACTTCTTCGACCAGTGTCTGGAGGTGGACGGAATCTGGGTGATCAGCCAGGAGAAAACCCATGCGCAACTCGCTGTTCCGGCTTTGGAACGTGGGATACCGATGATCCTGGAGAAACCGTTGGCAACAAGTATACGTGACGCCTATCGTATTTGTGAGGCATTTGACCGAAATCCGGTTCCCCTGGTTGTCCCTCACTCGCTGCGCTACCTCGCTTCCTACCGAAAAGCCAAAGAGCTCGTCGATTCGGGCGTGCTGGGCAGGATTTTGCATATTCACGCAATCGAACAGGTCGACGATCACCACACCGTGGACTATTACCGGCGCGGGTCGAATATGTATCGAAGCAACACAACGGCCTTACTGGCCAAGTCCAGCCATGATATCGACCTCATTAACTGGATGATGGGCGGGGTTCGGGCGCAATCGGTGGCCAGTTTCGGTGGCGCCGACTACTTCAAACCACGACCCGATTTGCCTGAATCCTGCTCCGATGCCTGTCCCGAAGCAGCTGACTGCCCCTTCTTCGGGATGGTTGAAGGGACCGACGGCGTGGCCCGCGGCAAG
>DPYP01000122.1:939-4333 GCA_003545375.1 Lentisphaeria bacterium
CGGTGAGCAGGTGGATCATCAGACGATCATCATTCAATACGAGAACGGTACCACCGTGGACTTCACGCTGAACTGTTTTGGCGATATCAGACGTCCCCTCCAAATTACCGGCAGCCACGGAACTTTGTATGCAACCCCGGACGACGTCAGACTGGTGTTGTTCCATCCATCTAGCGTTGAGGAATTCGGTCCTGACCAGCTGGGGGCACATCGGCGTGCGCACGGAGGGCCGGATGCGGCATTGGTTCAGGACTGGATCAGGGCGGTGAGTTCGGGCTGCGAGACGGCGAGTGCGACAGTACATGAAAGCGCCGAAGCTGTTGCCGTATGTGTGGGCGCGGAGTTGTCGATGATGCATCACACGATCATCGAGATGGACGAACTGCGGCAGCAGAGGCCCGGGCCGGAAGTCCTGGTGCTCGAGCAATGAAAGCGGAGTCGTTGCGCGCAGGATAGTTTCCGACTGTCCGGAAGATCACTGTGCGTTTTCCTGTCTGAGCGTCACTCGGCTGCTTTGATAAACGGGATGTGCGCCGAGATGCGCAGTCGCACGTGCTCCGTGGCCTCCGGCCGGATTGTCTTGGTCGCGGTCACGAAGTGCCATTCGCCGTCGCCGGGGTGTCCAGTGCCGATGTTTGACACCTCGTGCAAGTTGCCGATGAAATCGAGGATCTCCACGCCGCCGACGCCCTTCATGTCGGATCGTGCCCAGGCGCCGAACGTAATCGTCTTGCCGGCCCAGGCTGCTGCCGGAATGTGCTGATCGATGATCACGTGGCCGTGCGAAAGCTCGGTGGTCACGCGGATCGAGTATTTCCCGGCCTTGACGACGGATTCGTCCCTGAGAATTTGCGGACCCTCGCCGCCGACGATCCAGGCATCGGGAGTCGGCTCCGGTCCCTGGCGCCACTGCTCGAGTCCCGGATTCTCGAGAAGAATTCGGGCGCTGTCGTCGATGGTGCTGCCTTCCACCAGCACGGTATCGTCGAACCATACGAAGCGTCCGGTCTGCAGCGGCGGACTCCAGTCCGGATCGTGCGGCTGTCGACAGTTCCGCAACGCCTCGATGTACGCCGCCGGCACCTTCTCATGCGGACATAGTACACATTGGTGGTTCAAGGGACGGGGCCGCACGATCGGGTTGAACCAGAGGTCCGGGTGCCAGACAAAAAGCCACACATAACGATCCGCAGCCGTCAATGCCCCGTACAACGTCTGCTCGAACTCGGCGGGACTGCGGTAGTTCTTGTGAAAGTCCGCCGGATCGGTGTGCCAGCCCCCATAGTTGTTGGGGGAATAATCCACCCAGAGACCAAAGCCGTATTGGATTGGCTGAAGCAGCGGGTCGGCCTGGTGCACGCTCTCGGCACCCGACCGCATCGCGGCAAACTCTTGGCCCGCAATCTTTGAATAGCCGCCCTCGCCGCCGTCGACAATCGTCGCGTTGCCCCGGCTCTGCATCATGCCCTTGACGAAAGACTCCACCATGTTGTGGTGGCCCCAGCCGGTATTCTGGATGACAACGATCGTGATATCCGGATATGCCGCGGCGACTGCCTGCATCCACTCGCGGCCGCGACGCTGGATCTGGGCCTCGACCTCGGCCAGGCTGTACTTGTCATGGTCCGGTCGGGCGCTGTAATTGAAGATCTCCTCCCATTGACCAAGGGTCCCGGCGTAGTGCTCGACATCCAGCCAGAACCCTTTGAGGCCCGCTTCCCTGGCTAGTTGCGCAAGCACCGCGCCGTTCTCAGCGATCCCCGACCAGTTCGGATCGAACCAGTCCAGGTTGCCGTGCTCGACCGGTGGAGTAATAATCTTCCTGACCCGAAAATTGTCGAGACGATTACGGCCCGCTACGCCGCCGCCGCCATACGTGATGAAATTGATTTCTGTGGCCCCTTCGTTAGGTGTAAAGTTAATGCTTTGCTCCGCCCATTCCGGTCCGGGTACGCCATGGGTATTGAAACTAAAGGGCAGGCATGGGTCCTCTCCAGCTGGGTCCGGATTGGGTTCGCAACCGCCGTTGTTGTCGACTACGCGAACGTGCTGGAGCCCGGTGCCGCCACCAACATGCTTGATGGACCAGGAGACCTTGTACTGTGTGACCCCGTCAGCTTCAGGGATGGTAGCACCGGCGCCCGGGGTGCTGTTTGTGTTCGCATTGTCGGCGTCCTCGGCCGAATTGATTATGAGACAACCCTGGTTTGGATAGCCATCGGTATCGTCCCAGTCTTCAAGTCCGGGGGTAATGGAAGCCCAGCCGTCTAAATTGGTGTCGAACTGGCCGTTGGTCATCAGGTCTGGACCGATGTCGTTCTCGGCAGCCGCGGATCCCCGCGCGGAAAGGGCAAACTGGATGAAATTGTCGGTAAACTTCTTGAACGGGACCGCTTTCAAGTCGTTCAGCGCCTGACTGAAATCCTCCCGCGTGAATCGCCTGCCGCCAAAGAAAATGTCCTCCTGCCCCGATCTTCTGGGGCCCCAGTCATTCGGGTAGACGAAGATCACCAGACCGTCCAGCGGCAGAGCCTGCTCGATCTCCCCGATGTGTTCCCTGAGATACGCCGGCTCGACAGTGTTGCAGGCAAAGGCGACCAGCTTCTTGTGCGCCGGAATCGCCGGGCCCAACCCGGTTTGCGCTGTTGCGTCCTGGGTTGCGCAGTCGGCAGAGCAGAGTACAACCGCAACGAGAATAGCGGGAAAGGTGATTGAACGGATAGCGGTGTACCGGAAATGCATGCTGTAACGTCCTCGGCTGGGTTGATTGTCTCCAAGGATAGCCCTCGACACGGCGATTGCCAATGACGAACACCTAATCCCACCACTCCGGCCGGCGGTAGGCGGATACACAAAAAAAAAGCGCGGAGACGAGGCCTCCGCGCTTTCTGTAGATTAATGCTGTCGTTGCGTCTATGGATTCATCTTGGCGTTGATGAGGGCGTCTATTTCTGAACCGATATCGCAGGCGCCCTCGCAGATGTTGGCGCTGATCTCCAGCGAAGCGACAATGGTCGCAGCGGCAGCCTGAGTCTCCGCAAAACTGGTCGGTATATTCTCGCCCAGAATCAGGCACGCCATGTCAACTGCGCTGGAGGCCACGTCGGCGCATGCCACGCAATCGGCATCGGCACCAGCCGGTCCCTGCTTGCCCTGCGGTCCCTGGGCGCCAGCGGCGCCATCCGTGCCATTGCTGCCAGCGGTGCCATCCGAACCATTGGTACCAGCGTCTCCCTGCTTGCCCTGCGGCCCTTGGGCGCCATCGGCGCCAGCAGGCCCGGAGGCCGGCGTGTGGTGCGAGTTGGGGTCGCCGATATGTGCAGCAATCAGATCCTCGACCTGAGTAACAACCAGCCTGACCCGGATATTGTCGTATTTATTACGGCCCCAGGCT
>DPYP01000122.1:4730-6411 GCA_003545375.1 Lentisphaeria bacterium
ATTGCTCCGCCCATTCCTCGTCGGGGACGCCATGGGTATTAAAACTAAAGGGCAGGCAGGCTGCCTCGCCGGCCGGATCAGGTTCGCAACCGCCGGCGTTGTCGTGAATGCGGACGTGTTGGCCCCCAGTGCCGCCACCTTCATGCTTGACGGACCATGAGACCCTGTAATTTGTGACCCCATCAGCTGCAGGGATGGGAGCACCAGCGCCCGGGCTTCCGTCGCTGTTCCTGCTGACCGTGCCCCCATTGTCGGAGCCTTCGGCCAAATTGAGTATGAGACAGCCGTCGTTTGGATAGCCATCGTCAGCGACCCAGTCTTCAAGTCCGGGGACAATCCATTCCCAGCCGGTTAACTCAACGCCGGGGTTGAACTGGCCGTTGACCATCAGGTCCGGGCCGTAGTCGTCATGCGCCATGGTTGCAAAACCCAGCAGGAACACCACGAGTGCGGTTGTCATAATTATGGGTGTCTGTTTCATTTTTCGGATTCTCCTTTTTTGTAAGTCAACTTTGTCGTTGCGTCTATGGATTCATCTTGGCGTTGATGAGGGCGTCTATTTCTGAACCGATATCGCAGTCGCCCTCGCAGATGTTGGCGCTGATCTCCAGCGAAGCGACAATGGTCGCGGCGGCAGCCTGAGTCTCCGCAAAAGAGGTCGGTATATTCTCGCCCAGAATCAGGCACGCCATGTCAACCGCGCTGGTGGCCACGTCGGCACATGCCACGCAATCGGCATCGGCACCATCCGGTCCCTGCTTGCCCTGCGGTCCCTGGGCGCCAGCGGCGCCATCCGTGCCATTGCTGCCAGCGTTGCCATCCGAACCATTGGTACCAGCATCTCCCTGCTTGCCCTGGGGCCCTTGGGCGCCATCGGCGCCAGAAGCTCCGGAGCCCGGCGCGTGGTGCGAGTCGGGGTCGCCGACATGTGAAGCAATCAGATCCTCGACTTGAGTAATAACTTTCCTGACCCGGATATTGTCGTACATATTACGGCCCCAGGCTTCGCCGCCGCCATAATTGTTGAAGACGATTTCGGTGGCCCCTGCGGCAGGTGTATAGATAATGAATTGCTCCGCCCATTCCTCGTCGGGTACGCCATGGGTATTAAAACTAAAGGGCATGCAGTCTGCCTCGCCGGCCGGATCAGGTTCGCAACCGCCGGCGTTGTCGTTGATGCGAACGTGTTGGCCCCCGGTGCCACCACCAGCATGCTTGATGGACCAGGAGACCCTGTACTGTACGGCCCCGTCAGCAGCAGGGATGGTAGCACCGGCGCCCTCGCCGCTGTGCGTGCCCCCATTGTCGGCGCCATCGAGCAAGTTGAGTATGAGACAACCCTGGCCTGGATAGCCATCGTCAGAGACCCAGTCTTCAAGTCCGGGGACAGGGCCTTGCCAGCCGGTTAACTCAACGCCGGGGTTGAACTGGCCGTTGACCATCAGGTCCGGGCCGTAGTCGTCATGCGCCATGGTTGCGAAACTCAGCATGAATACCACGAGTGCGGTTGTTACAATTATGGGTGTCTGTTTCATTTTCCGGATTCTCATTTTTGGGGGTTCCCAGCCGCGCCGGGATGGTTCGCCCTGTTGTTGTTCTCGCCACCCCAATACGGGCTGGCGGCTGTCAGAAATTCCAGAGGCTTCAGCGGTATTTTCGCCGCCGTCAATCTCTGTTCCTT
>DPYP01000469.1:0-3130 GCA_003545375.1 Lentisphaeria bacterium
ACACCCCCAGCCTGGATCTGACCGATGCGGTGACCCTTGCGGTATGGTTTTATCCCGAGACGTCCATCGTCGGGCGAGGCTTCGGTGGGGTGTTCGGAAAACGGATCGGCAGTTTCTGCCTGAGCTACAGTGGCAAGTTCTGGTTTCACGTGCCCGGCGGCGCGGACCACGGTGGTACGCTCTCCGTCAGCCCGCTCTCGTGGCATCACATCGCCGCCACCTTCGACGGCAAGCAGGCCAAGCTGTACGTTGATGGCAAGCTCCAGAGCGTCCGCCAATCGACCGTTGATAAGCTCCCGCACGGCGAAAATTTCTATCTCCGATATCCGGCAACGCACTTGACTGTCGAGCCGGAATACAAGTGCATGCTCGACGACGGCCGGGTTTACAACCGCGCATTGTCCGAGCAGCAAGTGAAGGAACTCTACAAGAAAGAAGCACAGGCGGGCGGAAAACACGACGCGACCTGGTTCGACAAGGTCAAGCTGACCCCCCACGCCTACCCCCGGGCGTCTACGCTGGTGGTGGAGGCGAGTTACGCCGACATGGGCGTGTGGTCGCCTTCTGCGATACTGAAGTTGCAAGTGCGCGCCGCCGGTGGCAAGGTCATCGCACAACACCGGATGCCCGTGAAGATCAGATCGGCGGATAAGGCAGGTGAGCAAGGCGCCATACGCCTCGATCTCCAGGACATGGCGGAGTTGGGTCTGTACTACTGGACGGTTAACGTCAAGGACCTGCCGGCAGGCAATTACGAAGTTCGCGCTGTCATTGCCAACAAGGACGCGAGGCAAATCGGCGACGTATCGTCCCTGAGCTTGAAGCTCCCCCTCGAAAAACCGGACTGGATCAGGGCCTACGACGGCACGGAGGTCCTCAACAACCTGGTTGCCGAGCTGTTGAACGTCAAGCCCGCCCAGACCGAAGCCCTCAAGGAGTACACCTTCACTAACCCGAGGGACGGATGGGTGTTCATATCTTCAACCGCGGAGACCCGTGGTACAGATCGAACGCTGGTATCAGTTGATTCGACTGACAAGAACAATGCTGCAATCGTGCATGCCAGCGAAACAGACAATACCCTGGAAGCTATGCGATATCTGCCGCAAGGCAGTCACAAACTGTATGTCCATTGCGAAGGTACCGCACGCTTGTCACACATGGTTGTGCGCGCTATTCCTGAGATGATGGTCGCCGGGCTGGGATACAGAGCCGGAGGGGAAAAATACTGGCCACTGGTTGCCGGCCAGCACGTGCCGATCCTGCCATGCTTCGGACACTACAACATGGCGTACCTGGATCGCATCGGCCTGCTCGACAGCATGAACGTGCTCATCGAACAATACGTCGTGCCTGAGAACGCCGCGCATGTCAGGAACTGGCGGGACCAGGGCAAGAAGCTGATCGTCCGCTACGGAATGTCGACGATCTTTCAAAGTGACGAACCAACGGTCGACTCGATCTTCAAGGCCTGGACTGAGAATCGCGGGCTGGCCGGCGATGGCTATGACGGAATCATCGCCGACGAGTTCTCAGGTCTGGGCCACGGGGGCGTTGGCAGGAATCCTCTGTACTCTCAGGCCGTCAAAAAGTTGGCGCAAGACCCGGCCTTCAAAGGCAAAGTCTTCTACCCCTACTGCATGCCGATGTACCATTGCGACCTTGCCACGGACATGCTCAAGTCCGTTGTGGACGCCGGATACATGTGGGCCGAGGAGAAATACCTCATCGAACAGCCTACCGAAGAATCCGCAAGGTCCTACATCGATTCGCAGCTAAGGCAGAACGTCCTGCACTACGAGAGGGTATTTCCCGGCGCCGCCAGGCACATGATAACCAACCTGGGCTTCATGTCCGCGCCACCGCTGATGCTCAACGTCGAGCCGGGCGTTGACTACAAGGTGTATATGGACATGCAGATGCACCTGCTTGCCAATGATCCTGTGCTCTTTGGACTCTATGGCATCCAGTGGTACCACAACGGGTATGCCGATGAAGAGTATCTGCGCTGGTCTGCAAAGCTCTTTCGGCATTACGGAATCGAGGGTCGCAAAGAACGCTTGACCAAAGACCCCTACATCCTGCCGCACATTACGAACGCTGACTTTGACGAAGGGAAGAGCGGATGGACACTCCAGCCGGCTGAAGACGGAGGCATCTCCATTGAACATGCGGCTGGATACGGCACACTCCAGACTAGGGCGGGCGGCGACGAGCGGAAAGTTGGAGATAATTTCCTCGTCACAAGGCGAAGCGCAAAAGCGCCCAACAGAGTCTCTCAGCAGATCAGGCAGCTTACGCCCGGGCGCACCTATTCGGTCAAGATGTTCACCGCCGACTATGGCAATTTCAAGAAGGGCAAATCGAAAGACCAGGCCCACCACATCAGCATCACGATCGGCGGCGTTGACCTTTCCCCCGAAAAGGAGTTTCACCAGCGTTTCCCTACCACCCTGGCCGGGAGCGTGTATGGCCCGTTCAACAGGGAGAACAGATTTCACCTCACGTACCACCGTGTCGTCTTTCGCGCCAGGGCCACGGAGGCGGTATTGACCCTTTCGGACTGGGTAAGTGACAACGATCCAGGCGGTGCCGTTGGACAGGAACTGATGTACAACTTCATCGAGGTGCAATCGTATCTTGACGATTCGGATCTGCCGCCACTGAACTAGGTGCAGCCTGAGAAAGCCGTGCCTCCACCTGTCGTCGTTCCGGACGACGAGGCGATCAGAAACTCGCCCGATTCGACACCTCTGGCACGCTATTACTTCGACGAAGGCAAAGGCACAGTGGCCGGCAGCGAGGCGAACGGCTCGCGAGCCAGCATACACGGTGCAAAGCATGTCAAGGCAGGCAACGGCTATGCGCTGAAGTTTGACGGGAACGACGACTATGTGACTGTCGCCCAAAGCAGGGCCTTTAGTGGCCAGATCGATGACGTGGCTGTATTATGACATGCCAATGACTTATGCTGAGATGGTGAAGCGATACATGAAAGGCAGGTGATGAGAGTGGGATACCGACCAGGACGGCGTCTTGTGTGTTATGTGACAGTGTGTCTTGCGTCGGTTGCGGGCATGCAGCCTCTTGCTGCTGTGCACGCCGACGATGGCCTTGTCGCGCACTACAC
>DPYP01000475.1:0-7097 GCA_003545375.1 Lentisphaeria bacterium
AATTGTCGGAAGTGCTCGGTGTGACCGAATGTGAAATTGCCTCTTGGCACCACCAGTCTATTCGGAAGGTTCCCGCGCTGCTGCGGGTGGTTGCGACAGCTGCCGACGGCACGGTCGAAGCGGTTGAATCACGCGGCCATCGGCTACTGGCGGTGCAGTGGCATCCGGAGATTACCGCGGCCGTCGATCCGGTGCAGCAGAGGCTGTTCGACCGGTTCGTCGCTGGATTGTAAACACCAACCAAGCCAACAACGTTCGGATAAATGGAACTCTCTGGCAAAGTGGCAGTGATCACTGGCGGTGCCTCGGGCATCGGCCGGGAAACGGGTCTGCTCTTCGCTGCTGAAGGTGCTGCGACCGTCATTGTCGATATCGCCGACGCCGGTGCCCAGGAAACCGTGGCGATGGTAGAGAAGGCCGGCGGCCGCGCCATCAGCCTGCACGCAGACGTATCGCAGGCTGCCGACTGTGAACGCATGGTTGCGGCAGCGGAGGAGACATACGGACGCCTCGATATTCTCTTCAACAACGCCGGGATCATGCATCCCGATGATGGCGATGCTTCGGAGACAACCGAAGAAGTCTGGGACCTGACGATGGCGGTCAATCTCAAGGGGGTCTTTTTCGGCTGCAAGTACGGTATTGCCGCATTGCAGCGGGCCGGCGGCGGCGTTGTGATCAACACCGCCTCGTTTGTGGCGCAGCTCGGTGCCGCGACGCCGCAATTAGCGTACACTGCCAGCAAGGGCGGTGTACTTGCCATGACCCGGGAACTTGCGGTCATTCATGCCCGGCAGAATATTCGTGTCAACGCGTTGTGCCCCGGGCCGCTGCAGACAAAGATGCTGATGGACTACCTCGACACCGACGAGAAGAAGCAAAGACGCCTGGTGCATGTGCCTCTGGGCCGTTTCGGTCTTGCAGCTGAGATGGCGCAGGCTGCGCTGTATCTGGCGTCCGACCGCTCGTCCTACGTTACCGGCGCCACCTTCAACGTCGATGGTGGCATCACGGCGGCATATGTCACGCCGGAATAGGGGAGAGAAGCGGTAATTCGATTAAGTTTTTTTTCTTAATCCTTCTGGCTGATCATGATGATCGCGCAGGTGGTTTCGCGCGCCACGGCTAGCGCAAAGTCGCCGAAGGTTCGGTGTTTCGAACCTTGGCGCTGCAGGCCGAGAATGATCAGGTCGGCCGACTGCGATTGGGTCTTGATCGTTGCAATGACGTCGCTGCTGGGTTCGACGATGGTCGCGAGGTTCTCAGGGGCCTCGTCGTCGGCAAATTGCCGGAGTTCTTTTTCTATTTCGGCGCGGGCCCGATCGCTCACATCCGGCCTGACAACCTGGAGGAACGTCACCAACCGCAGGCCGGTGCGTTGCAGACTGCCGAGCAGTCTTGCACGGAGCACCCGATGTCCGCTGCGGCCCCCCACCGGTACAAGCACGCGGCGCGCGTCGGTCAGTTTCCAGCCGTTCGGCGCCCGCAGCACGACGACGTCGCAGGCCACGCGGCCGATCAGTTCCTCGACTTTCTTGTTCATCACGTGCTCGGTGATATTGCTGAAACCCATCAGCAGACTCTCGCAGCGATGAACGCGCGCCACGCGTTGGATTTCTTCCCACGGATTGGCCGCGACAGTTGTCAGCGCCTCGGGTGCCAGTCCGTGTGCGAATGAGGCGGTCAGCGACTTGGCCAGAACTTTTTGCGCGTCTGCCAGTTCCGGAGGCTGAACGTTGGGGTCGTTCGAATCTGCCAGGGTGACGACGTTGAGCAGCAGCACGCGCCCGAAATTGGGCGGGGCCATGGCATCGGCAACGGTCACCATCGATTCTGCGTTTGCGGGGTTGGCAATTGGTACGAGGACCAGGGGGTTGCGCCCGCGCAATCGCATGAGTTGCGGATTGAGCGCTTCTGCAGAAGCGTCGTAGACCCGCGCTTGGCGCGCAAACAGCACCCAGTACATACCGCCGCCCAATATCAGCCAGGCGAGCGCCACCTTTCCGGCGGCCGGCACGGTCACAGCCTGGAATCCGGCCAGGGACAGGCATGCGATGATGCCAATGATTGGCAGGACCGGGAAGAACGGAACCTTGAATTTTCTGGGATCGAGGCCGCCACGGCGATGCGCCAGGATGCAGATCCAGTGGGCCAGGGCAAACGACATCAGAAAAATCAGGCTGGATGCAGCGCCGGCGGAGGCGACATCGGGAAGGACCAGCAACAGCATGACCATCATCACTGCGCTGGCGATTATTGCCGGACTCGGGGTGCCGCGCGTAGTCGAAATGCCGCTCAATTGCCGCGACAGCGTCCGGTCGCGTGCCATCGCCAGTGCTACCCGAGAGGCGGCAAAGAGGTTGGCGCACAACGCGGAGAGCGTCGACATAATCCCCGCGGCCATTACCATCCAGAAGCCGGGTTTGCCGAGGTAATTCTGCACCGTAATAGCGATCACGGTTTCCGGATTCTCGGCGCTGACTGCCGAGATGTTTTCGCCAGGATTGAGGCCTACGGTCGTGACGATCAGCAGCAGAGGGATGTATATGGCGAGAGCGATTGCCAGCGAGAGCATCATGGATTTCGGAATGACCCGTTCCGGATCCTTGATCTCACCGCCGACCGCGGCGATCAGATCGAATCCCTGCAGCGCGATGAAGGAATAGCCCATGGCTGCGATCAGGCCGCCGGCACCGTGAACAAAAAACGGCGTCAGGGTCGACGCCATATCCGCCGGCGTGTCCTTGATGAAGACCCAGATGCCGCCGATGATGAGGATGACAAAGATGACCAGGTGGCCGATTGTCGCGGCCCGGCTGCCGCCGGACTTGCGTACCAGTGTCAGCGTATAGACGCCGATCGGTATGATTGCCGCGATCGTCGGGATCCAGCCGGAGGTGAGCCATGCCGCCGGCGTGTGACCGAGTTCGCGAATTAATTCGATGATAGCGAAGACCGCAAACGCTGCGAAACCCAGAGCGTAGAGCACGCCGGCGACGATCGAGGCGAACCACACAACCCAGCCGACCAGGAAGGCTGCTTCGAGCCGGAGGATCTTGCGGGCAAAGGCGTAGGTGCCGCCGGACTCCGGAAACGACGCGGCAAGCTCGGCGAAACTCAGGGCGGTGATCAGCGCGATCACGCCGTTCAGGGAGAACGCGAGGACGGCACTCGGTCCGGTTTCGACGAAAGCCACACCGGCCAAAGTCAGGATGCCGCCACCGACAATGGCGCTGACGCCGACCAGGGTCGCGCCGGTAAGTCCCATGGTTCGCTGTATGTCAGGCACGTTGTACGGTATCGGTGAACATGGAACACTTTAACCTGTCGAGTGGCTGCGATATAGTCACCTTTCTTCAAAGGAGGAGATGATGCCTAAATTCGGCGCACATATGAGCATATCCGGCGGTTTCCCGCTGGCCATCGACCGCGGCGAAGCGGTTGGCTGCGATACAATCCAGATTTTTACGAAGAGTAATCGGCAGTGGGCAGCAGCACCGATTGCCGATGAGGATGCCGCGGCTTTCATCGCCCGTCGTGCGGAGTCTTCAATCGATCCGGTCTTTGTGCATGCGTCGTACTTGATCAATGTCTGTTCCGAAGTTGATGCAACCCGCGAGAAATCGGTGATGGGCCTGATCGACGAAATCGACCGCGCCGCAAAACTTGAGCTGCCGTTCATCGTGTTGCATCCCGGCAGTCCAAAGGGGTTGCAGACGGACGTGGGCTTGCAGGTGGCGGCGGACAACCTGCGGTTGGTGATCAATGCGACGGCGAATTGCGGTGTCCGCATTGCCATCGAGACCATGGCAGGGCAGGGCAGTTCCATTTGCGGCGAATTCGAGCACATCGCCCGACTGTACGAGGCGGTTGACGCAGACGAACGGCTCGGCGTCTGTTTCGACACGTGCCATGTGTTCGCCGCCGGCTACGATATTCGCGACGAGACGGGATACGAAAATACGATCTCGGCGTTTGGCGATACGGTTGGCTTCGGCCGGTTGCTGGCTTTGCATCTGAACGACAGTAAAGCGAAGTTCGGCAGCTGCAAGGATCGGCATGAACACATCGGCGCCGGCGAGATCGGCCGTGACGCTTTCGAGTTCATCGTCAACGACGAACGTCTCGAACATCTGCCGATGGTGATCGAGACGCCCAAGGGGAAAAGTATGGAAGAGGACGAGGAGAACCTGGCGACTCTGCGGGGAATGGTTCGGTAGAATGAATATTGGAGGGGATGCTCGCAAGCGGGACTGACACGAACTTTGCGGTCATCGTGCCGTGCTGGTGGATGTCTTTTCCCCGTGCACTATAGTTCTGCTGTCACAGGGGAACCCGGTGAGAATCCGGGACGGTCGCGCCGCTGTAATCGGGCCTCAAGCCCGTAAGTCAGATAACCCTGACATACTGAAGTCTCCGCGTCAGGGGCTTTTGGCTTGAATCAATGTGGTTTGATGCCGAATGCCGCGGTTTGCGGGGTTCGGCATTTTTTATGAACAGGGTATGAAAAAACATTTCACATTGATAGAACTGCTCGTGGTCATGGCGATTATTGCGATCCTTGCGTCGATGTTGCTGCCGGCACTGAACCAGGCGAAACTCAGCGGGCAACGAGCGCTGTGTGCGTCTAACCTGCGACAGATCGGGATTGGCGTACGGCAGTACGTCGACACGTACGACGAATATTACTTTCCGTACTTCACCGATTCGGCCGGCGGCCGCCATTGGTGGTTCGGTTTCGAACCCGGTGGCCCCGGGGGCGGCGCCAACCGGCCGATCGACAGGTCGCAGGCGCTGCTGGCGCCCTTCGTGAATTCGTTCGAAAACCGGCTGCAGTGTCCGCTTTTTCCGTATGGTGCATCGACGTTCTATGAGAAATTCGACGGACGCGTCGCCACCTACGGCTACAATCTTCGGTTGATGGATCAGCGTGAGAATAAATATGTCAGCCGTGCCTCCACCGTATTTACGTTTACCGACGCCATTCATTTTGATTTCTCCAACCGCTTCAACGAAGGCCACTACGTGCTGTTTCCCACTTGGGGTGAGCCGCCGGGACTGGCCAAGAGCGGCTATGCACATTTCCGCCATGAAACGGCGGCGAACGTCCTTTTTATTGACGGACATATTGCTCTGCAGCGGATGCAGGGACAACCGTTCGACAGCACTCCAATAAACTTCGGCTGCGAGTCGCCGGCGGGCAACCTGTTTGCTGACGACGGGACGGTTGCCAGCATCGACGGCCGTTGAATTTGGAATCCGGAATGCCGACAGAGGTAGGCACCATGATGCGCACACGTTTCCCAGGCCACCACAAGCTCGCGATAATTGCAGTTGCCGCGACAGTCAGTGTGTCGACCGCTTTCGCCGCACCCCTGACCGAGACCTTTAATGCATCACCCTTCGTCGGCGACGGCGGCAATTTTACTTTGAAGGGACCCGGTGTTGCGCAGTTCACGCACCTGTCGAACGCACCGGCCTTCACCGGTGACCCGGCTGGTTCCCTCGAGGTGGGGTACGACACACTCGAACCAGCCACGCGACTCACGGCACCGCTCGGCATGGCAGTGACCGAAGCAGATACATTCAGTTTCGGAGCGGTGTTGACCATCCGGAGTGCCGGTTTCTACGCAGACCCCAACGGTTTTGCACAGATCGCCTTCGGACTCATCAACTCGACGACGACTGGACTCGACCGTACAGGGGACGTTTTGGACTTCGACAACGACACGTTCGATATGGTTGAGTTCAATTATTTCCCGAATGTATCATCTTTTTTCGGTGGGCCCTTCGTGTCCCCGACGACACTCGGTGCGCAGGTCGGCACGAGTGCTTTCAATAACGTCGTATTTTCGTCGCTCGAGTTTACACTGCCTCTGGATACGCCACTGCGCGTGGAACTCACGTACGATGGCGGCATTTCTATTCTGACTGGCACGATCGATTCGATTGCACCGGACGGTACTCTGATGCCGTTGGCGGCAACTGTGCCGCTCGACATCTTTAATCCGTCGGGAGCTTTCGCTGTGCCGATTCAGGGCGGGTTCACGGTCGATGCGATCGCGATCAGCGCCTACTTCGACGGTTTCGCCTTCGGACAAGCCAGCGTGCAGGCGACGCTCGTCTATGACGAGCTGTTTTTCAGCACGCCGGGTTCTGGTGGTACGACGTGTGCAGAACTCGCGGATCAGGTGTTCGACCAGATGTGCAACGACCTGTTTAGTTCGCCGCCGACGAGCTTGGACGAACTCGAAACTGTCGTCGATGAACTGGCTGTGCGGATCATCAGTGGTGCGGAGATCATCGCCGACAACACGCCGGGATCCGAAAGCGATACGGCGTGCATTGCCCACGTGCAGGGATTGATCGCGCTTTGATCGCGGGACGGCAGGGAATGAGTCCATCTTGATTCCGATGACCTTAATCTCTACGTCGACTGATCAAGGTGGATCAACGGCTCATTTCTTCGGGCGCAAGTGCGGGAAGAGTATGACGTCGCGAATTGACTCCGCGCCAGTGAGCAGCATGACCAGACGGTCGATCCCAAGGCCGAGTCCTCCGGCCGGCGGCATGCCGTGTTCGAGAGCGGTGAGGAAATCCTCGTCGATGATCTCCGACACTTCGGGATTGCCGTCGGCCGTATCAATCTGCTCCTGGAAACGCTTGCGCTGCTCGATCGGGTCGTTGAGTTCGGAATAGCCGGGCGATACTTCGAGTCCGTTGATCTCGAGCTCGTATACATCCACCAGTGAGTCGTCGTCGTCACAGGTCTTGGCCAGCGGCACCAACTGCCGCGGCATGCGCGTGACGAACGTGGGTTGGATGAGCTCATGTTCGACAACCTTCTCATAGATCTCGTGTGTCACCAAGACGTCGCTCATGCCGGCGTCGACCTCGAGTTCGAGCGCCTGTGCTCGGCTCAGACGCTCGGCGCTTGATACATCGTACCAGTCGTTGCCCATGCGCTCACAGATCAGTTCCTTGTAAGTCACCCGGCGGAAGGGTGGCGTGAAGTCGAGGGTGGTCTCTTCATTGAGTTGGACCTGCAGCGAACCATTGACATTTTGCGCGACGGTTGTGATGAGCGCCTCGACCAG
>DPYP01000536.1:0-3000 GCA_003545375.1 Lentisphaeria bacterium
TACTGCACCTCGGTTTTATTGTTGCCATGAATGATCGGCACCGTCGATCCCGAAAGCACACCCCGATAAAAGATCGACTGTTCGACCATACTCGGCGCCAGCTTGAACGGATGCACCTCAAGCCGCAGCGGCAGGTCCAGCGCGGTCGATCCCGCACTGCGAACAGTCAACATGCCCCGGTATGTCCCGGTCGCTGCATCCGCCGGCACACGGACGGTAAGCCAGAACTGTCGCACCTCGCTGGCAGAAATATCCACCGGGAGCAGCGCCGGCGCATCACGAACAATGAGTTCAGATGTCAACCCGTCGTTCGCTTCAACCGTCACATCCTCGTAACGTACGCGACCCGTGTCCGGATCTGCCACGCGCAGGAGATTCTGCTTCTTCTCGAGATCGACACGCACAAGATCATCGTCATTGACGAGAAGTTCCGGCATCAGCACTTTGCCCTTCACCGTCTGCACCCCGCCAGGCGTCCAGCCGCCGCCGCCCTGGAACCAGCACTTGACCAGCTTGATGTCGATCTCCGCAGCACCGATCACGCCGTCGGCGGATTCGAGGTCTGATGAATTGACGGTCAAGTTCTCGATGTCTCGGGACGGTATCACCACGAAGGACACGGACTCGTATTCCTCCGGACACGCGGCCAGCGCCAGTTCGCGCGTCGCCGAACCGTGCGACAGTAGTGACGTAGGCAGAATCCGGTCATTGGTGATTGTCGGCGCCGCGCGCACGATGAAAGGCCTGTTGTCTTGGGCAAAGAGCAACGCCGCCGTGGTGTTGGCCAGGGCGTTGCCGGCGGCAAGCGCGGTCTCCATCCTGTCGTTCAGTGATGCTTTTTTTGCAATGACCTCTCGCGGTTTCAGGGAATCGATTTCACCGAGCAGATCAGCGATCTCTACTCCGGCGCGGTTCAGGCGTGGCAGGAGGTTTTTCGTGTCCGGGTGCGACTGGGTGCGCAGCAATCCATCGAGACGTTCGATTTCATCCGCTGTACTCGACAGCGCCCGGCGCCATTTTTCCGTAATTTTCCTCGCCTGCCGGCCGGCGGCGGCGGCCATGACCAATGCCGCCTGGCCCTGGTCGTTGACGAAATACATGTCTGCAAATCGCGACGGATCGTGAAAGCGCACGGGGATAGGCGCCCACGAACTGTTCTCGCGGAGACGCTTCTGTGAGCGGGTGAAGTTCACTTTCCACAGGGCCCCTTCAGCCGGGCGCGAGTCGACCACGGCGAGCGGAATCTGTATCTCGACGGTCCAGGCGTCGCCCTCGCGGGCGGTGCGCGCCACCCAGTTGCCGGTCCATTGGTCGACATCGTGCTGCCCGACGTTGTCACTCTGTGTGCCGATGCTGTTGACGACCAGGTAATAATAGTCGGTGCCGACTATGGGCGTTTCGGGGAAAGCACTGTCCGGCGGGATGAGGTAAAGTTCTATGCAGTCGTCGCCCCACAGCCCTTGCGCGTCCCGCCCGGTTTTCTCCGCTTTCACCGAGTCGAACTCCGACTCGAAGCAGCGGTAGGCGACGTAGAGATTCTCGTCATCATGAAGGAGATACACCTCTGTCTGCTGACTGGGTTTGTGGGTGGGGCTGTTGGTCGTGTTGGTGAACCCTCCAGCGACGCCGGCCCGTACCCAGCAGGCATCGTCCAGTCTACCGTCGAGAACAGGTGGGACAGTCGTGCGAACGCAACCGACCGAATGAGTCGGATGCAGGGCGTCGTCCGTGGTCTCGGCATTCTCGAGCACCAGCGTTGCGTCGTCGATCGAGAGTGACACATTCGGCGTGTGCAGCTGCACAATGCAGCGGGCCACGACGTACTGCCCCCGGTCGTCGACAGTTGCCGATGTCGAGTACCGATGCCATTCAGGCACTACATCAACCCACTCACGAGACTGAATCTCGATGACTTCTTCGCCTTCCCCGAGCCCGCCCAAAACAAGCAATGCGACGCTGGCACGGGCCGGCGTATTCGCCCGAAGCCAGAACGACAAAGAATACCGCTCACCGGGCAGAAACAATCTCCTTTCGTTCTGCTCGACGATGGCCCACTCGAGCTCGGGTCCGAACTCGAACTGAACCGCTTTCTCTCCACTGTGCGCCGGCGCGCCTCGCACTTGCGGTTCCGGTGTGTCAGCGCGAGGATGCTTTCCCAAGTGCCAATTCACCGGCATTCCGCCCGCGTCGACTTGTTCGAAGCCGGGGTTCTCGATCAGGTTCGTCCTGGCGTCGACTGCGGGTGCAACAGTGAATAGAGTCACTGCCAACACGGCAGCCGTGGGGATCAGTCTAGAGTGCATTGAAGATCGACCGGGTCGCCCGGGTTCCAGATGGGCACCCCGTCGGGAGGTGAATATTCGAAACATTCGTCGTCCATGGGGTACGGGTTGGTCCGCCTTTCATAGAGGGCGGATTGATAAAGAACGCCTCTTCTTTCCATCAGTTCATGAGGCCACCACTGGTACTTTTCGTTCAAGCTCAGTGAGCGGTTGTCAAAGTAAACCACACGCCTCTGGGTGCCGCTTTTGTTTTCCGGGCTGCCATGGATCACCTTGCTGTTGTGAATCAGGACATCGCCGGGTTCTACTTCTGCAGGGATGGCTTCCGGTGGCGAAAAGTCTCTCTTGTCGCGTTCGATCCATTCTTTCTTTGCGCGTTCGATCCATTCGACAGCTTTTTCGTGTTGCCAGAGGTGGCTGCGGCTGAAGACCAAATCCTGTCAGTTCGAATTTGGTCATTGTGTCAGGGCCACTATCCCTTTGACGATCTCCCGGCGCAGCTCGTCCAGGTCGCTGTGCGGATCGATTGTGGCGACCCACTTTTCGATATGCCGCGCCTGCTCGGCATGGGCGGGATCTTTTTTCGCGGCCTCGATCGTCGCCAGCAGTGTCGCCAGATAGCGCAGGTCATCGGCACCCTCGCGGCAGCCTTCCCACTGCAGCGTACCGACGACGCCGTCGCTGGTCGGGTAGACCATGACATGATCGCGAAAGCCGT
>DPYP01000039.1:0-11416 GCA_003545375.1 Lentisphaeria bacterium
TGATGGAGATGATGGAGATGATGAAAATGCTGATATCGCGGATTATTAACCCAGGTCCCACCGATGTTTGAATTCAAATACGTCGAATTGATGAACTGGGCCTATTGGCCGACCGTGAAAATGCCGCTGGACCAGCGGACGATGATGATTACCGGGCCGAACGGCAGCGGTAAAACCACCTTTCTCGATGCGATCAAGACTTTGTTGCGGGCGCCGCGCTTGAGCAGCGGCCGGCGTTTCACCGACTACCTCGTCGGCAATGTCGGTACTGCCGTGGTCAAGGCCGTGGTCACCAATGAAGCGAGCAACGGCGACTTCCGGCCGTTCGAGTTCCGAGGTTTCTCCAGCGACCTTACCACCCTTGCGCTGGTGATGCAGAAGAAATCCGGACGCTGGGAAAAGCGCTTCGCGATGCTCGATGGTGACGTACCCTTCGAACATCTCAAGACTTTGCAGGGCTCCGACTTGATCACGCCGTCCGGATACTCGCACGAACTCAACCAGGCCGGCTTTACAAGCACGCTCACAAAGGTGCTGGCCCTCGAGCAGGGGCAGACCGATCAGCTTTGTAACCGGTCAGCCAAGGAACTGCTGGACCTGCTGCTCGACGTCCATGGTGACAAGGAAATCATTGACCGCTACAAGTCTGCCCGAGAAAACTACCAGGCAGCCAGCATGGAGCTGGGGCAGCTTGGCGCCCGGCTTGCAGAGGAACAGGCGAAACTGTTGACAGCGCAGAAATCCGCCGACGAATACAGGCGCTTCGAAAAGCTCAAAGGCGAACTGCGTGACCTGGAGGAAGTGCAGATTCCACAGGCCGAGTACAAGACCGCAGGCAGTCAGTTCGGTGAATTAAAACTCGCGATTGAGGAACACAACACACGCCTGAGCCCGCTGGACCGTGAGATCATCGAAATTCAGACCAAGCTCGACAACGCCGAGACCGAGCTCGAACGGCGCAAGTCAGAAGTCCTGACGGCCCGTGATACCAAGGAGGAAATGGACAAGAACGAGCGCGAGCATGATATCCTGCTCGCCCGCCTGATGGCGGAGCGGCAGCAACTCACAGAGATTACCGCGACCGTCAAGGGTGCCAAGTCCGAACCTGTCGAGCCGTTGCGTGCCGAACGTGAAGGCATCCGCCGCGCCTTTCTCAAGCTCGAGCTGGAAGGTGACGAACTGAACCACAAATGCGAAGACTTCAACAGCGAGCTTGCCGACAGCGACCAGCGCGAGCGCAAGATCTATCCGAGCTATGTTGCGGACTTCATACAGGTGCTCAAGGCGGAAAAGATCGATTTCCGTCTGCTCTGCGACCTCGTTGAAATCAGTGACCTCGAGTGGCAGCTGGCCATCGAATCGCTCCTTGGCCGTGAGCGCTTCTGCATTCTGGTCGAGCCGAAGAACCAGCTCAAGGCACGACAACTCGCGGAGAAGTCCCGCTATCGCGGCTACATCGTCGAATGGGATCGCAACGCCGAAGTGACGCGACAGCCGCGCTATGAGAATTCCGCCTTGCAGTACATCGAGTTCAGTGAAGCCGGTGTGCCCGTCTGGGTCGTGGATGTTCTGGACCACACCCGCCTGGTTGGCACCGTCAAAGAAGGCAGCGATCTGGACGATGTCAGCGTGACCCACAAAGGGTACCGGCAGGATAAGCGTGGCGGTATTTCCATTGCCGTCGATCATTTCTATTGCGGCAGCCTTGGCCAGAGTTCACAGAAAAAGTATCTGGAAGAAGCTCTGGCGGAAGCGCAGAAACGCCTGGGTCAGATCAAGAAGGAAAAGGCGAAGCACGACAAAAACGAGGAAAAAATTTCCGACCGCATCAACGTGCAGGAAATGATTCTGCAGGCATCGGATGCCGATGCGCGTACGCAGATGCTTTCCGAGCAGATCACGATGACCAACAAGAAGCACCACGAGTCGCTGGCGCTCAAGCGCAGTGCCGAGCAGAAGCTTCTCGATGTGCTGGAGGAACTGAACAACTTCGAGCGCGACTGCACAGAGCAGGGCAAGTGGCTGGTGGAGAAACGCAGCAGTCGGAGCGAGCACTTGTCGGAGATCGAGGAGCAGCAACGGTTGGTCGCGCAGCTGACCAAGCAGCGTCAAAAAATCGAGAAACGTCTCGATGACGCATTGCTGACCGACAAAGCCCTCGAGGAAGTCGCGGATATCGATGAACTGACACCGCGCTACTATGCTGTCCAAAGTTTACTGGAGGAATTCGGTGAAGCGCCGGACGCAACCCTCGTCGATGTCTACGACCACTACAAGACGCAGTACGAACATCAGCGAACAGTCTACAGCGATCACGAATCCGGCCTGCGTAACTGGGAGAACGAGTTTCTACAGGCGCGCGATAAATATCTTGTGGTCGTTGATCACACGATCCGTGAGTATCGTAAGAACGTTTTGTCACTCGCCGAGATCGCCGGCGTCAGCACGGAAGTTGTCGTACCCAACCTCGAGGATGACAAGGCCGGCCTGGAGAATGCCGAACTCGTCGTGCGCTTCGGGTTCGATGGCAAGCGTGCCGCGGAGATCGGCGGCGTCGGACACTCGGGCGGGCAGCGTGTCGTTTCCAGTCTGATCCTGCTGATGTCGCTGGCTACCTCCGGCGGCCAGCGCGGCGGATTTTTTATCATCGACGAGCCGTTTGCGCACTTGAGTATCGAGCGTATCGATGACGTTTCACGCTTCTTGAATCAGACCGAGTGCCAGTTTATCCTGACTTCACCCACGACGCACAACGTCAATGTGTTCAGCGCTGCGCGTCTCCAATTGAATTTCCGGATCAAGCGTCAAAATGAGGACTTTGCCCCGATCCCGACGGTAATTCGCCGCTGACTTTTTCGGTCGCCGCCTCTGCCTCTGTCCCCTCAGCCGGAACAATTGTCGTGGTCGACGACAGGTGGTGCCTGATGTAGTCGATCCGCAGCCTTTCTTCCTTTTTGCGGTGGTTCGCCTCGGTCTGAGGCTCATCCGTATTGGCCTGCACCGGTGAATCGGCGATTTTCTCCAGTCGTTCACGCAAGAAATATTTTTCTTCGCCCATCCCCGTTCCTCTACCAATGAGTAATGGTCAATAGCGAACATTGAATGTCAAGTATCGAGCATTCAGCAGTTCTCACTTGATCACATCCAGCACCGCTTCGGCTGCGGTTCGGCTGGCGTTTTTGTCACCCCCGAGCGCCTCGACAACCCGGTCCATTCCGGTTATGACGGCGTCGCGCCGTTCGCCGCCAGGCAGGATACGCTGCAGGGCCGTAGACAGACGGTCAGGTTGGACCTCTGCTTGGATGTACTCTTCGAACAGTTCTTCGCCGATCACCAGGTTAGCCATGGCGATGTACGGGACCTTGACCAGGTGCTTGCCGATCCAGTAGGTGAGCGGATTGAGTCGATAAACAACGACGATTGGCAGGCCGAGGATTGCCGCCTGCACCGTCACCGTCCCGGAGGCGGCGATACCAGCCGCTGCGGTAGCCATCAACTCAGCCGTTTGCCCGACTTCGATAGACAGTGGCAACGCCTGTATTTCGCCGTTGCCCATGCTGTCGATATGCTCCTGGACCCGATCGCGAATTGCCTCGCGTGGTGCGGGAATGACGAAGCGATACGAAGGGTTGAACCGATGCAGTCGCAGCGCTGTTTGTACCAGCGGCACGGTGAGTCTATCCACTTCGCTGAAGCGGCTGCCAGGCAGCAGCAGGACCAGGTTGTCCGAACGTTGTTGTCCCTCGGCCGGGCACTGTTCACGCAGGATCCGGATCAGGGGATGGCCGACGAACCTGGTGTCGAGGCCGACGCTGTCATAGACGTTCTGCTCGAACGGAAAGATTACCAGCATGCGTGTCACCAGGCGTCCCAGTTCCGGAATCCGCCGCTTGCCCCAAGCCCATACCTGGGGGCTGACGTAGTACACGACGCGGATCCCGAGCTTTTCCATCTTTCGCGCGAAACGGATGTTGAAGCCCGGGTAGTCGATCAATACGACAACGTCGGGACGCTTGGCAGCGGCCTGGTCGACGAGTTGCCGAAAAATGGCACGAAAGAGGGAAAGGTGCTTGAGGACTTCGACGAATCCAACTATGCCGAGCTCGGTCGAGTCGACCAGGATATCGACGCCGGCCTGGCGCATAGCGGTCCCGCCCATGCCTTGGATCTGAACCGCGGATTCTAACGCCCGCAACTCCTCGGCCAGCCGGGCGCCATACATGTCGCCCGAAGATTCGCCGGAGAAGATCCAGACTTTTTTACCAGTATGGTTGCAACTTTCAGGGGGCATGATACCCTTTACATTCGTATCAGGACCAGACTAAACGGCAAGTTTGCAGGTGAGTAATGGAAACGACCGAACGAGACCAGTTAATCGGGCGCCTGTTGCAGGAAGGCAACACCCTTTCCGACGTACAGAAAGTACTGGAAGAGGAGCACGGCGTCAAGCTTACCTATATGGAGCTGCGGCTGATTTCATCTGAGCTCGAAGTCAACTGGTCTGCTTTCGACCCGCCCGAACCCAAACCAGTCGAGGCGGAGCCCGATGTTCTCGATGCACCCGGGCCCAGCAAGACGACCGTGACGGTCAGCAAAATTCAGCGCCCCGGTGCGGTCGCCAGCGGTGATGTCACATTTGCCTCGGGTGCCACTGCCGAATGGCATTTTGACGCCATGGGTCGCCTCTCCCTGGACCCCACCGGCAGCGGTGAGCGCCCGACCGAAGAGGATGTGCAGGAGTTTCAGGTCGAACTGCAGACGGTCATGCAGGGTAAAATGTGACGTCCCCGGCCGCCAGGCTCAAGACCACCGTCTACCGTCTGGAAAGTCTCGATATTTACCGCAACCTCGCCGCCGAAGAATATCTCTTCCGTGAATTGCCCTCCGGTCACTGCAGTTTCATGCTGTGGCGCAGCCGGCCGAGCGTGGTTATCGGCAAGAACCAGAATCCCTGGCGCGAGTGTAACCTGCCGGCACTGACCGCCGAGGACATCCATCTGGCGCGTCGTATTTCCGGCGGCGGCGCTGTCTACCACGATCCCGGCAATCTGAATTTCGGCTTCATCGTCGATCGCCGCTGCTATGACTTCGACCGCCAGATCCAGGTCGTGTGCAACGCTTTGCAGGCGCTCGGTATCGATGCGGTGACGGGGCCGCGTCATATCCTGCTCGCAGCCGACCGCAAGATATCCGGCAACGCGTTCTACTATCGCCGCAACACCGCACTACATCACGGCACACTGCTGTTCGACGCCGATCTCGAGCGACTCCGCCGCTGTCTGCAGCCGACTATCGATGGGATCAAGACCCGCAGCATCGCATCGCACCCGGTGGACACCGTCAATCTCCGTGATCTCCAGCCGGACCTGACGCTGCCGCAACTGGAAGAGAAACTGATCGAGGCTTTCCATCTTGAGTATAGCAACGTCGATACGTATAGTGTGATGCACGACGGTGACTGTGACGCGACCGCGGTGAATGAACTGCAGGCCAAGTATGCCGGGGATGCCTGGCGGTTCGGAATGACGACGCTATTTACGCTGCGCCTGCAGTACGGCGACCATGACACGGCAGTGACAGCAGTGTTCCAGATCCGCAAAGGATTGATTGAATCGGCGGAGTTCACAGGTGCCGGCACCGCCTCGCTCGACGACGTTGCGGCTACCCTGAAAGGTTGTGATTTTCGCACAGCAGCGCTGCAAGACCGGCTCCGGGCCGTTGGCACGGCGGATACGGAACTCTGCGATTGGCTGTGCGCATTGCCCGGTGTCTGACCATGGAATGGGCGAGCCTGTCGGCGGTCGGACTTGTGAAAAAAACGAGGATACACACAATGAAAACGAGCATTACGACGAAGACCGGTGACCGCGGAACGACACGTCTGTTTTCAGGCGAGGAAGTGTCGAAGGACTCGTCACGTCCGAACGCATACGGCGATCTTGACGAGCTGGTCTCCATCCTCGGCGTGGCCCGTTGCCATTGTCCGGACGCAGACACGCAACAGGCGATTTTGAATCTGCAGCGCGACCTGTTCGTTGCCGGCTCCGAAATGGCCACGGCACCGGGCGGACTCGAGCGTCTTGGCCAACGCATCGACGCCGCGCGCCTGGCCGATCTCGAACGGCTTATGACCGAGCTCGAGGAGGCAATCGAGATCCCCAACGGTTTTATTGTTCCCGGTGGCACGCCGGCTGGGGCTTTTCTCGATCTTGCCAGATCCGTGTCGCGGCGGTTGGAGCGGCGTGTCGTCGGCATGTACGCCGACGGCGAGCTGGACAACGACAACCTCATTGTCTGGCTCAACCGCTTGTCAGATTATCTGTATCTTCTTGCCCGCAGTGCCGAGGATAAACCGACGTTGGTGAAACCAGAGTGAACGCTGCTGCTCTTGATTCGATCACCCGCGAGTTCGCCGCCGGCGGTATCTGCTGTGAACGTGTTTCAGCGCTGAAGGGGCGGACCACGTTTCGGTTGGGCGGACTCTGCCCGCTGCTGATCCACTGCGAACGCCCCGAACAGCTCGGGCAAGCTGTCGACCTGTTGCATTGCACCGGCACCAGGTTTGAATTGATCGGCGGTGGTTCGAATCTGCTTGTTTCAGATAGTGGCGTCGACTGCCCGGTTATCTGTTATGCCACGGTCGTCCCGGAAATTTCTCATGACGGCCTGGAGCTCAGCGTTTCCGGCAGCACCTCATTGGATGCGGTGGCTGGCTATGCGGTCGAGCATGGTCTCGGCGGGTTCGTCAATACCAGCGGCATCCCCGGCACAGTCGGCGGCGCTATTGTCGGCAATGCCGGTGCATTCGGCTGGCAGGTTGGTGATGCCTTGGTATCGGTCGACTTGCTCGACCGCGATGGCGTCCGTGACACCGTTGGGCCCGAGGCACTGGGGTTCAGCTATCGTGATTCCCATCTGAAGCGAACGCGGCAGATCGTCCAGGGCGCCGTTTTTAGGTTGTACGGAACCGACCCTGCTGCCGATCGTGCCGAACGGCAGCGGATCCTCGAGCTGCGCGCCTCGAAGCATCCCGACCTTTCGGAGTTTTCCTGTGCCGGCAGCTTCTTTCGTAACATTGAGCCGACGTCCGCTGCCGAGCGACGACAGGCTGCCGGTTATTTTCTGGACAAAGCCGGGGCGAAGGCCATGAAGATCGGTGGCGCGGGAGTTTATGAGAAGCATGCCAACATCATCATCAAAGACGGCGACGACTGTTCCGCCCAGGACATCCTGGACCTGTCCCGGATGATGGCCGCGGCCGTGCACGAAAAGTTCGATATCGAGCTGATACGCGAGGCGCAACTGCTCGGCGATTTCGACGATGCCGGTGTTGCATCGGAACGTGTCTGATTCTATCGTAGGTTTAGAGAACCATGACAACAACCTCCAAGAATCCGGAAATGCTCGAGCACCCGATCGTCTTTTACGACGGCGTTTGTGTGCTGTGCAACAGCTTTGTCGACAAGGTTATCAACGCGGACACCCGCGGCATTTTTCGTTTCGCCCCGCTGCAGGGGGACACTGCCCGCGCGATGCTGCCGCCGCTGCCTGAGGATCCGGGAGAGTGGAGCGTCGTCTATCTCGATGCGGACGGTATGCGCACGGCCTCGGACGCATCGCTGGAGATCGCCCGGCGGCTCGGCGGCTGGTGGACCCCGCTGGCCTGGTGCCGGATTGTGCCACGCGGCCTGCGCGACTTCGTGTATCGGTTCATCGCACGACACCGATACCGTACCTTTGGTGAGCGTGACGCCTGTATCCTGCTGACCCCGGACCAGCAGGCCCGAATTCTTCCCTGAGCGTTCTGCGGGGCCTTTGGACATGCAACTGCCTTGGCGGTAACTTCGATGATGGAACAGTTATCGTTAATTGCGACCTCCGCATTCGGTTTGGAGGCAGTCGTCAAACGAGAGTTGTCGGCGCTCGGCTATGAACCCGGCGCTGCCGATGCCGGCCGTATTTTCTTCCGCGGCCCGCTTGCTGCTATTCCGCGCACGAACCTGTGGCTGCGCAGTGCCGATCGCGTGCTGCTGCACGTGGGTACCTGCCGGGCCGATGATTTCGATCAACTCTTCGATAACACCCGGGCCTTGCCCTGGCACCAGTGGTTGCCGGCAGACGCGGCGTTTCCGGTGCGCGGCAAGTCGGTGCGGTCGAAATTAACCAGCGTCCCGGCGGTTCAGCGGACAGTGAAGAAGGCTATCGTCGAGAAATTGCAGGATGCTCACGGTACTGCCAAGTTGCCGGAGACCGGGGCGAAGTTTCAAGTTGAAGTGGCGTTGTTGCAGGACAGCGCGATTCTCACCATCGATGCCAGCGGCAACGGGTTGCACAAGCGCGGCTATCGCACCCACTCCGGGCCGGCGCCGCTCAAGGAGACCTTGGCGGCGGGGCTGTTGCAGTTGAGTTTTTGGCAACCCGGGCGGCCGTTACTCGACCCGTTCTGCGGCACCGGCACAATTCCCGTCGAGGCGGCGATGATCGCCCGCAACATGGCACCCGGGCGCCGGCGGCACTTTGCCGCCGAGGCCTGGCCATGGCTGCCGGGTGAACTGTGGCAGCAGGCCCGCGACGAGGCGGCGGATCTGCAGCAGGCCGCGAGCGCGGGTCGCATCGTTGGCAGCGATAGCGATGGCGGGTCATTGAAACTGGCCGAGGCCCATGCAGTGATCGCCGAGGTCGCGGGCGACATCCATTTCAGGCGTCGCGATTTTGCCGATCTGCATACGGGCGATCGTTTCGGTTGCCTGGTTGCCAATCCGCCCTACGGCGAGCGCCTCGACAACGACGAAAGGCTGCATGCATTGTATCGAGATATGCCGGAGGTCCTGGCACGACTCGATACGTGGTCGCATTTCATTCTGACCTCGTATCCGAATTTCGAATCGATCATGGGCCGGAAAGCGGACAAGCGCCGCAAACTCTACAACGGTAGACTGGCCTGCACCTACTTCCAGTTTCACGGACCGCCGCCCGGGCGTGACGAACCCGATGATGCAGAGGCGCTGCGACCGGCCTTTGGTCAGCTGCCGGCGGATGCCGCGAAGCAGGCGGGTGAATTCCGCAGCCGCCTGCAAAAGCGCGCCCGGCACTTGCGTCGTTGGCCGGGTCGCGGCATCACCTGCTATCGATTGTACGACCGGGATGTGCCGGGCGTGCCGCTGGTGATCGATCGCTATGACGATTGTGTGCACATCTCCCAGTACCGTCGATCAGAGGGACCGAGCAGCGACGGGCATCAGGCCTGGCTCGACTTGATGATCCGTGTGGTGGCAGAGGTGCTCGAGGTGACAGACGACCGAATCTTCGTCAAGGAACGGCAGCGGCAAAGCGGGGCGCGGCAGCATGAGCGCGTTTCGGATGCCGGATTTGACCGGATTGTCGAGGAAGGCGGCCTGAAGTTCCGCGTCAATCTTTCTGATTATACCGACACCGGCCTGTTCCTCGATCACCGCATCACGCGGTCGCTGGTGCGCGAGCGGGTAGCCGGCGGTCGCTTCCTGAATCTCTTCGGCTATACCGGCGCGTTTACTGTCTACGCCGCCGCCGGCGGCGCTGCCGCGACAACAACCGTCGATTTGTCCGCGACCTATCTGCGCTGGGCGGAGGAGAATATGCGGCTCAATGAGTTCACCGATGCCCGCCAACACCGTTTCGTGAGAGGTGATGCGATGACGTTCATCCGGGAGCTGCCGGAGACGGAGAGATTCGATCTGGTCGTAGTCGACCCGCCGACGTTTTCGAACAGCAAAGCGATGACGGATATCTGGGACGTCCAGCGAGATCACGGCGAGTTGCTGAATCTGGTACTGTCCCGCACAGCTGTCGGCGGTGTCGTTTTTTTCTCGACCAACTACAGAAAATTCAAACTGGATGCCGAGCCGACGGGTTGCGACTTGCGCGAGATTACCCGGCAGACAATGCCCGAGGATTTCAATATCAACGGTGCCCACCGCTGCTGGCTGTTGACTCGTAAAGAGTAGCTTGATGCTCGCCGAGCGTCACTGTAGCCGGAGACAGGCCTGTTCGGAACAACTTCACGCTGCAGGCGAACACGGACCTAAGCCGACCATGGATTGTCCAGTCTGCGATGCGTGTACGGCTGCGGTTGCTCACCCTCGAAGTCGTCGACGATGTGGCCGTTTCCCTGCAACACATACTTGTAGCTGGTCAGGCCCTCGAGCCCGACCGGTCCGCGGCTGTGCAGACGGTTGGTGCTGATCCCGACTTCCGCGCCGAGACCGTACCGGAAACCGTCGGCGAAACGTGTCGAGGCGTTGTGCACGACGGAAGCAGAATCGACCGCGCCGATGAACTGCTTGGCGGCGTCCTGATCCTCGGTGACAATGGTGTCGGTGTGGTGACTGCCGAACGTGTTGATGTGATCGATCGCTGACCCGATGTCATCAACAACTTTGATGGCGATGATGTAATCGAGGTATTCCGCCTTCCAGTCGTCGTCCGTTGCTGGGACCACCTGCTCACCGAGAATTTCCCGGGTGGACGCGTCGCCGCGCAGTTCGACGTTTCCATCGCGAAAAGCGGGCGCAACCGCAGCCAGGAACGTCGGTGCGATCTCACGATGCACCAGCAGTGTCTCGGCGGCGTTGCACACGGCGACGTACTGCGTCTTTGAATCGACAGCAATACGAACGCCGCGATCGATGTCGGCAGCGGCGTCGACATAGACGTGGCAGATACCGTCTGCATGGCCCATTACGGGAATGTTGGTGTTTTCCATGATGTACTGGACAAACTCATTCGAGCCGCGCGGAATGAGCAGATCGATGTCGTGATGCAGATCGAGAATGGCGGCAACATCCTCGCGTGTCTCGAGCAGACCGATCCAGCCGGCCGGCATGCCGGCGCCGACAGTTGCCGTTTCGATGACCTCGGCAAGGATGCGGTTCGAGTTTGCCGCTTCCCGGCCGCCTTTGAGCAGCACCGCGTTGCCCGATTTCAGGCAGAGCGCGGCAATTTGTACGAGGGCGTCGGGGCGCGATTCGAAGATGACGCCGATGACGCCGATCGGCACGGAGATCCGGTAGAGTTCGAGGCCGTCGGCCAGCTCCATCGCCGACTGCGTCCGGCCCAGAGGGTCTGACTGGCTCCGGACACTCCGGACCATCTCGGACAAACCTTCGTAATTCTTGTCCAGTTGCAGACGCTTGAGCAGCGGCGCCGCAATTTCACCGGCCTGCACCATTTTCTCGGCCGCCGCGATATCCCGGCTGTTGGCTTCCAGAATCTCCGCCTGGCGCTCGACCAGCGCGGCGTCGATGGCCGTCAGCCCAGCGTCCCGGCTTTCGGCGGACATAGTCGCCAGCTCGCGCGCTGCGCGGCGTGCGTTGGCAGCCATAGTCTGAATCAAAGTGCTCATTGTCAAAGTTGTATTGGGATGGTTAGATCGGGGCGG
>DPYP01000422.1:0-4760 GCA_003545375.1 Lentisphaeria bacterium
CGCCCAGGCAGTACACAATATTGATCATCCCCGGGCCGGCGAACTGGTCCTGGTGGCGGCGCCTGGTGCTTGGTTCGCCTACCCCTGGTGGCGCGAGAAGCGTCAGGCGCCGGACTACGCAACGCACGTCGACATTCATAACAAGCCTGGCTACGACCCCTGTGAACTTTTCTTCGGGCCATTCCTGGGAACTTCACAGAATCACGCCCGCATCCGTGGCTCACACGGACGTATTGACAGCAACGCCGTTTACGGAACCAACGTCGAATTGCGGTTGAAGGAGCTGGGGACGCTGGTGGATCTGGCTGCCGCGCTGGGTGAAGTACTGGACGCTTAGCGGCCGGTGATCCAGTCGGACTCGTACCATGAGATGGCGAACATGGCACGGACACTGTCGCCGCGCGTGCGCTGGGCGAAGCCTTCGAGTTCCTTGAAGGCCCATAGCAAGGTGTGGTAGGCTTCGCCTTCGGCCACTTCGATGACACCGCCGCGTTTTTCGAGATGGGCGATCTCCAGCAGATAAGCGACGCGTTGCAGCACCAGCAGGAAGAGCAGATACACCGACGATATCTTGCCGATCTCGTACAGGAAGCTGGCATATCGCAGATCGATGAAATCACCGTCGTGTTCCACTACAACGATTTTGCGGATATCGTTGATGAATTTGAAGATTGACAGCGGGTGGACAATGACGCGGTTAGTCTCGGCATCGTAGCGCGTCTGCCAGCTTGGGATTTCGCCGTCTTCGAATTCAACAGAGAATGCGACCGTGACTTTCTGGGTGATATGCGGCCGGATGAACAGCGTCTCAAGCGCCCCGCCGATCTTGTCGCCGTTCGTGCGCGAAGTGAGTGTTTCCAGTTTCTTCGCAATGGCGGCGCAGTCTTTTTCGCCGCCGAGGTAGTCGAGGGAGAACTTTTCGAACTGTTTCCAGCAGGAGGTTAACGTGCGTTTTGCCATGCTTGTCTGGTCGAGGAACTGAAATGGTTTTCTGGAGGCGATCGATACTGACGACGTTGTTTTCCACGCTCCCCAGTAGGGGAACTAGTAGCACGTCGAACCGGTTTTTCAATTCGGCCGCCAGCGACGGCGATACAAAACCACGCATGCGGGTGTAGAGGCAGTTGCGCAACTCTTCGTACTGGAGCACCCCTTCGGGCGTCATCCCTGCTTCGAAATCGCCCGAGGCTATCTGGATCTCCAGGTCCGCAAGGCCGAACCAGCACTGGATGATTCTGGATGTGACGAGAATTTCACTGGTCACACGCATAGGTCAGATTAATCCGGCACCGAAACAGCACAGCCCGGCACATACTGACGTCGTCGTCATCGAACCGGGAACACATCGATCGGTCTCGGGTTAGCCGGGGTGATCTTAAAAAATCTTCGTAGCTTTCGCCGGACAATGGTCGCGGGGTCATCGGCGATTGTAGAGACCACACTGTGTTCGTGTCACTCAGCGGACAGATAACGCTCCAGAAATTTCCGCGCTAGCGGTGCAGCATCGCGACCGCCGGAGTTGTTCACCGGACGATTCGGCAACATGACGGAGATGGCGTACCGCGGTGAGTCGAATGGCGCGAAGCAGACAAACCAGGCGTTGACGCGCCGGTCACTGCGCGGCCCGGTCTGGGCCGATCCCGTTTTGCCGCCAATTTCGAAAATCGCCATGCGCGCCGTTGGCGCCGTGGCGTGCTCGCCGCTGACGACCCGGCGCATCCCCTCACGCACCGTCGCCAGATGTTCATCCTTTACCGGCAACCGCCCGCGCAGCCGTGGCTGGGTCTGTGACAGGTATCGGCCTTTTCTCATGATGCCTTTGACGAGATACGGTTCATAGACCTTGCCGCCGTTTCCGATCGCGGCCGTGAAGACGGCGGCCTGCAGTGGGCTGAGCGTGATGTAGCCCTGGCCGATCGCGGTAGCAGCGGTGTCATAAAGCACCCACGGCTCACCGGTTTCCTGGTGTTTACGGGCGCGATCCGGCAACCGCCCTGCGTACCAGCGGGAACGCAGCTCGATGCCGGTCTGTTGTCCGAAGCCGGCCGCCTCGAACATGGGGCGCAACCGGTCAAGGCCGCAGCCCAGGCCAACTTCGATGAAATAGGTGTTGCAAGACCGTTCAATGGCATCGACTATGCCAAGGTGCCCATGCCCGGATCGATTGGCGCACTTGACATAGGTCCCGTCGTCGAAGCGGTAGCCGCCACCGCAGTGGACGGTATCGTTCTCAGTCACCACTTCATTTTCAAGTGCGGCCAATGCAATAAGCGTCTTGATGATAGAACCGGGAACGAAATCGGCAGTGATCGTACGGTCACGCAGCGGCCGGTCCGGATGTTTGCCCAGTTCATTGAACCGTTGGCGCACGGCGTTAAGGTCATAAGTCGGTGCCGACGCCATGGCGAGCACGGCACCGGTCTGGCAGTCGAGTATGACCATGGCGCCTTTGCTGTCGCCAAGCAACGATTGCGCGATGCGCTGGGCCCGAATGTCGATCGACAGCACAACGTCGTCGCCGGCAATCGCAGGCTGTTCTTCAATGGCATCCGCATAGAAGTAGCCGACACTGTCGACCCGCACTTCGCGGTGGCCGCCCTGCCCTTTGAGCATGTCGTCGAAGCGCCGTTCGATGCCCATGCTGCCGGTCAGTTCCGGTAGATAGTAAGCAAATTCCTCCAGATCTTTTTTTCCCGGATATCGCACCCCGACGAAACCGGTCAGGTGTGCGCCAATCTCACCCTGCGTATAGCGTCTGCTCAGGTTCGTGTTGATCTCGAGCCCGGGGATTCGCGGCATCAGTTCCATCAGCTGCGCCAGATCGTTTTCCTCGAGACCCTCAAAGGCACGATACGGCAGGGCTGGTGACACACGCAGATGGCGATTGATCTTCTCCGGGGTCGCATCGTGCGGGCGGCCAACAAGTTTGCCGACCAGGTCGATGCGGCTGAGGATGAATTCGATCGTACGATCCCGGCTGCTCTGGTATGGCAGCCACATGAAATCGGGGTGAACGACTATCTCACCGCGGCCGAGGCCAAATTCGATGCCGCGGACGTCCTGCAGTTCATTGCGTATCTCGAGCACCCGTTGCCGAGGCAGGTCGCCAGCCATGATGATATGGGTATCTTTCGCCCGCAGCATGTCCGCAATATCGCTGCGCTGATAGTCATGATCGGTGCCGGCAAGTCGGGCAATCCGGTCAAGCTGCCGAGCCACATGCGCGATGGTCCGGCGCATCCGGGTGAAATGCGGGCGGCGCATCTCGTGCGGATGAAAGTAGACGTCGTACGACGGTACGTTCTGGGTCAGTGCAACGCCGTTGCGATCGAGGATATGACCACGCGAAGGTGCTGTGCGTATGCGTCGCAAACTTTGCTTTGAGATCGCTTCGCGATGTTCGTCGCCCTGGCGCAATTGTTCGTACCACAGTCTGAGAACCAGCAGGCTGCAGACGATGAGGCAGCATGCAACCAGAACGCCGAGGCGTCCGCTTACGCCCTGTAGCAGCCGGTCGAGCTTCATCGCCTGATGTGGTCGTGGTAGAGTTTGCGCAGCGTCTGCAGACTTGCCTGATCGTCCTGATTGAAGAACTGCGGAATTCCGAGTTTTGCAAGGGCATCGACCTTCGGCGGCTCCGTCGGTTGGGTCTCGGGCTCGACATCGAGACACCGGTAGTAGCCGGTGACGGATCGCCCCGAGGGCTGCTCTGCATCCGAATCATCAACGGCCGGCAGCGGCAGATTCCAAAGCTCGCGCAACCGCGTCATGAACTGAGCCTGGGGCAAGCCGCGCAGTTCGAAAAGCAGCAGTGGTTTGGTATCCACGCGGTCAGCCACCAGACAGGCAACTGCGAGCATGTGGCGGCACGGTCGCTCGTTGCGCTCGCAATCGCACGTGCTGTGCGGCGGGTCGGCAGGCAGCAAGGCGGTATCATGCCGTTCAAACAGTGCCTGGACATCCTCCGGCATCCACCCGCCAAGAACAGCACCACACAAATCCAGGCGCTGCGACAGTTCGGTGAAGACCGCGGTCCAAGCCGTGCTGGGCAACGTGTCGAATACGATCGTCACGGTATACGGTTTGTCATCGCTGCCCTGCACGGACGCCTTGACGGTGCTCTCGCTGCACTCCATCCATTCGATCTGGCCCTTGCGGGCATATCGCTTACCGGCATCCAACTCCTCTTTCACCGCTGCGGAGTCCATGACAGCAAGCAAGCCGCGGCCCCACCAGTTTTGGACAATCTCGCCCCGCTGCGACCGCAGCTGCAATCCATGCTCGACGCTGATCGGTACGTCGATGTCGATTTCCTGATTGGTTGGCCAATGAGAGATCATTGTTCGGACACTGCATCCCGCGAGAGCATGAAGGCATCGCGCAGTTCAGTCAGGGACAGGTTGGTGATCAGGTTTTCCCCGGGAGTGATGATGTTGTCGGCGAGCTGACGCTTATTGTCGATCATACGATCAATTTTTTCCTCGACTGTACCGACACAAATGTACTTGTGTACCTGCACGGGCTTTGTCTGACCGATACGGAAGGCCCGGTCAGTGGCCTGGTCCTCGACAGCGGGGTTCCACCAGCGGTCGTAATGAAACACGTGATTTGCCTCGGTCAGGTTCAGTCCCAATCCACCGGCTTTGAGTGACAGCAGAAATATCGGCGGCCCGTGCCGGGTTTGAAACTTATTGATCAACTGTTCGCGCTGGCGCTGCGGCGTACCACCGTGCAGGTACAATACTTCGACACCGAATTTG
>DPYP01000348.1:0-288 GCA_003545375.1 Lentisphaeria bacterium
AGCGATGATCGATTCCGCGAGGGGCTCGTCAACGCCCTCGAGCATGCACAATTCCCCGACACCGCTGCGGTTCACATCGATACCGTTCGGAGCCTGGCTGTGCCAGTCTTCGACATTGCCCGCTGCCTCCCGAACGCCTTCGCTGTACAATAGTTTCTGCTTGACAAGGATGGCCTTGTCAAGTGAATTGACTTCGAAATATGCCTTGACCGCTTCGCTGATATCTTCCGCAGCTGCACCGGTGTCTGCTGCTTCTGCGGCGGGTGCTGCCGGCGGCGGTTGAGCGGG
>DPYP01000348.1:620-4789 GCA_003545375.1 Lentisphaeria bacterium
GGGGGGCTGCGGTTCAAGAGCCGGCGGCTGCAAAGTTGGCGGTGGTGGTGGCGTTTCTGAGGCTGGCGCGGGTACCGGTTCAAGAGCCGGCGGCTCCGGCTGGGGCGCTGGATCTGGAGATTCCTCCGTCGGTGGCTCGTCTTTTGCAGCGGGTTCAGGCTCGGCAGCGGGTTCCGCTTCAGCCGCTTCCGGGGTCATGGAATCCGTGAACAGATCGTCCATCTCATCGACGATCTGCTGTTTCGACTGGTCCTGTTGGCCGACGACAAACCATGCCGGCGGAATCAGCGGGACGACTAATACCAGCGGCAACTCGATTTCCTGTCCATAGATCTCCATGATCTCGTCGGTAAACACATTCAGTTGAGCCTTTTGCACGACATCGGCCAGGCTGAAGGTGAGCCGTCCAGTCGAGAGCCCATACATCAGGTCGGACTGGGCGAAAATGAAACCGGTTTGCTCGCCGTAGTCGGCCACCAGATTTTCGACCGGTGCAATCAGATACTCGGGCGGGAACATGCTGAGGACGATATTCCCGGGGATGGCGATACAATCTGCCGGCAGCTCGACGGCTGGCGGCGGCAGCGCAGGCTCCGGTTCGGCCACGGCTGCCGGATGGTTGGTTGCGGCGCCGGCGTCGAATCCCATGACCGGTTCATCTGTTGCCGGTGACGTCAGCAGCTCTGCTTCGGCCGGTACCGACACTTCCGAGTTATCAGCTGCGAGCTGGGCTGCGAGGGTCTGATTGGAGAGCTCGGTTTTGGTTTTCTCTCGGCTCTCCTTTTTGTTCGTATCCTTGCCGAACCATCCCTTGATTTTCTTAAACATGAGCCGATCCTCCAACCCCATTTCTGCGTTGTCGGGCTGTCGTTATCGTGGCCGCCGGACCCTTTGGGCACACCGCTGCACCGAAAACGTTTTCACGTTATGAATATAACAGTTTCCCATGGTTTCACAAATTTACGGTTTCGCTGACTGGCAGGTTGTGACGGTCACTGGGGGGTGCATCCCCGGCCCCAGGACTGCATTCGCGCGGATGCATCATTGCCAGGCTGGTACGGCTCTCACGGGCGGCGCGGGAAGGTCCTTGCAAATACGCCGCGATTTTGCTAAGATCTGGGTTGCTGGAACCTTGCATTGGAGTCGGCCACGGTTAAGATTATCCCGGTGTCTGGTGGCAGCGCTGGTTATCGTCATTGCAAGCAACAGCTACGACATCGGGCAGTCATTCATGGCACTTGTCAATTACGCGAAAAAAGAGATTCAGTTCAAGATCGTCTACTACGGTTGCGGCCTGTGTGGGAAGACGACGAACCTGCAGTTGATTCACGAACGCGCCCCGTCGAAGTCGAAAGGCAATCTGACGTCGTTGGCAACCAGCCAGGACCGGACGCTGTTCTTCGATTTTCTTCCGCTGCAAACCACAGCAATTGAAGGGTTTGTGACGAAATTCCAGATGTATACAGTGCCTGGTCAGGTGAAATACAACAGCACCAGACGTTTGGTGTTGCGCAACTGCGACGGTGTCGTGTTCTGTGTCGACTCGCAGTTCGAAAAAATGGCGGAAAACACAGAGAGCTTGGAGAACCTGCGGGAGAATCTCAAGTTACAGAAAGACGAACTCGATGAAATGCCATACGTCATACAGTATAACAAGCGCGATCTGCTGAATGTGGCGCCCCAGGAATATATCGATTACCTGTTGAACAACGGCAGCAGCAAGATCCCCACGTTCATGGCCTCGGCGAAGGTGGGCGAAGGTGTGCTGGAGACGCTCAATGGCGTCGCCAAGTTGGTTCTGCAGGACTTCATACAAAAGTACAACAACAGTTAGATGACTCGAACGAAAGGTCAGATATGGCATTCATTCTACAACCTGAAGAATACAACATTATTAAAGGTGACCTGGACGTATTCCTCAACAACTCCGAGGCACGCACCGTGATACTGTGTGACCGTGGCGGCAATGTCATTGCCGACAGCGGCGAGGAAGTCACGGGTGCAGTTGATCTCGTTACGGCACTGGTGGCCGGTGCGTATGCTGCCACCAAGGAATTGGCGATGGTGCTCGGCGAAGATGAGTTCAATGCTATTTTCCACCAGGGCGAACAGACAAGTATTTTCATGTCGTCGATTGGTGAAGAAGTCTTGCTGCTTGCGGTCTTTTCAGACGAAACCAACGCCGGGCTTGTCAAGATGTATGCCACCACCACCTGCCGCAAGATCCACAGCTTGGTCGAGGAAGTGATGACTCGCAGCGAAGTGAGCACCAGCGATCCGACCCAGTCCTTCGTCATCACCAAGGGCAACATCTTCCAGTTCGAAGACGGCAGTTGAAAATTTCGTGTGCTGTGTTCACCCTCTTCTCTCTGTCTTTCCTCATAATCCTTCCTCATAGTCTTTTTTCATTGTCTATTCGATGCCGGGAAGACGAGGAAGAAAAATCACGATGAAAGACAAGAACCTTCAATTACAGTTTCATTCATTGTCGATAGCCTTGGGGCAATTCGGTAACTGACAGCCGACCCACCGGTTAACTGACCGCATGCGATGAGTATTCTCGACGTTGTTGATGTTCGCCTGCCGTCGCCGCGCCTGGCACCGCTGCGCCGTGGACACCCGTGGCTGTATGGCCATTCGGACCTGCACTTTCCCCAGTTGCCCACTGGGCAGAGTGTGAATCTGGTCGACGAGCGTGACAACACTGCGGTTGCGTACGGCCTCTACGACCCCGGAGCGGCCATCGTGTTTCGCGCCTACGACCGCAAGGCGCCGGTCAACGCCGACTATTTTCAACGCCGGCTGGTGCAGTGTCTCGATAAACGCCGGCCCCTGCGCAAGGTCACCGATACCATCCGCATTTTGCACGGCGAAAACGATGGCATCCCGGCTGTCGTTCTCGATCAGTACGGTGACTATGCCGTCCTCAAAATTTACAGCACCGCATTGTTGCCGTGGGTTGACACGATCTCTGACGTCCTCAGGGAGATGGATGTTTTCAAGGGTGTGTATTTGAGGTGTAGCCGTGCCCTGAAATCCTCGGAGCATGTGTTGTTTGGCGAGGTGCCGGAACAGGTCGTCATCACCGAGAAGGGTATGCGATTCAACGTCGATGTGCGTCATGGACAGAAGACCGGGTTCTTCATCGACCAGCGCGACGGTCGCCAGTTGGCCAGGTTACACGCGAACGGGACTGTGCTTAATTGTTTTTCGTATACTGGCGGCTTCAGTGTGGCATCTTTGTTGGGCGACGCGGACAAGGTGATTAGCGTCGATTCCAGTGCGGCAGCGGTTGCTGCCTGCGACGAGCATGTGCAGATGAACGTGCCGTCATTCGTTGACCGGCATGAAAGTGTAGTTGGTGACGTCTGGGATTACCTGCGTAGCGGCAACAGCAGGTTCGATATGATCATTCTCGATCCGCCGACCTTTACCGGCGACAAGACGTCGATGGAATGGGCGCAGAAGGCCTACCGTGATCTGCACGAGGCCGCCCTGCGCCGCCTCCGCAAGGGCGGTCTGTTGTTGACCTGTTCCTGCAGTTCGCGGATCACTGATGCGATGTTCAGCAGTCTGGTGCAGGAAACCGCTGTGGGAAGCGGCCATGTGCTGTGCCAGCTCGAGAGCCTTGCCCAGCCGCTGGATCATCCGACCCGAAATAAATTCCCGGAAGGCAGGTACCTGAAAGTGATGTTATACGGATCACGTTGAACACGGGTATCGGGTAAGGACGAAAAGCCTGGCAACGGATGGGGGAGGGGGCAAGATGCACACGGCACGGGCTTTTCCCGACAATTTTCTCGGCCCTGACACCGTCGTCTTATTTTCCTGCTTTTTGTCTTGTATCACGCCAGGCGCCGCAGTCCGGTCATCTTGACGGGGCCGCCGATACGCGATTCTATGTCGTTGGCAGCGATGGCGTCTGCGAGTTCCGCAAAAACCTCGTCACAAGCTTCGAGGTAAGTGTCGACGTGGGCGTCGGTGTGCGTCCACATCGGATAGAAGCCACTACTGATGAGCAGGCCGTGGGTCAGCATGCGCACTGTCCACAGGGTCTGGATGGCCGGTGCCTCGGGGTGATCGAAACCGAAATACAGCAGGCACGGGTGTCCGGTGAAGGTCAGCGGGATGTCGTACTTCGCGGCCAGCTCATGCAGGCCCGCGTGGAC
>DPYP01000348.1:5110-6315 GCA_003545375.1 Lentisphaeria bacterium
GCGCTGCCGATGTGGTCGAGATGCGCAGGGACATCGAGGCGCATGTGCTTCTTGACGGCTGCCAGGGCGGCTGCCGGTCCGATGCCCTCACTCCAGAAGGCGCTCGAGCAGAAGGTGTCCTGGAAGGCATCCATCGGTTCGGTACGCCCGATGATGGCGCTCATCGGCACGCCGTTGCCGAGCGATTTTGCGAACACTGCCATGTCGGGCTCGATGCCGTATTTCAAGTGGGCGCCGCCACAGGTGAGTTTCCAACTGATCGTGATTTCGTCGAAGATCAGACAGGCGCCACACTGCGTTGCGAGCTCCCTTACGTCTTCGAGGAAACCCGGTTCGGGAAAGAGGTTGCGCGTCGGCTCCATGACGATGGCGGCGAGTCGGTCGCCGTGAGATTCGATGATCGCCTTGAGCTCGTCAATCTTGTTGTAGGTGAACGGCATCGTGGTGCCGGCGAGCCCGGCGGGCACGCCCTTGGGTTCGAGCCCCGGCATCAGGTGCCAGTTGCCGAGTCGGTCGCTGCTGTCGTTGTCATCGATTGGGAGGTTGGCGGAGATGTACCAGTCATGCCAGCCGTGGTAGCCGCAGAAAGCGATGTGATCGCGACCGGTATAGGCTCTCGCGATGCGTACGGCGATTGCCATAGTTTCGCCGCCGAGCCGTCCGAAACGGACCTTTGACGCCCACGGATGGAGCTGTAGCAGGAGTTCGGCCAATTCGACTTCATCCGGCGGGTTCAGCATGCACATGGAGCCGTTGACGACACGATTCGTCACCGCTTGCGCCACATCGGGATCAGCGTACCCGAGAGCGGTAGCCCCGATACCGCAACTGGCGAAATCGATGAACCGGTTGCCGTCGAGGTCGACGACTTCGCTGCCTTTGGCTTCGGCGAAATACGTCGGCCACTGTTCCGGCGCATGCATTTCCTGGCGGTGCCCGAACAGGCCCGTGCCGCCGGGTATCATCGTTTTTGCTTTCCGGTAAAGTTCCGGGCCTTTGCCGGCACGCAGCGCCGCCGGATCGATAGTGGTTGCCATGGGGAGATCCTTCGGTGATTCGTTTGCTTTCGTTGCGGGTAATGTGACCAGCGTGCGGCTGATATCAATGCCCTGGTGCTAACCGGAAGGGTGTACGAAATAAAAGGAAAGGAAGGGGGGATGGCCGAGCGCCTGACTCACAGGAAGCTTCGCTGAAAATCACGACTG
>DPYP01000222.1:0-5590 GCA_003545375.1 Lentisphaeria bacterium
ATCGCGTCGCAGGGCATCACGATCATCGAACTCGATTCGTTCGCCGACACGCACGCGCTGTACAAGGCGTATCACGACGCCTGGAACTTGGCACAACAGGGCCGGCCGTCGCTCATCTACCCGACCGGCTGCAAATCTACAGACACCGCAAAAGTCGACCTCAATGAACTCGGCCGACGTTACAACATCGCTGCCGAAACTGCGGAGTTCGCAGCGAAGAACGGCGTGGCGATGGAGACGGAAATCTGGATTCCCGGTGCACTGATGAGTTATCGCGACGTGTACCCGATGCTCGAGTGTGTTTTTCATGTCAACGACCTGCCTGGCGGTGAAGGCCATCACGACGGACACATGAAAGGCCGCGACGAGGCCGAAGTCCTGGCCAACCCGATGATGCAGATGACAGCGGCGCAGCAGGAAGCGATTGCGGCGCTGCGCAGCCAGACGCAACGCACGGTCGTCACTACAGCACGCCCGCAGCCCGGTAGCCCCAATCTTGTCTTGTCCGCCGAATCGGTGGCTGCAGTCGAACTGCCGCCGGGCGGCGACGTCACCAGCGCCCGGGCCGGCATCGAAGCCGGCTACGCGGCGGTCGCCAAGTCGTTTCCAGAACAGACCTTCGTCGTCAGTTGCGACCTGAATCCGTCAACCAAGCTCGCCAAGGCAGTCGCCGCCATCCCAGCCAACCACGCGTACGAAGTCAGCATCGAGGAGCAGGTTGCTACGCTCCTGGCAAACGGCCTGGCGATGAGCGGCAACGAGCCGCAGCTGAATATCATCTCGACGTTCTCGGCCTTCTTCGACGGTCTCGCACGGGAAGGGTTCGAGATGTGGCGGTACCAGCGCAACCTGACCGGTGCCAACGAAGGGTTGAACGTGACCTTCCACTTGTCGCATGTCGGTGCCTGCACGGGTCGCGACCATTTTTCCGGCTGGAGCCTCGACTGGGTAAACACCGCCCTCACCTATCTGCCGTACATTCATCGATTCTACACACCGGCCGATGCGCGCTCCGCCTTCCTCGCGGTTCGCGACCTGGCGGCTCACTACGGGGCGCACGTGGTCGGCGTACCGCGCGACAACCTGCCGGTGCTCGAAAAACAGGACGGCAGCGGCGCCCTATGGGAAGCCGACAGTGAGTGGGAGGCCGTGACCTGCTACCGCAACTACGACGGTGCCGGCAAAGCGATTCTCGCCCTCGGCGCGCCCGCTTCTGTCGCCGCGGAAGCTGCCGAAGCGGTCAAAGGAACCGAAGACGCAGCCGACGTGTATGTCGTCAACGGGCTGCCGCTGCCTGCCAATGAGCTCGCCGATCTCTTCACGGAGTACCGTGGCGGCATCGTTACTGTCGAGGACAACCTGATCGGCTGCCGTGCCAGCGGTATTCGCGGGTTCGCGTCGATCGTCTCGGCCGCCGCCTACGACGCCAACGCCTGCGCCGAGCACGTCGGCATCATCGACCCGCGCATCGCCCCCTCGGGTGGACACTACGATATTTGGGAACACTTCGGCATTACCAAAGACGCGGTCGTAGCGGCGCTGCAGCGGCTGTGACGAGGTGTCAGTCGAGGCTGACCACCGTCTTGGTCACACGACTCGCGGGATCGAGCCAGGACTCGAACTGCCCGATCATGTCGTCAAAGGACGAACGGTGACTGATCCACGGTGTCGTGTCGATCTGACCAGCTTCAATCATCCCGACGATCTGCGCGAACTCCGCCGCCCTTGAGTTGCGCGAAGCAAACACCGTCAACTCCTTGCGATGGAATTCCGGATCTTGGATCGCAACGTCATCGAGCACCAGGCTGACAAAGACAATGCGCCCACCCGCCCCGCAATAACCGATACAGGCGCCCATTGACAGCGAATTACCGGTAGCATCGAACACGCAGGTCGCCAGGCCACCATCGGTCAGCGTTTCGAGCTGCTTGATCGGATCCGTCTTTGCATCGATCGTCTCGGACACACCAAGACGATCCCGGCAGAACCCCAGACGATGATCGTTGATGTCCATCGCAAGGACCCGCGCACCCGTCGCCTGGGCAAACTGTATCGTGCTCATACCGATCGGTCCGGCACCGACGACCAGGACCGTGTCATCCGCTGTTACGCTGCCGCGGTTCACCGCGTGACAACCGATGCCGAGTGTCTCCACCAACGCCATCTGCTCCACCGACAGCTTGGTTGACGGGAAAAGCAGTCGCGCCGGCATTAACACCTCTTCACGCATACAACCGTCGGTCTGCACGCCCAAGACCTTCAGCGTCGTGCAGCAGTTTTCACGGTTGGCCCGGCAGGTGATACACTCGCCGCAGGTGAGGTATGGCCACACCGCACAATCGTCCCCCGGCTTGACGTGTTCGACGCCGTCACCGGTCTCAACCACCGTAATACCGAGCTCGTGCCCGAGAATACGCGGATAGGAAAAAAAAGGCTGGCGCCCGCGAAAGGCGTGCATGTCCGTGCCGCAGATACCGATGCGGCGCACGCGAACTTTGACTTCAGCCGGTCCCGGCGCATCGGGGAACGGCATGTCCGTCATCCGTAAATCCCCTGGTTCTTGCAAGACGATCGTTTTCATTGAATCTCTCCATTGAAGCGAGCATCACTATAGGGGTGTAAGTGCCGAGTGCAACGACAGTACATGGCGCGAAAGCTGTCGCGACAGGCTACCTTACCCGCCATGCGAACCAGCGACGACAACCAAATCGAAATCAGCGGGCCGGGATGGCACGCCGTGCACGCCCGCCGCACCGTGAATGGACCCCAGTCTCTGACCGTCAACGACACAGAGATCCTGCGGGACTGCGTCTGTTGCGTTGGCGGCCTCGCCGACCGGGCGGCCGTGATCGACAGCATCCGTGACAAACGCAATGCCAACGCCGACGTCGTGATGGCCAACGGGACTTTACCGTTCGGCAACGAGATCGAGTTTCTGCACACCTACCGGTACGGGGACGGCTTCGCCCGTATCATCACCGACCTCACCTTCCGCCGGGGCTCAACAGCGGCGCCGTCGGTCGATATCGGTTCGCTGACTTTACCGGGGCCATGGAAAAGTTACCGGATCGCGACGGAGGCTGACGATGAACTGAAGCTCTCGGACTGGCGCACGATCGAAGACGTGACCTGGAATCAACCGCCGCTCGCGTTAATTCTCGAGCACCACTCCGGCGTCCAGCTCGAGATCGGCATCGGCAACGATCTCTGGCGCTGGCAAAAAGGACTACTTACACCCCAGACAAACGCCGGCTGCTATGCTCTGAAAACATCCGGCGACGACCTGGAGTTCACTCGTTCCGTCACGATCTGCGACGAGGACACCGTGCCAAAACCACGCGTCTACAGATTTTCCTGGTACCTGGCCTGGCAAACCTTGGCGACAACGACAGAGTTGCCCACAGGAACCGTCGAGCCGGTCTTCTCTGATGACGGATCACTCGATACTGCGGCGACTGGCACCCAACTCGCACCCGGTACGCACCTGGCGCTCGATATGGCGGCGATCACCTGGCCGCCGACTCTGTACCGAGCCCGGCACGGCCGCATATCGACCCGGCCGTGCCTCGCCAGCAGTGCAGTGATAACACGGCTGCGCCGGATCGTGCGACAGCTTGCCGGGCTCGAGCAACAGGAATTCGCATTAGTGTTTCGCAATCTGCAGCCCGGCCTGTGCGATGTCGGGCGCCATGCAGACCAAAAGCAATCGGCGGCGCACTGGGACATGTCCGACCTGCTTGCATTCAGTCTGTGGGCGCGTGGTTGCCTGGGTCCCGAACGCCGGATCCTGGTCGACTGTGCAGGCTTCGACTGTCCGTCGATGAACCGGCTTTTCGCGTGCCTGCCGCAGGAGAACGAAATCGTTGATACGTGGGACTATGAATGACCGGCGTCTCGTCAACATTTCCGAGGTGACCGGATCACGCGACACAACTCTTGTCATACAAGGCCGTTCGCACGATATTAAGCAGACTTAATTGAGTCTCTACAGATGGCTACAAGAACGATCAACAAAGCCTTTATCATGCCCAACAAACTTGGCATGCACCTGCGTGCCGCTGTCTTGTTCGCCAGGACCGCAAGCCGGTTTAAGGCCGAGATCGAGGTGCGCAAGGACGACGAGGTGTCTGACGGGAAGAGTAATCTCGGTCTCATGATGCTCGCCGCCATGGAGGGCGACACGATCCGTGTCCGCATCAAGGGCGAAGATGCACCCGCCGCCATGAACGCTATCGCGAATCTCTTCGACCGGATTTTCGATGAGGAATGACCATGCCAGGATTGAGTGACCCTACGACAGACACGTCGGAACTACGCATTGAACTTTTGGCGGATCGACGCTGGATCGTGGTGCGCACGATGGCCAGATGCGAGAAGAAATTCGCCAAGTTCTGCGACAATCTCGACATCAGGCATTACCTGCCTTTACGCCGCAGTGTCAAGCGGTATACACGCAAGGTTGCAACACATCTGGTACCGATCTTTCCCGGGTACGTATTTGTCCAGATCGACCCGAACTTGAAGCCGGAGTTACTGGAGTCGAAACTGACGGCGCACGTGATTCTCACCGACGACCTCTCCGAGCCCGGCCTGGTGGAGAATCTCAAGGATATCCGGATCATCGAGAAGGCAACGCTGGACGAAGAGATTTTCGTGCGTCCGGAGATTGTCGTCGGTCGCACGGTCATGGTACGCACAGGACCGTTGACCGGACTCACCGGCATCGTCAGGAAACTCAAGACTAAAACGCGTATCACCGTAAACGTCGATATGGTCGGGCAATCTGTCAGCCTCGACATCAACGCCAATGAAGTCGAACTCGAATTCTGAAGGAACTCCCCACGGTGGTTACTGAACAACAACGTCTGAATTGCGATTACCTGATCATCGGCAGCGGTTGTGCCGGTCTCACCGCTGCACTCAAGGCTGTCAAGTTCGGCTCCGTTCTGGTGATCACCAAAAAGGCCGCAGCCGACTGCAATTCGAGCTGGGCCCAGGGTGGCATTGCCTGCGTCATGGACAGCGAGGACAGCATGGAATCGCACGTCCAGGACACCCTCAAGGCCGGTGCCTACCTGTGTAAAGAGGACGTCGTGCGCCGCATCGTCGGCGCGGCGCCGGCGCGTATCGAGGAACTCATTGAACTCGGCGTCAATTTTACGCGACGGCGGGACATAAGCGAGGACGGCAACGACACCATGGCCTTCGACCTCGGCGCCGAGGGCGGGCACTCGCACCGACGCATTCTTCACGCCGGCGACATCAGCGGCCAGGAAATCATGCGGGCACTGATCGCTGCCTGCCAGGCGCACGACAATATCACGCTGCTGGAGAACTATCAGGCTGTCGACCTGATCTCGTCGCGACATCTCGACTGGGACGGCCCGAACCGTTGCCTGGGCGCTTTCGTACTCGAGCGGCAGACCAAGACAGTGCACACCATTCTCAGCCGCTTCGTCATCTTGGCAACCGGTGGTGCCGGCAAGGCCTACCTCTACACCAGCAACCCCGACGTAGCCTGCGGTGAAGGTATTGCGATGGCGTATCGCGCTTATTGCGAAATCGCCAACATGGAATTCTATCAGTTTCA
>DPYP01000222.1:6001-6977 GCA_003545375.1 Lentisphaeria bacterium
GGCAATGACTACATCGAATTCATGGACAGCTACGACAGCCAGGGCAGCCTGGCGCCGCGCGACATCGTTGCCCGTGCCATCGATCGTGAACTCAAGAAGAGCGGTCAGCCCTGCGTCTACCTCGATATCCGACAGCATTCCGAGGAGTTTCTGCGCAAGCGATTCCCGAATATCTTTGCAACGTGCGAGCAGTTCGGCTGTAACATGGCCACCGATCCGATCCCCGTCGTGCCGGCCGCGCACTATTGTTGCGGCGGCGTACGTGTCGACATCGACGGTGTCACCTGTGTCGAGAACCTGTACGCGATCGGCGAAGTCGCCTGCACCGGGTTGCACGGCGCCAATCGTCTGGCCAGCAACAGCCTGCTCGAGGCCATGGTGATGGCGCACAATGCCGTCGAACACACCCGCGGGGTTTTCAACGACACCGACAGCCGGCATATCGAGAACGATGCACGGCCCACGCCCGACTGGAGCAAGGGCGACGCCACCGATCCCGACGAACTGATCGTCATCTACCACAACTGGGATGAGATCCGCCGGTTCATGTGGGATTACGTTGGCATCTTCCGCACCACCAAACGGCTGCAGCGCGCCAAAACACGCATCCGCAACATCCGCAAGGAGATTGAGCACTTCTACTGGGACTTCCTAATCACAGCCGACCTTATCGAGCTGCGCAACATGGCATCAGTCGCCGAAATGATTATCGACAGTGCCCTCGCCCGGCAGGAGAGTATCGGCTTGCACTACAATGCCGACTACCCCGTTGCGGACGGTAATATCAGCGAGAAAGAAACCATCCTGCGCCGCCCTGGGTTCCATCGCGAGCTGTACTGAAACGGCCCTTCTTTAATCTTTCGTGATGTATTCTTTCCTCTACGTCGTCTTCTGGAGTGGCGTGTTATCCTTGAGCACACGCGCGGCGGTACCGTATCGGTCTTTTTCTTGATGCATGTATTCGATCGCGTCGCGG
>DPYP01000222.1:7405-9694 GCA_003545375.1 Lentisphaeria bacterium
GGCGTCTCGAAAATCTGGTAGCCGTAGTGCTGCATGCCGAGGCGCTCGTACGTCGCTACTGCCTGCTCGTTGTGAACGTGGGCGTACAGGCGCAGACCGAGGCGGCCGTCCCTTCCGGCAAGACGTTCGACGTGTCGGTACAGCGCCCGAAAGACACCGCGGCACCGGCACCCCGGCTGCACATAAACGCTCTGGATCCACAGATACAAACCGTTGCGCCAGTCGCTCCATTCATACGTGATCATCAGTACACCGACCACATCGCCTGCCATCTCCGCGACGTAGTACGAGCCTTTCGAAGCATCGTCCAGCACCGCACGGACGCCGGCAAGAATGGTATCGGGGTCCAGCGCCAGGTCCTCCGTCTCGCGGGCCATCGCAATGTTGAAGTCTGCGATGACCGCAACCTCATCCAGCGTTGCGTCGCGAACATGAATGTCATCCGCCATTTGCCATATCCCCAGTTGAATCACGAGTGGGATTATGAGTTGAGAATGTCAACTCCCGATGCTGAAACGCGAGCAGGACCGCGCCGTCTGAAACACTGCGACCAGCATAAGCAGCGCGCCCAAAGGCACCAGGTAGATGCACACGCCCGGGTCACCGTCGTAGGTCCACAGACCGCCAAAAAAGAATCCGGCAGGCAGCAGAATGCTGCCGCTCATCAACGACCGTGACGCGATCGCCCGCGACCGACGTGGCCAGTCCGCATGCGCCTGCATGAACGCCGCCATCACCAGGTTCAACAGCGCGAACAACGTACCATGGACGTGGGCCAGCGTCCACATCAGTCGCCGTGTACTACTCGAGGCGTCTAAATAAAAAGCGACTTTGAACCCGTGCATGGATTCCAGAAAAATCCCCAATGACAAAAAGAACAACAACGACCACCAGCCCCAGCGGAAATGTGTGCGCACCAACAAACGGGTCGCAGCGGATTTGTTCCCGGACGGCATCTGCTCTGCCGCGGTTGATTTATCTTCAATCTCGTCAGCCATATGTCTCTGCTCCCCGGTTATTCACTAAGCGAAAATTTCTTGTTGTCCCGCTGCCGATAAATCTGCTCGACAACATCATCTTGCAACCTGCCGGGTTCGACGTTTAGCGTCTCCGGTGGTCCGGTCTCCCCGTCCGCCTGGCGCGCCGCCACCCACTTCGCCAGATACTGGTCAGCGACCTTCTGCCGTTCCGCCGCCGTCCAGATATAATAGAACGGAATGTTCTCGCCTGTCACCTCGACCAGCGACCGATGCGCAATGAGACGAATAGCAGAGTACGGGTCAGCCAGCAATTTCGAGAGATACGGCACCATCCATTTGTCGCCCGATGCCTCGATCGCCCAGGCCTGTCCCATGTGCCAGGCGGCAACCGTGCGCTGCATGGCATCACCCTTCATCATCCACATGACCGATGCCGCGACATTGTGATGGTCATCCGTCACATAGGTGGCTTTCTGCCCGTAACGTTCGGTCAGCTTCTCCCCAGTCCACGCCAGCGTCTTATCGAGGTGGCAGAGGTTGCAGGCGTTGGGGCGATCACGGGTAGAACGCCCGGACGCTGTCGGTGAATCGACCCGATGCATGCGGACAGCCCCGAGCAGGGCATACGAGGTATACGTCATGTGGCAGTTGTAGCACTGGCTGCCGCTGCTGCCGATGTCGTGGAAGGTGTGTTCGGCAACACGCTCGCGCATGTCTTCGTGACACTGCAGACAGGCTTCGTTGCTCTTCATCAGGGGCTTGAGCTGGTCCCGCGGTTCGTCACCATGCATGGTATGGCAGGAGAGGCACGTCATTTCACCTTCGGTAAAACAGCCGGACATGATCATAGTGTTGTATTCGCGCCCGCCGATACGGCCGCTGCCGTCCGGCCAGAACCTGTTCTGGTCGTTCTTCGCGGTCCACAACTTCACGTGCTGGTCGAGCTTCCCGCCGGCACGGAACTCGCGCCATGTAGGTTCATGAAAGTTGTTGTTGTCGAAAAAGGTTACGAAAGAGTGGCATTGGCCGCAAACTTCCGCCGATCGCTCCTTGTCGAGCCGTGCCGGATTGACAATCGTCGGATCCGCCTCGCCGGACGATCGCACCTTGTGGCGATGCAACGGATTGCGATGCGCGCGCATGTGCTTTTCGGCAGGCCCGTGGCAGGCAGCGCAGGCGATGCCGAGTTCAGTGACTTTGGTGTCCCACTTATTAGTCTCGAAATCTTTGTTCGGATGCGGTCCGACTGAATGACACCGGATGCAGTCCTGGTTCCACGTCGTTACGCTCTGGCGCCAGTCGTCCGGCC
>DPYP01000366.1:0-405 GCA_003545375.1 Lentisphaeria bacterium
CAGTGATCGCCGCGCCATCGCTGCCGCCATGGAAACGCTGACGGCCGGGCGCTTTGCTCTGACTATTTTCCCGGAAGGCAACGTACAGTTTACCAATGACAGTGTTGAAGCCTTCCTGCAGGGGGCTGCCTTCATCGCTTTGAAGGCGGCGAAATCGCTTGATGGCCCGGGTGACATTCACGCCGTGCCGGTATCGATCAAGGCGACCCACGTCACCGATGCGAGACCGGCGATTTGCCAGCGCCTCACTGATATTGCCGTGACTGCCGGCACTGGGTTTGACCGGGATCGCGACTTTCAGAACGAGCTGCGCCGCATCGGCATGATTGTCCTCCGCCGGGAACTCGAGCAGCACGATTATCCACTGCCGGAAGGCGCCGACGATGATCTCGGGACGGTGCTGCG
>DPYP01000366.1:800-3281 GCA_003545375.1 Lentisphaeria bacterium
GCTGGTCGACCGGATCCGTGCCATCCGTCGGTTCGTGCATGAGTGTTTGCTTGACCCGGACCTGGCTGATCAGCACGCGCAAGCGCATGTCTGGGCGCGACAGGCCATGCTGGCGTTCCGGGTGTCGAGCTACAGCGGCGACTATGTCGCGACGAAACCGACTGTCGATCGCGTTGGGGAGACGGTCGAGAAACTCATGGAGGACCAGACTTCGACCATGCCGCCGGCGTACGCCGAGCGGCATGCGTACGTCCGCCTGGGTACTCCGGTATGCTTGTCCGCATATCGTTCGGTGTTTGAAGAGAGTCCCAGGCAGGCGGTGCAGGTGTTGACGGACAAGTGGGAGGAGGCGGTGCAGGCGGGGCTCGATGTGTTGAATACGGAGTTGCAGACACCGGGTGCCGAATTGTTCACTCCATGACTTTCGTCTGCGTGTCGGGGCTGATGTTCGGTGGGCGCAGGTGGCTGTTCGGGGCGAGAAGGAAGTTCGCTTTTTCGGTGAACGCCGCGATCTCGAATTGCGTACGAATAACCATGTCATGACAATAGCGGCGGAGATCCTTCAACGTTTTGCGGTCGATTCCGCTGTCGGCGATGCCGAGCAATGCTGCCTGGCCATGTTTCTGGCGTAGCTCGCTGATGTAATCGCAGTCGTGGTCGATGGTCGGAATGTCGATAATCACCAGATTGAATGGCTCACTTTCGGAGTCGAGGATGTCATCAGCTTCGGTGGTGTTGGCAGCGGTGACAACCTCGTGTCCCTGCGTCGTCAGCACGTGCGCATAGAAGATCCGAAGGTCCGCGTCTTCGTCGATCACCAAAATCCGATGGATGACTGGTTCAGCCATGTACTGTTACTCCCGCCCGGTGAACACATGCAGGCCTACTATAACAGTGGCCCGGATAAGGTCAGTTCAGCCAGAGGCCAGAGCTTGGCGGCCAGGTCCCCGACGAAATAGCCGATGACGGCAACGCCCAATCCGACCACGAACATGTCGAAACCGCTGCGCCAGAGGCCGCGGCCAGTGAAAAAACTGCGGGCAGCGCCGACGACGAAATGTGATACCATGGCCAGCGCAAATGCTGACCAGATTGCCACACTGCCCTGGAAAATGAAAAACGGTGCCACCGGGATAATTGCGCCGATGGCGGTTGCCATGCCAGTGATCCAGCCTTCGCGCACAGGCGTCCCGTATTCGTCGCCGAGGCGTAATTCCTCGCGGACCATTTCCTCGAGCGCCTTTTCGGGCGATGCCATTATTTCTGAAGCGATTTTCTTCGCTCTTTCGGGCAGGACGCCGCGGCTTTCATACATGAGTGCCAGCTCTTCCTCCTCAGCCTCGGGCATCAGTTCGATCTCTTTTTTTTCCATGGCGATTTCGTACATACGCACTTCCTGCGTACTCTTCGCTGCAAGATAGCTGGAAGAGCCCATGGACAGGGCGTCCGCGATGGTGCCGGCGAGACCGGTCAGCAGGATATAGTTTGGATTGAGACCGCCGGCAAGGACGCCAGCGATCAGCCCGGCGATCAACCCGAAGTTGGCGGTCAGCCCGTCGTTGAACCCATAAACAACATTGGCCAGGGTACCGGTAGAATGGATCCGGTGCCATGGTTCGCCTTCAATCCCGGCGATTTTTGCCAGCGCATCGGCGTGCTTGGCGGAGTCCCGGGCCAGTTCCAGCGCTGTGTCTGCGGCTTCGCCGGGGTCGCTTCGGGTGTGCATGTCGAGGTAGATACGTACTTCCTGGCCTTCCTCATGCAACAGCAGTTTGACGATGCTGCCAGGGCCGAATCGTCGTGCCCACCAGGCCAGTATGCGGCTTCGTACAGTCGGGGTCGGTGGCGGCAGGTCGACATTTTTCTCGGTCAGTAGCCGGGCCCAGATCGCGGTATGGCGCTCCTCCATATCCGCCAGGCGGGCATACAATTCCCTTTTCTCGGGATCCTCCTCGACGTCTGCCAGTGTGCGGTACAGAAACTCGGCGTCGGCTTCGTCCTGCCAATGATGGCGCCATTCTCGGAGGTCATCTGCCATCAGTCAGCCCAAGGGTTTTTGAAGCAGTGTGTCTGCGCCCGCTATTTGACGGAATCCGTTGGTGCCGATCGGCAACGGCTGTTCTCGTACAGCACCCGCGACGGGTTCCTGATAAAAACACGGCTTGCCTTGTCATCGAGTACCTCCCAAATTGTCCGTGTTCGACGTCGTTGCGCGCGCCGGTGAATGCTGCGTGCTGCCGAACAATTCCCCATTTTTTTGACGGCATGAAAGTTCAGCTCGCCATAAAGAAGCGGCCGGATTCAATCTACGGTGCGTTACGGAGTTCGCAAATTTACCGGACTCGATTGGGGATGGGCCATTCGACATGGAAAAGGTCATGACAGCCGCTGTTGGCTCGATCAGTTCGAGTCACTGTGGCCGTGCACATCGTGTGCTTCGGGGAATTGGGAAATCGCAAAGCTGGGCTATGATGCTCGGTA
>DPYP01000209.1:0-7065 GCA_003545375.1 Lentisphaeria bacterium
AACGGCACACACACGTATAATAGCGTCGAACCTATCCAACTCAAAGAAATTTCGGTCAATCAACAAACACGGGCCGGACAACATCGAAGCAGTCGCCCGCCTGCCGCAGAACCTCTTCACTGCCAACAACGCACACGGACCCGTTCGCCGCAAACTGGCGAAGCAGATCCACATGGTCCTTAACCTGCTGGAGCGTACAGTCCAGGACTTGCTCGCGGCGTTCCTGCAGTTCCGACGCCGTGACGTTGCTCAAGTAATTGTGGAAGGCGATTGAACCTTTGGCATCCGGCGTCCGCGGACTATCCAGGCCGCCCATAGTCCCGATGACGAACCGCTCAAAATCAGCTTGACTGAGGTCGAGTCCGGCGATGTAGTCGCCCATCCGGTCGTAGGCCTCGAGCGTTTCCGACATTTTCGGATCACGGTAGGACAGACAGCAGAAGTTGCCGGACAAAACGGCAAAACTGACGAAGGCGCCATACGCATTACCCTGCACCCGTACGGTATTCCAGAGATATTCGCGGCCCAGCAACGTCTCAAGCACTTCGAAGCTGCCATGGTATTGGTAGCCGGCATCATACAGATTGGCGCCTTTGCCGACGTATTGGATTTTGCTGGGGATAATCAACCCTTCGTTCTGTGGCAATGGCTCGAAGGTATAGATCTCCGGTTCATAGTGCGTGTCGCTCAGCACATCCAGTATAGCGGGCATCGCAGCCTGCACCGCGGCCAGATCATCGCCGCCGCCGGTTACGTGGATATGCATGCCCTGCCGCGAGAAAATATGGCGACGGATGGTCTGAAGATCAGCCAGCACCTCATCCGGCGACGACGCCAGATCCTTTTCGAGTTGCTCGAGGAAATAGTATTGCGTCAGTCCGCTGGTGACCTCACGGTAATGTCCCACCTGTGAATAATACGCTGCCAGTCGTCGAGCCGCGAAACGGTGGCCGCCAGGGATGACCTGCGCCTGCATCTTCGAGCGCGCAATCGTCACCAGCTCTTTTATTCGCTCCAGATTACAGAGATCGCAATCGCCGGTAATTTCCGCCAGCAGCCGACCGATTTCCGGCATCTTCGAGTTCAATGCTTTGCCACCGACAGAAACGCGTGAAAGCACCGTTTCGCGATCCGGCCGGCGCAACCCCGCTGAATAGCTGCAGGCAATGCCGCCGGTGTGAATACCGATGTCCTGGGTCAGCTCAACGTAATCACGCTTCGTCGTGCCGGCTTGCAGCAGGATACGTGCGAAAATCGGCAGGTACGGCAGAAACCGCTGTGGCAGCCCATCGACATCGAAAGAAAGCTGCAGGTAAACGATGCCGTTGGTGGGCTGCTCGGCAAATGACAGCTTGGTAGCACCGTCATCAATCAGCTCGAAACTCAGCTCTTCTTCCTGGCGGTCAACGCATGACAGCGGCAGCTTTGGGATGGTTGCCAGCGCTTCGGGCGGATCAGGTTCCATTTGGGCAGCCAACAACGCCTCGGTCTCCTCGACCAACAGTTCGAGTTCGGCCGGCGACAGGCTCGTTTTGTGCGCCGCCAGTTTCGCGCCGAGCGCCGCCAGGCGCTGCGGTTCGAGTTCTGGATCGGGCGTCATTGTCAGGGTAACGCTGTGCGGATTTCGCAACAGCAGGTCGGCGATCATGTCCTCGAAATATCGTCCCGTCGCGATCTTTCGTTTGACGACTTCCAGCGTCTTGCGGTAGTACAGGTGCGTGAACGGGTCGGCATCGTACAGCCACGGTGTCACCAGTATCAGTCCGTACACCAGGCCCTTCGGGTAGCCCCCGAAATTGGCTTCGCGCAGGTCGAACTCGATGGAGTTAACTGCCGCCTCGATCATCTTCGGATCGATGCCGTCATCGGCCAACTTCCGCAAGGTGGTCTCGATCAGATCCACCATCTCGGGCACGCGCTCGGGTTCAGTCCCCTTCAGGCCGATCGAATAGTAGGTATCCAAAATGTCTCCGTCGTACCCCGCGAAGAAAACATCCTCTCCCAGGCGCGAGTCGACCAGCGCCTTGAAGAGCGGCGATGCCGGGGTCCCGGAGAGGATGCATGCCAGGATCCCCATCGCCATATGTTCTTCAGCCGCCGTCGGCTTACCGACCACAATGGCATGCGCCGCATACGTCTTGCCCACGGTGCTCTCGCCGCTGGTGATCGGGTAGGAGGTCGTGTGCTGTTGCGGTTCGAAGCGGCGCTGCGGCATCACTGGCGGTGTCGGTTCGCCACGGTCGGCGTCCTGCAGGTAGCCCTGGATCTGTTCCAGTTGCGGTTCAATCTCGAGATCACCGTAAAGCACGAACAGACAGTTCGACGGATGATAACAGGTGTCGTAAAAAGCCCGGAACTCTTCGAACGTCAGATCCGGTATGAACTCCGGATCACCCCCAGACGCCTGACCGTAGACGTTATCGGGAAACAACAGGCGATCGAGCTTGTCGGAGAACAGTTGTTCCGGATCCGAGTAAGCCCCGAGCATCTCGTTGTAAACGACGCCGGAGTAGATCAGCGGCGCGTCGACGTTTTTCAGCTCGTAATGCCAACCCTCCTGTTTGAACGTAGCTGCGGTCAGTTTCGGGCGAAAAATCGCGTCAAGATAAACGTTCGTAAGGTTGGTGAAGTCCTGCAGGTTCCGGCTGGCAACGGGATAGACCGTGCGGTCCGGGTAGGTCATCGCGTTGAGGAACGTATTGAGGCTGCCCTTGAGGAGCTCGGAGAACGGTTCCTTGACCGGGTAGCGCTCCGAACCGTTGAGAACCGAGTGCTCGAGGATGTGCGCCACGCCCGTGTGGTTCCCCGGCGGCGTCCGGAAACTGGCCATAAAGACTTTGTTGTCGTCGTCGCTCTTGAGCAGGATCAGGCTGGCGCCGGTTGCCTCGTGGCAGAATGTAAACGCCTCGTTGGCGATTTCTTCGATCCACTCCTTTCGCTGCAGACGAAAGCCGTGAATGAGATCATTGAGTTCGTACATCAAGCTTTCCGGATCCGGGTTGGTTCTTGTACCCCGATCCACACAAGTTAGTTGCAGGCAGTGTGTATTTCTACGTGGGGGCTGTGCCCTTTCTGCTGAAAAGCTGAACGAATGAACACCAAACGCATCCAGACTCTCGACACCTGCACTTCCTGTTCCGCTCAGCCCTGCCGCGGCGCGATCTCGATCGTCAACGGATCGCTCCAGTGTTTGTGCTCGTCGCCGTAGTAGAGATAAGCACGGCTTGCCGGGCCGGTGTAAGTCCCGGGCACCGCAGCAATCAGGTCCAGCGGCAGCTCAACGATCTGCTTCGCCTGCAGCGATCGCCAATACAGCACCACGTCACGACCGATGACTTCGTACGCCGCAATGCGCTTCGCATCGACCAGTTCCTTGAGTTGATCATGGCGCACCTCCAGCCCACCCGGAATGCCGATTATGGCGACGGGATTCGGCACCGCCTCCGCACTGCGGTTTCTTACCGCAATCTGCGCATTCACCAGTTCACCTTCACGGATTTTCTGATGATTGAGTGTCGCTGTCACTTCGATCAGGCACGCCTCGCTGGAGTCCGGTTTCGCGGAGTTCATCTGCACCGCAACGCTGCACGGCATGCTCGACCCCCCGGCCAACCGGAGTTCAATGGTGTGTTTGCCGGGCGACATCAGCTCACTGACATCGGTCAATTCAATCGTCGTCTGCGTGTCACTGTCGAACTGCACGGGCGTGCCGCAGCGCCGGCCGTCGACATAGAGCGAAACGGCACCCGGCTTGCGGTCGCCGGCGCGGGCTTTGTCATAGGCCATGATCGCCCGCAGCGCCAGAACAGTCGACTGGGTAGACCCGTAGCGCCCAGCTTTGCAGCTCTCCGCAATCCAGCGAATGCCGCTCTCGACGTTACCGGTGTAGCGATCGGCCTGCAGCCACGCCAGCACGGCGAGCGCTGTCGTCTCGACCTGCAACGATATGCCACTGCTGCCAACGATCGAGGTGGTGGCGCCATCGACAACGCCTGATTCGGCCTGCGCCTGCGCCAACCTGTCCAGCAGTTTGACGCCGCTGTTGCCGCTCGCCAGTGCGACGTTCGCACCAAGCGCAGTCACATAGCTGTTGCTGCCGGCATCAGCGCGCTTCAATATGCTGTCGATCTCGGCCAGCAACTTCGCCGGCGGCATACCGCTCTGCAGGAGTGACCACGTGATGTAGGCATCCGAACAATCGCGATCCTGAATCCAGGTGTGCAGGGCCCGGCGCTCCCGCTTGAAACCGCCCGCGCCATCGCGCGCTGCCATCACCCAGTCTGTCGTGCGGCCAACCATGGAGGCATCCACCGCATACACCTCGGCCATGTCGGTGAACTGCAGCAACCCGTACGCACTGAGCGCTTCGTGCGCCGGCGCCTGGCCGAACCATTCGTAACCGTTTGAGTTGCATTCAAAACTGGTCAGCCGTTTATAGCCCTTGTCGAGCAACGCACGTCCCCTGCTCACCAGTTGCGGGTCGATGCCGGCATGGGTCTCGAAGTACTGCTGAGCCATGACTACCGGGTAATTCGTCGAACTGGTCTGCTCGAAACAGCCATGCGGTTCACGTAACAATGCGGACACGGCATCGGTCAGATTCGCCAACGGCGCCGGGTACACGACGATCGCGGTGCTGATGCTGCCCGGCACCACGCTCTCGGGAATCGTGACTGTGACGACGCAGCTCGAGTCCGGCTCGAGCTTGCCGCCCTGGGCAATCTGCATCGGGAACCCGCGCGGCACCACCTGGATATGACGTGTCACCTGGTCTCTGTAGGCGTCGGCCGTACCCGTGAGTGTAAGGCTGATGTCGTCACGCCCGTCAACCGGCAATTCAAGGATGCCACGACCGCGGTCCCCGGCCTGGAGATCGACAACGGTGATATCGTTGATACGAATCTTCGGGTCGACATTCGCCGTCAGGCGGACACCGGTCAGCGTCGTGCTGGTGCCGTTGACAAAGGCAACAGGAAGGCGGATACGGTCACCGGCAGTGACCTCGAGCGGCAGTTTCGGCTCGATGTAGAACGGGCGTACCGACTCGATACCGATAGTGCCCGAGCCGATCACGCCGTCGCCGTCGAAGGCATCGGCCGCAACCGTGAAACTGGTGACTGAATCGCTGAGGGCGAATTGCACTTTTACCTCGCCGGTCGTTGCATCGGTGCGGATACCGGCGTGCCAGTAGAGTGTTTCCGTGAAGTCAGTACGTTCATCCGGCCGGCGTTGCGGCCGGTGCGGGTGGGCGTACTGGCGGATCGTGACGTAGTTGCCGTGAAACGAACTGATGCCGAAGGCCTGATCGAAATCTTCAGCAAGCATGCCCCGCTCTCTTCGGTTCGCCTCCTGCTTACGAACCCTTTTGGCGTCCATCACGAGCGCTGCCACGGCAAACGGTGCTGGTGGTGCTGCTGGTTTCATCTGCGGCACCAGTACCGCCGCAGGCTCTTCCATTGCCTGTTCGGCCATTTCATCATCAATCGCCATTGCCATGTTGATGACGGCCTCCGCTTCCTCATGGAGATCGCCGAGCCTGCCGCCATTGAACCGCGCCGACATGCGTTTCACCTTGGCTATTGGCGGTGCCTGTGCCAGAACACGACGGGCATCATTGCCATACTTGCTGATGAATGACTTCAAATCGGTCACGGCAAAACGGCGCCAACCCTGCGTGCCGAGCAACAGATCGACAGCGCGCGGCGAATCCGGATTGCTGCTGTCGAGATAGACATGGGCATCAGCCAGGTCACGCACGTCATTATCCAGAAAAACCATGACCGGCAGGCGGGGCGCCTGTTCCCGCTTGTCGATCATTTCCAGCACGGTCTCATCGGTGACGGTCATGCCGACAACGGTGCTCACCGGTTTGCCGTCGGCACCTGTGGTACGCACGGTCAACTCGACCTTGTCGCCGGGCACATAACGTTTGCGGTCTGCTTCGATGGAGACATTGATCACCTTCTCCGCCTGCCGAAAGACCAGGCGCTCGGCTATCGGCCTGCCCGCGGCATTGAAAACAGTCGCGGTCAACACCCCATCGATCCCAGGCGGTACATCCAGACGTATCTCCGCCGGCGTCGTGCCCGCGGTCACCGTTGTTCCTGTCAATTCCTTCTCGCGCTTGTACAACCGGACATCCAGTTCCTGCTCCATCGTCGATGCGAGTTCCAGGACAACCGGCCAGCGATAGTCGAAGCTCTCATGAACTGCATGCAGTACGACGCCGCGGGACACCGGCTTCGGCAAGTCAAAGGTCCGCTCAATGCCGGCAGGTTCGTCGATGCGCAGCCGATACGATTCGCCGGTCCGCGGCATGAAGGCAAAGCGTCCCCTGCCCTCGTGTACCGTCCGAAACGTCGTCACTTCATTGTCGTCGGAATCGAGCACGGCGCCGGCGATGTCCGCTGGCTTCCGCGCCGGTGTGCGCGCTTCGAGATAGACATAGTTGGTGAGCCCGGCCACCAGGTCGCCGCCTTCCGGGTACATACTTATATCGAGGGTCTGCAGCAAAATCGGAATCGTCTTGGCCGCAGTCTCGACAACACCCCCGTCCCGCACGACAAAGGTCAACGTGCCGTCGCCGGTCTCAATACGGTTCGGCAATTCGAATCTGGCTTCGCAATATCCTTTGGCGTCGATCTCGGTGGCGCCCTGATACACGTCGATGCCATCGACCGTGGCGACAATGTCGACGGCAGCGCCGGCGGGTACGCCGCCTTCGGCGCGGCTGGCTTCGAGGATGGCGACGACGTCGTCGCCTGGACCGTAGCCGTCGCGGACAAACTCGATCTGGGTATTGAGCCGCGGCGCCCGATAGGCACGAATCTCAAATCCACGTTTGCCGGCCGGCATCGCCACACCGTTGCCCTGCACCTCAACCGTGTACCGGCCACCGGGCTGCCCGTCCGGGACCAGCCATTCATAGGCCGCGACGCTGTCGACAATTTTGGAGTAGCCGCTGGTGATCTGATCGCCCTTGGGCCCGGCAATCACAAAGCCGCAGGAAGCGGCAGCAGTTATCGGTTTATGCGTATGCGCATCGAGTACAACCGTGCGCACATA
>DPYP01000209.1:7396-7735 GCA_003545375.1 Lentisphaeria bacterium
ACCTTTTCACCGGCACGATAGATCGGCTTATCCGTGCTCACGTGTCCCAGGTAGCGGGTGTCGCCGCCAAGTGATTTGACGATGCCGTGAGCCGGTGGGGTTTTCGCCCATACTTTGATCCCGAGCCCGGAACCGAAAACGGTTACGAGGATGGTCGACAGCAGGAACAGTCTGTGATTCAGTTTCATTGGATTTCTCATGGGGTGAAGCGGTGAAAGGTGAAGGATGAAGGGGTTGCGCTTTGAGGGTTGAGATTGAAAGTGGAAGTTTTCCCATCCGTTGCCGGGACACTTCCCGGTTTTTTCCGGATCAACGACCGAACGAAGAGGTGTGCACGAT
>DPYP01000209.1:8153-8752 GCA_003545375.1 Lentisphaeria bacterium
TCCCGCAACTGATTCAGATAACCGCGGATGTCCGGGTGACCTTGCCGGTGTTCGCGCCGCGCTTGCGGGAACGGCACGATGACATCGGTGACATACGATCGGCAAAGCTTCGGCCACAGCGCCTCAAACAGATTTGCACTCGAGAAAATATCGGCCGCGACAATCCGGCCATGCACCACGGCAACCACGCCGACTGTGCGCTGCAGCGGCATGCGCAGGCGCTCGATCGCTTCGCGCATCCGCCGTTCAACGTCCGGCGCCTTGTAGAGTGCATCGTAATCGCTGTTACTCGCCTCGACCTCGGCAGCGGACAATTGCCGGTCGATGTCGTTCCACACGCTGCGCTGATCGGCAGCCGCAGCCGCCAGCTTACGGACGCTGCCGGCGGCGACGGCGCTGGAGGATTTGAAGCCGACACCGGCATCCCAACGTCCCTGTTCGACACAGTATACTTCAATGTCGATAAACCCCGAACGCGGCGGCAAAATCACATCGACAGCGATTGTGCGGTTTTGTTTGCCGCCGAGGATCATTTCGCCGGCCATCAGGAAAAGGTGGTGATCGGAAACGTTGCGCACCCGCAGGCGATTGACAGAGGC
>DPYP01000209.1:9132-9502 GCA_003545375.1 Lentisphaeria bacterium
AGACGCTGGTGTGTCGGGTGCCGCCAGCGCAGTTGCAGCGGATATACCGTCAACTGCCCATACTGCTGGGCCACACCGATATCGAGCCGGTCGACGAGACGGGCCAGGGGCGGCTGATCGACCGGCTCCGGTATGGGACGCGGGGTGTGGATCGGCGGATCGGGCTGGGGATCGGCGACTGTGCCGTGGTCGGATTCCAGGTATGCCGGCCGGGCGGCCAGGGCCAGGAAAAATACAGCGAGTGACAAAAATCGAGTGTTCATGACGCCTCCATTGTGGGCTTGCATCAGGTAACTGGCGAGCCATTCACCAATGAAGACGTCCGAACACGGATATTTCTTAGTACCTCAGCAGAAAAAATATGCCATCG
>DPYP01000511.1:0-4449 GCA_003545375.1 Lentisphaeria bacterium
TCGCCGCGCTCCAGCGTCCGGCAGTCAGCGCCGAATATCTCAACAGCCTTTTGTCGCCGCTCAGGCCGTGGGTCGGCCACGCACACAACGCGAACCTGGCTGTCAGACTGTCTGTGTTCAGCCAGATCTTCTGCACGATCGCCGAAACCCAGGATCGCTATTTTCAGCGGCAGATTCCTTGTCACGTTCTCCACCTGCAACTCCTTTGTGTCATCGTTTTTCGCCATCAGTCCACTCGATACCGCTCCACTGCCTCGCGGTCGAGCGTCTCGCCCAGGCTGGGTTCGTCGGGGACGACAGCCGCGCAAAACTTGTCCTCTATACCTTCCGAATGCACCGTATCCGGCTTGATCGGCACGATAGCCTTGTGAATCTTGACATCGATCATCTTCATGGGGAACACTCAGGGTTCATTGCTTCATACTGGAGAACTGAGGTCTTTCACATCGTCCCAAAAACTTTCGATCAGTTCCTGGATCGATTCGACGGTGGTGCTCAGGATACGGTGACCTTTTTCGGCCGAGGCAAGTGAAGGTCTGCCGTAGACGCCATTGTGGGACAGCTTGTGGAACGGCTGGTAACTCGAGGCCACGCCGCTGTCGAATAAATCGTACCGCATGGATTCAACACGCGTAGGGATACCGCCGTCTTCGGCGAGGGACATGTCGCACAAATCCTCGGCGATGGCCAGCATGATACTGGCTTCGAATTCGCCTGCATGGCCGCATGAGAGGTGGCCGCCTTCGCTGATCGACCGCGTTTGCGGCGCGCCGATTGTACTCCAGCCACCAACCAGGCATTCGAGATCCCCGTACTGTTGGCCGATCTGCTGGTCGAGTACCGCATTGATAGCCTGGTTGCCGCCGTGGCCATTGAGGATCATCACGCGCGTAAATCCGTGGCGCTGCACCGAGTCGACATATTCCATCACCGTGCGGCGGTAGGTTTCGTGCGTCAGCGTCAATGAGCCTGGAAAGACCATGTGATGTTCCGAACAGCCGACTTGCACGGTGGGCATGATCAGAATCTTGCGGTCCATAGCCTGGTCCAGTCGATCGACAACGGCCCCGGTAATCATACAGTCGGTACCCAGCGGCAGGTGCTCGCCATGCTGTTCAACCGCCGCCGTCGGCAGGATCACCGGAGTGGACCGGTCAAAAGCATCAAGTTGACTGCGACGAAGTTGCATCCAGTACATAGTGACCTCATTTGTGTTCGTGCGCCGTGAATCCAGCTACAATTACCCGCCGAGAATCGGCGGCCGCGTCAAGTGCCAAGTGGTTTCTGCCTGGTACGCCGAGCCGACACGCAGCAGAAGCCCCTCCTCCCAGTGACGACCGTTCAGCAGCATGCCAATCGGCAATCCATCCGCGGTAAACCCGCAGGGAACCGACAGCCCCGGAAGCCCTGCCCAGGAAAGCGGGAAGGTAAAACGGGTCAAGTGATGCGTGGTCGACAGCATGTCGCTGCTTTCGGAAATCCGTGGTGCCGGCAGCGGCGTTGTCGGCGTCAGTATGACATCCACCTCGCCCAGGGCTCGTTGCACCACCCGGTTCCAGCGTTCCCGGCAACGCAGGGCAGCGGCATAGTCGCTCGCTGAAACATCACGACCCAGGAGAATTCGGTCGAGCACGTCAGTGCCGAACATTTCGGGTTGCTGCTCCACCCGCTCCTTGTGGAATTCGTAGCAGTCCGCCCAGACCATGGGCATGATTGCTTCCAGTGTATCCTCGGCACCCTCCAGCTCGATGTCGGAAAGGACCGCCCCGGCAGAAGCCAGTTTCTCGGCAGCCGCCCTGACCGCTTCATCAATGCCCGGGGCCAGGTCTTCGAAAAAGTAATTCTTCGGCAGACCAATCCGAACGCCCTCGACGCCGTCATTCAACCGGGGCATGTAGTCATCCCAGACATGCGCCACCGACGTCGGGTCATGGTCATCGTAGCAGGCCATGACCGCAAACATCCGGGCGATGATCTCCACGGTCGGCGCCATGGGACCCACCGTATCGATTGCCGGGCACAATTGCGTCATGCTGCCGCTCATGGGAATCGCACCGACTGTCGGCCTGAGCCCCGACACCCCGTTGACGGCAGCCGGTGTGCGAACCGACCCACCGGTATCCGAGGCAACCGCTCCGGCACACATCTCGAGCGCCACAGACACCGCAGCGCCACCGCTGGACCCGCTGGGTATCCTTTCCAAGTCCCACGGGTTCCGGGTCGGACCGTAGTGAGGATTCTGAGTCGTTGACCCATAGGCAAACTCGTGCAGATTTGTTTTTCCGACGATGATCGCCCCGGCGCGGCGCAGTTGTTTCACGACCAGCGCATCCTCAACAGGAACGTAGTTTTCGAAAAACCGGGTTCCGTTGGTGCACCGCACCTCGGCGACATCGATACAGTCCTTGACCGAAATCGGCATCCCATGTAGAAGGCCGCACGGCTCCCCCCGTTCAAAACCGGCGTCCGCTTCTCTCGCACCCGCCAGGGCTTCTTCTTCCATCACGGTGATAAAGGCATTCACCTTCGGGTCGTATTGGAAAATATTCGCAAGACACTGTTTCGTCTTTGCGACAACAGACAGGGTTTCGCTCATTCTCTGCCCCCCGGGTGCCGTACATCCCAGAGCCCCGACGGGGATTCCCCCGCGCACTCAAAAGCAGATGGCAGGCCGGTGTCCGTAGGCCGTCCGTACCCGGCATTGATCGGCCAGGACAGGCCGCCGGTGAACGCCAACTCTTCACCCAACCCGCAGAGCCAGTAAAACATCCGCGCGACGGGGATGCACTGATGCCATTTTTCGAGCATTGGATTGCCCGGCACGTCGCCCGGCAGGAAGTTGAGTTCCATCGCATCCACGTTGCCATCGGCGATCCAGTCGCGTCCGGGCAGTGCCGTGCGCCAGTAGTTGTACTTCAGCAGATTACGGACGCCGCTGGCCGTAGCGGCGGTCGCCCGGTGCCAGATCGAGTAGTGCGTGATGAAGATTGAGCCAGCCGGCGCGGCTGTCCACACGCCATAACGTATGTTCCCGTAATGCTCCATGAACCGGCGCCGGCCGCGGATGAAGTGGGAGCTCGGCAGCAGTTCGGTCGGCCCCAGCGCCTGCGGCGTGTCCTGCGGATAGTAGAAGACCTGCAAAAAATCGAGCCGAGGTGTGAAAATCGAGCCGCTGTCACGGTGCCAGCCGCAGTTGATCTGGCGCGGGCACTCGATGCGATGGTTGCTGAGAATCGTTGGCAGCAGGAAGCTCGCACCGAGCAGCGAACGCAGCACACCGGTCGCCGCGGGATTCTTGATGACAGCGTCAAAGAACCACGTCTCACCCAGAATCTCGTTCGGCTCCATACCCGGGTGCTCGTCAAGAAATGCGGTCGTACGGCGGTTCACCTCGTCGGGTACAACAGCCTCGAGAACGACAAACCCCTGTTTACAGAACTGGACGACGTCTTCGTCAGTCAGCGTGGGCTTGCACTGGTGGGTCTCTCCGCGCATCTGTCGCCTATTTCTCGAGGATGAACTCGCAGCCGAGCCCGTAGGTTGACTCCTCATCAGACATCATCAGCGCCATCTCCGGAAACTTGATGATTCGCCACTCGTCGAGCAGTGCTTCGTGTACCGTCTGGTACGGCCACTCAGCGGGATCGTCCGGGCCATCGTGTACGCCGTCGCGGTCCACGAAGGATATGCCGATCACCTTCGACGTGACCAGCGTGTTCTCGGCCTGCAGATAGAGCAGTCGCTGGGGCGCGGCCGTGCCGTCGACACCATACAGATGCTCCAGTACCTGCCGCAGGTCGTGCTCGGTCAGAGCTCCGACCCGGAGCTTTTCCACGCACGCTTCGAGTTGGCCCTTCACATCCGCCATCGCACCGGCTCCCTTGCCGAAGGAATTGGGGTTTCTTTTCATACAGGCACTGGCAAGGTTCACTCGCACAGCGAAGAATTCAAGCACTGTTGAATGCCCAACAACTTTTCAGCCGGGGAGGACCAATTTCAGAAGACTTCACTTGCAACGGTTGGGACTGGCGTCTTTTCGCCTCTGGGAAGAAGGCGTCTTTTCACGGTCAGGAAAACGCCGTGCGAAAACGCTCAATGCCCTGGCAATCATCGCCTTCGGAAAGGCTTCCATTCCCACGTGCCCGGCGTAGCTAAGGTGGCGCAATGCCTGTGCGATATGCGGCTATTTGATCTCGCCGGTGCCCGGTCGTGTCGGCCGGGAACGTCTGCTCAAGGACGCAGATTGGAAATCCCAACCGAAACACGGTTTTTGCCAGCAGCAGGCCACCCCTGCGGCGACGGGCCTGAGGCTAACGGAAAATATACAAAACTGCGGTTACACCCGTTGAATTTAGCGCCGGCAAACCGCTGCCGCAGATGGTTTGTCAGGCGTTGCTTGACCTCTTGCCGCCGGGAAGTATACTGGCGCATAAGCAAACAGCATTTCAA
>DPYP01000277.1:0-16961 GCA_003545375.1 Lentisphaeria bacterium
GTCCAGCTGCCGAAGACCAGCCGCGCCGCCGGCCAGAGCTTCACCCTCGGTGCCTGGGTCTATCCGCGTGCCGCCGGCGGTACGCTCTTCCGCCGCACAGTCGGTCCTACAGTCGGTCTCACGGGTTACACCAACTACGAGTTCGGTATCGATGCGGACAAGCGTCCGTACATCATGTTCCATCCGAATACGGGCGGCGATGAAATCAGGCTGCCGACGGCCCTGATCATTGGTGTGAACGACACGATCAACCTCTTCGCATGGTCACATCTGACCGCGTCCTACGATGCCGTCACCAGGGACTTGAAGTTGTACATCAACGGTACGCTGATCCATTCGCAGCGGGTGCTGACCGGACCGTTCACCAACGGCCCGGGGCCGGTCGATGTCCGTATCGGTGACGGCTTCGACGGTTTCATCGACGAAGTACGGATCACCCAGTCGGCACTGTCGATCGGGGACATCAACGCGTCGATGATCGGCCCCGCCGCCGGCGCCAGCAGCGTTTATTATCGCTTCGACGACGGCACCAACTCGGCTCGTACCGCCGGCCATGTCCAGGACTTCGGTGTAGCCACGGCCGACTGGTGGCGCTTCTGGCAGAACGCCGGTACCCTTGTCGACGGCGATGCCACACCTGCTAACGGCGCCCAGATGATCCGCGACGTCGACGCCATCCCGGCCAATACCCATCCATTCATTGAAGGCAAGATCGCCGACACCGACCTCGACGGCATGGCCGATTGGTGGGAACAGTCGTACTTCGCTACGCTCGATCGCGATGGCACGGACGACGACGACGGCGACTTCATGACCGACCTGTTCGAGTTCCTCGCCGGAACAAATCCGCGTGTCTTTTCCAGTGACGGCATCACAGCCGACTTCTTCGCTGATCCCGATGGCGACGGACTCAAGAACTGGGACGAACAGCTTTTCGGTACCCACCCGAATCTGGCCGACTCCGATGACGACGGCATCGACGACAAGATCGAGTTCGAGAACCGTACCAACGTCCGTGACTCGCTCGATCCGTTCGTCACCCGTGTCGGTAACTTCGACGGCGAAAACGACTACATCACGGTTATTGACAACGACTCGCTCGACGAGGGCGTGTACACCGTCACCTTATGGGTCAACCCGAACAACAAAAATAACGTGCGCATGACGCTGCTCGAGAAGCATGTCGGTACAGATAACCTCTATACCTACCGGGTCTATCTCGAAACTGACAACCGGGTCACATTCGAGTATCACACGGAAGTGACCAACATGCTGGTCTCTATTAAATCGGAGCGCAGCCTGGTCGGCGGCGAGTTCTCGATGATCGCGATCAGTCTCGACCTGAGCCAGTTCCACATGGCCCTGGACCTGTTCATTCCGAATGGTCAGAGCTTCGATCGTGAGACGGAAATCGGCATGCCGTTCGGCAACGCTATGGCCGGTCCCGGCAATCTCTATATCGGTGGCTCCTGGGACGACGCCACCGGGCAGATCGATGATCTGTACAGCGGCGAGCTCGACGAGATCGCTATCTGGCAGGGCGTGATGACCGCAGAAGAACTGGGCGGTATCTACGACAGCGGGCGTTTGTCCGCCTTCCAGTTCGTCGAAGAGGCCACCGGTACCGCGGCCGGCAGTGACGACGAGCAGGGTGACGCCGCAGCCGGCGCCGTTGATGAGGTTGGCGGTGAAACCGGCGATGCGGCTGAAGGCGACGACGAGGATGGCGCGGGTGACGCGGATGACGAGGCAGTTGTCGAAGGTGGCGAAGCCGATGACGTCGCCGGCAGCGGTATCGCCGGTGGTGTCGTCGAACCGGATCAAGGCGGTATCGCTGCGGGCGACGAACAAATCGACGAAGAGACCGTCACCATGGCACAGACCCTGCTGCCGCGCCTGCTTGCCTACTACACCTTCGATGACGGCGGTGCGGATCGCATTACCGGCACCGAGGCCGCGGGTGTCGGCAGTCTCGAAGACTTCACGCACAGCTTCGATTGGCTGCTCAACTGGCGTCATGCCGGTGTGGTCACCGGTAACGTCTTCGATACCAGTGCCGAAGCGCTGCTCGACAATGACGGTGACGGTCTGCCGAACTGGTTCGAGCTGCTGTTCAGCGAGAACCTGGTCATCCTCAAGGACGCCCTCGGCGGTGAGTTCGATCTCAACCCGAACAATGCCGATACCGACGGCGACGGCGAGAGTGACGCCGACGAGGACTTCGACTACGACGGCTTGACCAATATCGAAGAATTCCTCGGGGTCGACGGCAAACGGCCGCTGCCGGGTCTGGCGATCTATGACGTCGCCGGCAATGTATGGAACATCACGGACTTGACGGAGAACTTCGAAGCCGACGAACCGGCGCCGAATGTGGCCAATGTAGGCAAGGTTTTCTTCGTCGATGTCAACGTCGACGGCATCGATCCTGGAGATAATTTCGATGGCCAGCAGGGCAAGCTCGCCACTTGCGCGGTGTGTGACGGGACACTGGCGGACTGGACGTTCCGGGATGTCGTCGGGGTGCCGCCGAATGCCGTGCCGGCCGCCGGTGACGAGTTCCTGACCGGCGCCGTCACCGAGATCACCAATGTCGATCAGATCATCAAATTGGCTGACGACACGTCGCCGGTGACGCTCGATACGGACGGTGACGGTCTGCAGGACGGTCTCGAAGTCAATGTCTACGATACCGACCCGCTGCTGTGGGACAGTGATGACGACGGTCTGAAAGACCTCGACGAGCTGCTCGCAGGTTTCGATCCGAACTCGTCGCTCAGTCCGCTGGTGGAACGCAGCGCCCAGCTCGGAGCGGGAGACTATCTGTCCGTCGAGAGCCGCACGCGGCACCAGCTCGAATCGTTCACGATCGAGGCCTGGGTCAAGCCCGAGGCTGCCGGCAGCACAGGTACCATCATCCGCAAGCTGAGCACTGCTGATCCCGCCGGTCCGGTCAACTACGAGTTGGGTCTGCGTGACGGCAGGCCGTATATCAAGTACACGCCGATCAACTGGACGGTGGCCAGCGCTGCTGTCGATATCGAGGTCCTCGCGGGCGCTGCTCTCGGCGATACCGACTGGCATCACCTCGCTGGTGTACTCGACTTGCTGAACGGCAAGCTCTGGCTCAATATCGACGGCATTGCCGAGCCGGCGCTGTTCGTCGGCATCGCACCATTGCTCGGCGAGGGCAACCTGACGATCGGCGCGCCGGACGATGTGGCGACGGCGGATCAGGTCGAAGGCTTTGTCGGCCACATCGACGAAGTTCGTCTGTGGAGCCAGGCGCGCACGACGGCGCTTGTCAGTTCGCTGCGCGATGTGGCGCTCTCCGGCACGGAGACACGCCTCAGTGCCTACTTCCGCATGGATGACGGCCAGTGGAGCGCCGAGATTCCGCCGTACCAGCGCCAGTACGGTGCCGAGGACTTCACCTTGCGCAACGACTTCGACTCCGTCGCCAAGGGCGCCCCGTTCGTGGCCGGGGTACCGTTTACCGCAGACGAAGTACCGAACCTCATCGAGATCGACTCCGACGGCGACGGCGCCCCCGATATCTGGGAAATCGACAATGGTCTCGATCCGCAGGTTGACGATGGCGGCGAGGATCCGGATGCGGATGGCCTGACCAACTTCGAGGAGTACATCCACGACACCGAGCCGTTCAACCCGGATACCGACGACGACCAGATGCCGGACGGCTACGAGGTCGGTTTCAACCTCGATCCGAAGCAGCTCGACAACATCCTGACCGACGACAAGGACGGTGACGGACTCTCGAACGTCCATGAATTCCTCGCCGGCACCGATCCGACCAATCGCGACACCGACGGTGACCTGATGCCGGACGGCTGGGAACGCGACAACCAGCTCGATCCGCTGGTTGCCGACGGCACCGCCGATCCCGACGGCGATCAGCTCGCCAACCTCGACGAGCTGCTTTACCTGACCAACCCGCGCGATAACGACACCGACGGCGATCTGCTCGACGACGGCTGGGAAGTCTTGAACGGATCGGTGCCGACGTTGAAAGATACCGACGGCGATGGCATCGAAGACGGCGCCGAGGACTGGGACTTCGATACCCTGGCCAACCACAAGGAGCAGGCGGTCGGTTCCGATCCGCGCAATCCCGATACGGACGGCGATGAAATGCCGGACGGCTGGGAAGTCGAAGCCAAGCGTGACAACCTCAACCTCGATCCGCTGAGTGCCGAAGGCATCAATGGCGCCGATGGCGATCCCGACTTCGATGGCCGCCTCAACCTCGAGGAATACCGCGCCCAGAGCGATCCGTGGGTGGCCGACAACGACGACTCGGATCTCGACGGGGATACCCTCTCCGATATCGAGGAAGTCTTCTTCGGCACCAGCCCGAGACTGGTCGATACCGATGACGACGGTTACAGCGACATCCTCGAGCGCGTCGATATAAGTGACGGCTTCGACAGTTCCGGTACGGACAGCCTGTCGAAGCGGATCACGGAGAATCTCATCCTGTCGCTCGACGGCCAGTCATTTATCGAGGTGCCGCGGACCAATGAGAAGGGCACCAACGACCTGGTAGCCAACCTGGCGAATCCCGATGTCCAGCGTCTCGGTTTCATCGACTGGACGGTCGAAGCCTGGATCCGTCCCGACGCGACGGCCCGTATCATGACGGTCGATGGCGACTTCGTTGCCGCCGGCTTCGTTGTCGGCGAGCCGGTCATCGTCGAAAACAGCGTCAACAACGATGACGATGTCGGGTACCGCGTGGTTGCTGTCAGCGAGAAGATTCTGACGTTGGATGAGGACGGGTTGGATGAGGACAAGAATCTGACGCCGGAGACGCCGTGGACTCCGGGCGCCGGCTTTGTCACTTTGACCTCGGCCAGTGCACCGGTCGGTCTGACACGGGACGACATATCGTTCCACGACGGCATGGTCGTGATCCAGCGCACCCTGCACAACCCGTCGAACGGCCTGATTGTCACCAACTACGAGCTTGGTATCGACGAGGATGCCAAGCCGTATATCCGATGGGAGGACCAGCGCACGACCCGTGAGGCCAAGCGCGCGACAGCGATCAAGGCCGGGCTGGACAATTTCGTTTGGTCGCACATCTCCGGCACCTTCCGCGCTGCCAGCAACACCCTGCTGCTGTTCGTCAATGGTATCGAAGTGGCACGTCGCACCGACGCCTTCAACCAGGCGAAAGTCAAGGACCTATTGATGAATGCCCGCGTCCGTGTCGGTGCCGGTATCGATCCGGAGAATGTGGCGGATGGTGTCGTATTGAATCCGTTCGTTGGTGACATCGACGAAATCATCATCTGGGATCACACCCGGACGCCGTCCGAGGTCACCAGTGCCTTCAACCGTACGCGCAACCAGGTACTCGGTCTCGAAGAGTACGAGCCTGGTCTGGTCCCGGCCGAGGGTGTCTTTGACTTTGGCCTCGACACCGGGTTCGTCGTTGTCGAAGAGGAAGTCGTTGTGGAGGGCGGCGATGCCGCCGAGGATGGCACTGTCACTACGGAAACCGAAATCGTGCGAGTGCTGGTCACCTTCAAGCCGACTTTACCTGGCGAATCGTCTGCGGGCGCCACCGGATTGACGACGATCGATGGTGGGGATGCGGCAGTCGAGGATCCGGCCGAAGATGATGAAGCCGGGGAAGATGCAACTGGCGAGGAAGATGCGGACCGCGACCTGACGGCTGCCGGTGGCCAGGAAGAAGAGGAGGAAGAGGAGGAATCCATCGTTGATCCGGCCCTCATCGCCTTTGCCAACGACCGGTCGAATTCCTTCGGTGTGCTGTTGCAGAACGCCATGTTCGAGGATGTCAACGGCGACGGCCTTTGGGATCCGGACCTGCCCGAACCGCTTTGGCAGGATTTCAACGGCAACCTGGTGTTCGACACAGCCGACCTGCTGCTGACCGGAGAGGCTGGTGTCGGGGCCGTTGGCATCGAGAAGGCCTTTTTCTTCGCTGACGATAACGGCGACAACGCTTGGGACGAGAACGAGCTGACCTGGACCGATTACGTCCGCAGCCAGAGTCCATTCCGGCATCAGCGAGCGGAGTGGGCCGAGATACTCGGTATCGCATACTACCTCAAGTTCGACGACGGTCCGTTGGTTCTCGAAGCCTTGGATGATCCGGTGCCCGACTTCAACCCGGAGAACTTCGAAGGTACGGTGCGGGTGACGCAGAATACGGACGATCCCGCCGACGACACGTACTGGATCGATGTCGATCCGGATCTCGATCGTCGCGAGTGGATAGAGAACACGGCGCTGAATCCATTTACAAACACGATTCTGAAGATCAATCCGACGATGGAAGACTTCGCCTGGCATGCCGACTGGCTGCCGTTCGAGAACAACAATCGCTGGACCTATGCGGCCAGGTTGACACCTGTCGAGGGCGCTTTCTTCAGTGCCGTGATCAGCAACGGCAATGATCCACCGGACGTCACCAATGTCGAGCTTTTGCTGACACCGGCGGAGCCGGGGCTTGACAGTGAATTGTCTGTCGCGGCCTCCGGCGAGTTCGATCCCAACGGTGATCTGACCGGCTTCCTCTATGAGTGGTACCAGGCGCCAGTGGGCACCGCCGTGGGGTTGATTGATCAGACCCCGGGCAACCCTGCACTGGATGTTGCCTTTTGGACACTGATTGACGATCAGGACAATCACATGCTGAATCTCGGTGATCCGGACCGCGACGGTGTGCCGGACCGGCTGAACGACGATCCGATGGCTTACGTTGCGATCGTTGTCGCTGAGGACGAACACGGGGCGCGCAGCGAGCGGCTGGCCTCGAACACGGTGGAGTCGGCGGTCGGCCTGAATACTCCGAGTGCACCTGAGATTACGATCCGCGAGAAGATTGATGAGGAAGCTGATGATACGGTCACCTTCGTCGTTGAAATTATCACGCCGTCCGTTGATTTGGATGGTGACGACATCACGTACTTCTCGCGGTGGATCCGCAACGAGGGCATCGTGCTGGTGGATGAGGCTGCAGTCGCCGGTTGGGTAGGGACGGCTGCCGCTGCTGTCGAGGAGAATCTGATCGGCAATCCGATTGTCGAGGAGATCAACGAAGACCTGGGCATTGTGTTGTTCCGAATTTCCGGTGACGTTGTCGCACTGGAGCTTGGCGATGTGCTGACCTGCGAGGTCTATGCTTCCGACATCAGCATCCTCGGCGGTCGTCGCAGTGCGTCAGCTTTCAGCACCCAGACTATCGTTGTGGGTGGTGGAATCGGGGAAGCCAACATTGAGCCGTCGGAACCGACAATCCAGATTCGACCGAAGGCACCCTTGCCGGGGCTCGACGAGTTGCGCTGCGAAATTCTCACCGAGAGCGTTGATCCCGATGGCGACCGGGTCGTCTACCTGTTTTCCTGGTGGCGCGTGGTGCGCGGGATCTCCGATGCCGATCTTGGCGGCATCGCGCCGGTGATCGGTACTGACGGGCAGCAGGTCACCGACGAGATTGTACCGGCGGCATCGACGACCGTGTTCGCGAATCAGCCGATCTTCTGCGAAGTGATGGCGATGGATACCTTCGGGAACCTCAGTGACACTGTCCGCAGTGAGGTGATTTTCATTGGTGCTACCGGCGATGCAACCGCAGCGACGGAGGGCGGCGACACGTTTGAACCGGACGACTCATCGTCCGACGCGCACGCAATCACAGTCAATGCCGCGGGCGGTCAGCTCCACTCGCTGCCGCGTCGGGATATGGACTGGGTGTACTTCGATCTCGAGGAAACTTCAGACGTCACGACGGTGGTTGGTACTGAATTGGAAATCGCGCGCCTGTTCACTCACAACGATTTTGGCGAACTGGAAGACGCCGATATCGGTTTTGGTACGTCGGGCATCAACCTCGCGATCGACACCGTCTCATGGCTCTATCACGAGGACGACCTGCTAAATCCGATCGCTCACAACGATGACTTCAACAATTTCGATACGGCTGGTTACACGTTGTCGTCAACCATCAAGCAGCGGCTGAACCCCGGACGTTACTACCTGCTGATTGCGGCTCACGATCGGTTCCAGGACAACCTGCCGACGGTGATAATTGGCATCCGTGCCGATCCGATTTCCGGTAGCATCGTGCTGTCACCCGCGCAGCCGCGTATCGTGCCGTCGAATCCGCTGGTTACCGATGATCTCGTCGCGGTTGTCGAAGGTGTCCGGGACGATCAGATCCTGAATTTCCGCTGGTTCCTCAACGGTATCGAAGTGCTGGTCACCGAACCCGATGAGGCGGCCGGAGCACCGGGCAACCATCTGGACAAGCGCTTCACGCGCACCGGCCAGCGCTGGCAGGTCGCCGCCTTCACGGTCGACGGCGCGATGCACAGCGGCGATAGTCTGCTCAGTAACGAAGTGTCAATCATTAACGACGAATGGAACCTGACGATGACCGCGGAACGGACGTACGGTGACGGTACGGAAACGCCGGACCAGACAGTGTCGATCGGTTGGGAGACGCAGGCCACCCATGGCTGGGATCGCAATATCGACATTGATCTGCCGACTTTGGTGGATCTGCCGGCAGGTCCAGTGACGCCACCGGGGGCCGAGATTCCGGGCGGCAGCTTCTTCTCGCGTGGCTTCAGCACCGGACATACGGCACTGACACGAGATATTCGCCCGTTCGGACGAACCGCGACGTGGTACCTCTACCTGGACTTCGGCATTAACCCGACCAGTGTAAGCCTGTCATGGCCGGTCCCGGATCTGCCCAGGTCGGACCTGCCGATGTATCTGGTCGAAGTCGACGAAGAGAATGATTTCTCCATCATTCCAGACACCGAAATCGATATGTTGATGACTACGAAGCTGAACTTCGATACGGAGATATTGACTGAAGAACGAATTCGTGTTTTCCGCATCACCATAGGTAGCGCCAGTGCCTCGGTGACAGTGTCTCTGCAGCCGGGGTGGAATCTGGTGTCGTTCCCGATCACACCGAACGATTCGGATCCGGATGCGGTGTTCTCGAACCACACCGGCCGGGTCATCACAGGCGTTGTCTGGGGCTACCGCGACGGTAGTTACTTCGCCGCCGAAAACATTGTAGCCGCTACCGGCTACTGGGTTTACAACGCCCGTGATGGTATCGAACATATTGTGGTATCCGGATTCACCGGCGACAACAAAATCGTGCTCAAAGAAAGCTGGAATCTCGTCGGCACGACGGAGCTGACGCCGCAGCCGATGGAGAATACCGACCTGGAGCAGGCGTTCTACTATGATGCTGGCAACAGGGACTACATGAACGCAATAGACATCGCCACTGGTATCGTGACATTCGAGGCGTCTCGTGGCTACTGGGTGGAGTCTAGCCGGGAGCGCCAGTTCAGGTTCCGGTAGCCTTGAGGATTAAAATGCGATGGGCCCGCCGGTGCCAGTGCAGTGCCGGCGGGCCTTTTGCTTTTTCCGGGTTAATCGTCCACAAAAAACATCTACTTTGTATTGCAAAGTAGTCTTCTTTGGCTATAGTATCACGTAGCGAGGGGACTTGCGAAGCACAACGGCAAACGCACACACTGACACGACAAGATGATCGGCGATCACATACATCAGACCCTCAAACAAGTCCGCGAGTTGCAAGCCAATATCCTCGAAAAACAGCGGTTCAAAGGATATTCCGGACGCGCTCGCGCGGTCGCCGGCACCGGTGCCCTGGTCGGCACCGGCATCATGTCGATGAACTTCTACCCGGGCAGCATCAATGCACACTTGGTCGGCTGGGCTACGATCCTGTCGTTTGCCCTCTGTCTCAACTATGGTGCCCTTGTTCAGTGGTTTCTCTTTGACCCCAAAGTCAAGCGCGACATCCGTCGCCTCAAGCCGGTTATCGATGGCATGCCGCCGTTGCTTGTGGCCGGTCTCTTCACGGTCGCCCTGATCGAGTGTGGTCAGTTCAGCTATCTGTTCGGCATGTGGCTTGCCATGTTCGGTCTGGCAAATCTTGCATCCCGCCATGTACTGCCTAAAGGCATCGTGTGGCTTGGCATCTTCTATATCGTCTGCGGTGCTGCACTCTCACTGGCCCCCGACCAGTCGTTCCTCAGCCCGGTGCCGGTCGGTGTGGTGCTGTTCGTCGGCGAATGGATCGGTGGTGTCATCATCCATTATGACGGCAAAGTCGACTCGGTCATGCGCCAGGCAGTGATAACGGAAATGGTTGACGGACCAATCGAGTGAACCGACTGACGACGCCGGTGGAGGCACCATGAAAATCGACACAGACAATCCATATAACGAACTCAAGCGCGTCTTCCATGAACCCAGCCGCCTGGCCATCATGTCGGCTTTGTGTGCCGCCGCAAGCGGTCTCAGTTTCAATGAACTCAAGGCTGCCTGCGACCTCACCGACGGCAATCAGAGCCGTCACTTGAAGACGCTCGAAAGCGCTGGCATGGTGACTATCAAGAAGAGTTTTATCGGCGCCAAACCGCGCACGACAGTCTTTCTTTCCGACCAGGGGCGGGAGAGCTTTCTCGAGTATCTCAGTGCTCTCGAGATCGTTCTGCAACGCGCTGCCGACGCGGTGCAACCCAGCGATGTCAGCCTGACGCAAGTCTCTCCCGCAGGTGCCTGAAACGATGGGGAAATTGGCAGGAATGCGACTTCTTCGGCCTTCCCGGGCTGTTGAAACCTCCAACTATGGTTATATTTGGGTTACTTGACCTCAAAGTGTGTGTGACATATGAATATCGGTATTGAGGCACTCAGTTTTTACGTTCCGAGGTATTACCTCGATCTGGCAGCGTTGGCTGCTGCCCGCGGCGTGGACGTCGACAAGTATTACATCGGCCTGGGCCAGGAAAAAATGGCCGTGCCGCCGCCGGACGAAGACGTCATCACGATGGCCGCCAATGCCGGGATGCAGGTGCTTACTCACGTTGATCGGAACAGCATCGACACGATCATGTTTGCCACCGAGTCCGGTGTCGATCAATCGAAGGCGGGTGCCATATTCGTGCACAGCCTGCTTGACCTGCCCAGCACTTGCCGGGCCTTCGAAATCAAACAGGCCTGCTGCAGCAGCACCGCGGCGCTGGACATGGCAGTTGCTCTCGTGCATCGGCATCCGGACAAGAAGATACTGATCGTTGCCGCCGATGTGGCACGTTACGGTTTCTGTACACCCGGAGAACCGACGCAGGGCGCCGGTGCCGTGGCGATGGTCATTTCGTCCTCGCCGCGCCTGATGCAGCTCGACAACGAGTCGGGCTCTTACACGGAAGACGTCATGGACTTCTGGCGTCCGAATTATATGGACGAGGCGGTCGTCGATGGCAAGTTGTCGATCCGCACGTATCTGCACGCACTGGGTGAAAGCTGGCAGGGCTACCACCGTCAATCCGGCCGCGGCCTTGATGACTTCGAGCGGTTCTGCTATCATTTGCCGTTCACCCGCATGGGCGAGAAGGCGCACGCGCATCTCCTGGCAATCGTCGCTGCCACGGAAGACTGCGCAGTGAGCAGTGAGCTGATCTGCCGCGTTAACGATTCGCTGCACTACAACCGCCAGATCGGCAACACTTACACAGCGTCATTGTATATCAGTCTCAGTTCGATGCTCGAACACGCCGACGACTTGTCAGGGCAGCGCATAGGGCTGTTCAGCTATGGCTCCGGCTGCATGGCGTCATTCTTCAGCGGTATCGTCAGCAACCGCTATCAGGAGTGGCTGACCGGCGACCTGCATCGGGATATGCTTGGCGATCGCGTCGAACTCAGTTACGAAGCCTACGCGGAATTGTACGCTCAGTCGGGACCGGTCACCGGCGACTGCCAGACGCCGGTCCATGACACCGGCCGGTTCCGCCTTGCCGGTATTACCGGACACAAGCGCCTGTACGAGCGCGTTGCGGCTTCCGCTGCTGTCCGCGAGGAGCCGGAACCGGTAGCGTAGCGCGAAGCTTTCCCAACAAGCGCCCCGCTTGAAACGCAGGTGTTCGCCTGGAGCGGTTGCTTCTTACAGGGCGTACAGTTGCGTATACCGCTCGGTCAGTGCAGCGACCAGGTGCGATGGGGAAAGCGCTTCGCCAGTCACCGACTCGATCAGTTCGGATGCATAGTAGCAGCGGCCGTGCCGGTGGACGCGATCACGCAACCAGTCGAGCAGTACTTTCAACCGCCCGTTTGCCAAGTCTTCCTCGAGCTTCGGCAGCTCTCGCCGGGCGCAACCGTAAAGCTGTGCGGCGTACAGATTGCCCAGGGTGTAGGTCGGAAAATAGCCGAAGCTGCCAAACGACCAATGCACATCCTGCAGGCAGCCCTGCGTGTCATCCGGCACTTCCAAGCCGAAGATCTCACGGAATTTCCCGTTCCAGGCATCCGGCACGTCGGCTGCGGTCAGTTCTCCGGCAATCAGTGCTTGCTCCAGTTCGAACCGTAGAATGATATGCAGATTGTAGGTGCCCTCGTCGGCTTCGACCCGAATGAACGAGCGCCGCACGTCGTTCACTGCAAACACAAAATCGTCCAGCGACACGTTGCCGAGTTGGCTGCGGAAAACACCCTGCAGCTGCGGATAAAAATGCTGCCAGAACGGTCGGCCGCGGCCGATGGCGTTTTCCCACAAGCGCGACTGAGATTCGTGGATGCCGAGCGACATGGACGCCCCCGCCGGTGTCCCCCAATGTTGCTTTGGCCGGTTCTGCTCGTACAGTGCATGACCCGCTTCGTGTAGCACGCTATAGAGACCGCACGACAGATAATTCGCGTCCCAGCGCGACGTGATGCGATGGTCGCAGGGACCGAGACCGATGCAGAACGGATGCACGACTGTATCGAGACGACCGGCGTCGAAGTCGTAGCCCATGGCCGTCGCCAGCATCTTCATGAACACCTGCTGCTGCCCGACATCATAGGTGCCGGTCAGGATGCTACGGTCCGGGTGATTGCCGGAGGCGGCGATCTGATCGATGAGCGGCACCAGCTGATCGCGGAGAACAGCGAACACTGCCGCAATTGCCTCGCTGCGCGCGCCTGGTTCGTACTCGTCGAGCAGCGCGTCGTAGCGATTCGTCTTATAGCCGACCGCATCTGCGAGCTGCTGGGTGAGATTGACGATCTCGGCCAGATGCGGGCGGAACGTGTCGAACTGGTTCAGCTCACGCGCCGAGGCCCAGGCCTGATTGCCCAGCGTCGTGGTACGTGAGATCGCCTCGACCAGATCCTTCGGTACCTTGACCCGCTTGTCGTATTGCCGGCGCAGTTCCCGCGTGTTCGTTGCCATCACGCCGTGCGGCTCGTCTTCGAGTGGCTCGGCTTCACAGGCAGCGAGCCAGTCGTCGACCTCCGGTGCGGTCTCGCGATCATGCGCCATCCCGGCCAGCAGCGCCAGCTGCTCTGCCCGGTGTCCCACAGCTTTGGATGGCATGTTGGTTTCGCGGTCCCAGCTCAGGACAGATGCGGCGGATTTCAGCACCGCCGTTTTGCGGGTGTGGACAATCAAAGCGTCATATGCTTCACCGGTTGCGGACATCTCTGCTCCTTTCAATAGTGTTGCGGCAATATGCGCCGGTCGTGTGCCTGTAATGCTACGGCGAAGTCGGTGCTCCTGCAAGTGTGCTGCTTGTTCGTGCGACTCCACCCATCGAGCAGTGGTACAGTCCCGGCGACTTCCCCTGTTGCCTTACTATGGACTGTCTGCCGGGCAGCCCCTGGAGCTTGTTCGACATTTTCACCACCGAACGCAGCCGTTTCGGCGGCACATTTGTTCAATACCGCCACTGTGGGATCGATTTCGCGGCGTTTATGCTCATCGAGGATGGCGACGAAAAGGTTCGAGACACCGGTTATCGTCTGGAAGTGGTCACGGCGGTCACCGAGTTTTTTGGATGTTCCAGCCATGCAGCGCGCGCAGACTCGCGCTGACGTTGGAGCGTGCGACCTTGATGGTATCAAGCAGGCGGCAACGGTTTTCCTCAAAAAACGATGGCACTCCAGGACCGACATGCCTTGAACACAACTTTTCTCCAACTACTTTCTCGACACTATGGCTTCCAATGGTTCCATTGATCTGCAGGCGCTCGAGCGGCGCGATGTGCCCGTCGAATTGCGGCCCGAAACCTATTTCGACTGGCAGGCGCATCCGTTTGCCCATCGGGCGCTTTTCGACGACTGCAATTGCGTCTGCACCGCTATCCGACAGATTGCCGTTTTCGCCCGCAACTGGCTGGCGCAGGTCGAAACGACCGAGGATCATCTGGTCAAAACCGCCAGCGCCGGCGAGTCCCATCGCGTCGCCAGTTTCGTCGTCTACAGTGCCGGCGAAACGCCGCATCGCATCATTATCGAAGGCGGCGCCCGTATCATCGACGCCCATTTCGATGTTACCGGCGGCGATGTCTACGTTGGTGCCGGCACGATGATTGAACCGGGCGCCCTGATCAAAGGGCCGGCGATTATCGGCAGCGGTTGCGAACTGCGCAAATCCGCCTTCATCCGCGGTAACTGCATCATCGGCGACGGCTGTGTCATTGGCGGCGAGCTCAAGAATGTCGTGCTGATGGACAACGGCAACTATCCGCACCCATCGTATATCGGCGACTCTCTGTGCGGCTATGCCGGGCATCTCGGTAACCAGGCGACGGCCGCCAACCTGGGCATTTTCCAGGGGCTGAAGCCGGGGAACTACGATCCGCTGATCGTCGAGTGTGACGGTAGTCGGTACAATATCGGTACGGCGAAGATGGGCGTTTGCCTGGGCGATTGGAGCCAGGTCGGCTGTAGCGCCGTGCTTGACCCCGGTACCTTCCTTGGCCCGCGCACCATTGTGTATTCGCTGAGTCGGGTCAGCAAAGGATTCTATGGGCCGGACGAGATAATCAAGAACAAGCCGCACGAGCATGGCGTCCTCGAACGGGCACCGCTGCGGAGTACATCATGAGCACAATTTCCTGTCCGGGCTTTATCGACATCCAGGTGAACGGCTACGCCGGCATCGACTATTGCGATCCGGACACCAGTGTCGATCGTATTATCGAAAGTACCGAGATCCTGAGCGCCTGCGGTACTGCCGGTTTACTCGCGACAGTGATCACCAATGAGCCGGCGGCGCTGGAGCAGTGTGTCGCCAATATCGTAAATGCGAAGAAACGCCAGGGCGCTGACAGTCCGATTTTGGGCATCCATGTGGAGGGCCCCTTCATTTCACCGGAAGACGGCTATCGTGGTGCCCATCCTGTGACTGCTATCGGCGATCCGGATCTCGAACAGTTTCGGCGTTTGTGCGAGATCGGCGAAGGCGAAGTGCGCCTGGTGACGTTGGCACCCGAGCTCAAAGGCGCGGCCGATTTCGTGCGTGCGGTTGCGCCGGATGTCCTGGTTGCGGCCGGTCACACCAATGCAGACTTTGCAACTTTGCAGGCTTCGGTCGATGTCGGGTTGTCGCTGTTCACCCACATCGGCAACGGCTGTCGTCAGATGATAGACCGCCACGACAATATCATCATGAACGCGTTCGGTATTGAAAACTTGAGACTCTGTTTCATCGCCGACGGCTTCCACTTGCCCGAAGCTTTTCTGCGGGCACTGTTTCTTTGCCGGCCGCCTGAGGGGCTGATCGCTGTCAGCGATTCCGTGGCGTTCGCTGGGCTGCCGCCGGGCACCTACGAGTTGATCGGCCGTGAAGTTGTGGTGACGGAAAGCGGTCGCGTGCATTTGGCTTCGGACGTCAATGTCATGGCCGGCTCGAGCGCCAATCTGGTAGCCTGTGCGAACAATCTGGCACGGATGGATATTGCGACGCCGGAGACCATTCGCCAGGTTGCCTTCGAAAATCCGCTCCGTTTGCTCGGTCTGGATCCCGCGACCTATCGGAAAGGGCAGGGCGGCGTCACCTATAATCCGGAAACCAGACAATTCGAGATCACGTCATGACTGACCAAAAGCTGGACGTCGCCATTGTCGGCGGCGGAATGATTGTAAACGACCAGATCCTGCCGTCCCTGTACCACCTGCAGCGTCTCGGCGTGGTTGGCCAGATCAGCATCTGCGCGCGCCATTGCACGCCGTTGAAGGCGTTGGCGGAGAATGCGGAGTTCGCAACGGCATTTCCCGGCCACGGCTTTACGCCGCACCCGGCGCTGGATGAGCCGGCGGATGTTTATCATGCGGAGTTATACAAAGAGGTGATTGCCGGGCTGGCACCGCGACAGATCGTTATTGTCGCTGTGCCCGAGAACATGCATTACCCAGTGACGATGACAGCGCTGGCACATGACCAGAACGTGCTGTGCGTGAAACCGCTGGTGATGACGCACAATGAAGCAGCCGAGATCGAGTTTGCTGCTTTTGACAAGGGTTTGTTTGTCGGCGTTGAGTATCACAAGCGTTTCGACCGTCGCGTGTTACTGGCGCGCAAATCGTATCAGGCCGGGCAGTTTGGCGACTTTGTAATGGGCGATGCGAAGCTGCTGGAACCGTATCTGTACCGTGATTCCAATTTTCAGAACTGGTTCACCTGCGATCACACCGACCCGTTTGTGTACATCGGCTGTCATTATGTCGATCAGGTCCACTTCATCACGGGGCTACTGCCGCAGTCCGTTTCTGTTGTCGGTGTCAAAGGCTCCTTTCCGAACGGTAACGTTGGTTTTATGTGGGCCAACGGCCGTGTCGTGTTCGAGAACGGCGGCGTCCTGTCCGTCGTCACCGGCCTGGGCTACCCGAACGAAGGCGCCGGCAGCAACGACCAGGGCATGATCATGTATTTCGAAGGTGACAGCTGCACGGGCATGATTGAGCACGATGACCAGTTCCGGGGCATGGCGCATACGTTCACGAAAGGGGCCGGGCCTGGCGGCTCGGCCTACAACTATATCAACCCGGACTATTTCAAGCTCATCCCTTGGATCGGCGATGGTCTGCAACCGGTCGGCTATGGTTATGAATCGATTGCTGCCAACCTGCAGACGATACAGCGG
>DPYP01000180.1:0-2592 GCA_003545375.1 Lentisphaeria bacterium
GATAACAATCTGTTCGGCATCCTGCCTTTCGAGTTGTTCCGGCAGACCGGCAGACATGAGTATTTGCCCGTGGCAAAATATCTGGCTGATGAGGAATTCGACACCCCCCGGGAGGACGGCTTGACTCGATACACGAGATTCTGGGCCGACGATATGTACATGGTTGGATCATTGCAGGCGCAGGCACACAAGTCCTTGCGAGATCCCCTGTACGCAGAGCGCGGGGCAAATCATCTGCTGGCCTATCTTGAGAAACTGCAGCGCGCAGATGGGCTCATCCAACATCATCCCAAAACCCCGATTGTATGGGCCCGCGCTTGTGGTTGGGCTGCTGCAGGCATGACGGAGCTTTTGCTGACTCTTCCGAAATACGATCCCAAGCGAAAACTGTTGCTGAATGCGTATCAAAAGCTGGCAGATGCGTTGATCGAGCACCAGGCTGCAAGCGGCATGTGGTTGCAGGTCGTCGACGAGCCGGATGCATGGCCAGAGACGTCTGGAACCGGTATGTTTATATTTGCGCTCGCGACCGGAGCAAAGGAACGATGGGGAAACTCCAGCCTCTATGGTGGGGCAGCTGAACGTGCCTGGCAGGCAATGACCACCTACATAAACTCGGCGGGCCAGGTGAGCGAGACAAGTCGCGGCATTGCCCCCACAGACGCGACAGTGAGTGCCTACCTGAGTGTGCCTCATCTAGTCGATGATTTTCACGGGCTGGCAGCAGCGCTATGGGCAGCAACTTCACTGGTCAATCTGGGGACTGATGCTTCCTAAGTCGGTCGTAACGAAGGACAGAGAAAGCCGAACCATTGCATCGACGACGGCTCCGATATAGCCGCCGCAAACGGCACCTGATCGGAGCAGGTCATGCACACGTCCGCCACCGTTCCCAGGGCGGCGGAGCGTGACGAGAGATAACTTCCGACTATATTAGCGCGCCCGCAGCGCCCGCGGCAATAACTTTCCTTCCAGGAGACGTCCCCATGGCTACGGAATTTCTGGCCGGCGTCGGTGTCCGCGATATCACTCCGGCGCCGGAACTGATCGACAACTCCCTGCATTCGTGCATGACCGTGCGCCTGCATGAACGCGGCTCACCCATGCGGGTCAAGGCATTGGCCCTGACCTTCGGCAGCGTCAGATCCCTGCTGCTGGCTGTGGACCTGGTGAGCATCGGCGACGAGCATCAGAAAATCCTCCGCCAATCCGTCGGCGACGCCGTCGGGTTGAATGTGGAGGACATCGTCGTCTCGGCGTCGCACAGTCACTCGACGCCCTTTTGCGAGCCGCTCGAGCGTCCGCACCCGTTCTTCGACCTGATCGTCCGCCAGTCCGTGGCGGCAGCGCAAACAGCGGTGCAGGCGCAACGGTCGGCGCTGTTCGGGCATGCCACCGTCCACGTCGTCGGCGCCTCGTTCAACACCCGGGTACCGATGCCGGACGGCGGCGTCAAGTTTTCCCGCGACTACCGCGAAGGTCTGGCCTCGGGGAGGCCGATCGATCCACGGCTCACCGTGGTGCGCATCGACGACGACCAGCAGTGCCCCATTGCCGGCTGGATAGGCTTCGCGGCACACCCAGCGTGCGTCATCTTCGACACCCCCATCTCTGCGGAATACCCCGGCTATCTAACCGACCGCCTGACTGCCCAGGTCGACGGCAACCCGCCGTTTCTCTTCGGCCTCGGCGCCTGCGGGGACGTCAACTGTATTCCGATGTTCGGCGCCGAAAGCGATTCACAGCGGCTCGGCCATCAGCTCGCGGACTTCGCCGCACCGGTGTTCGCAGCCATCGAAACGAAACGCCTGGACCGCTTCCTGACGGCCTCCGCCACCTTCCAGCTCCCCCTCGAGACAGCGCCGTCGCCGGCAGCCTTGGAGCGCGACATCGATGAAGTCGAGAAATTCATGGCGGCGTTGGATCACAATCCGGAACTGGTGTGGGTCTTGGGCATCAACTGCGCCGAACACTGGCCGATCGAGAAGAAAAAAAGTCACGTCAAGCCTCTGCTGGAATGGGCGCAACTGATGCAGGCGGCACTGGCCGACGGGCGCGTCTTTCCACGCACCTGGTCGTCAGCGAACACGGTCTGGATTATCAACGAGCTCGGCCTCGCTTTCAATGACGGCGAGCCGCTGGTCGAACTCGGCCTGGCCCTGGCCGCGTACAGTCCATTGTCACAGACCCTGCTGATCAATCAATGCAACGGCAGGAACAGCTACCTGCCCGGCGATGGGGAAATACGACGCGGCGGCTATGAAGCCCGCACCGTCGTTCGTTACGCCAAGCTGGCCGAGGGTGTGCGCCCGCTGCCGTATGCCCTGGGCGCCGCCGACGTGCTGGTGGACGGCATTCAGGAATTGATCACGACCATGACGCAAGCCGCAGAGAACGCAAAGGATGGATCAGAATAGGGACGGCCCCATCTGCCACGCTTCGAAGGACTTGATATCGGTTGCCCCGCCACAAGAAAAGAGGACGACGCCAACACTGTCGCTGCGCACCGGGTAGATTCGCTGGGTGATGCACTGGCGGTTGTTCGCAAATACTTCCAGCACAGAACGGTCAATAAACACTCGCAGATGCAGC
>DPYP01000285.1:0-844 GCA_003545375.1 Lentisphaeria bacterium
TGATCAAGAATCTTATTGCTCCTTCAATGTTACCGGATCAGAAGACTGTTTCTGCGTTGGTTGGCTCGGTCTCAGTGTTTCGAATCGTTCAGGCCAGCCAGGAACATTGCACGTGCCGCCGACTCCATGATCTGCGGCGGCAGTTGAATCGGCAATTCGATCAAGCGTGCCTGTCCGGATTCAATCGCTTCGGTAATCGCCGGTCCGAGCGCCGCAATCGAATCGACGCGACCCCCCTCGATGCCGTACGCCGCGGCCAGCGCCACGAAATCCGGATTTTCCAGATCGACACCGAATGATCGACCGTATCGCATCTGCTGCTGCGGTTCCAGCGCGCCGTAGCCGCCGTCGCCCGAAAGCAATACTGTCGGTCGCAACGGTTGTGCGAGCTTTGCACCGATCGCGCCCGGCACCCCGAAGCCCAGCGTGCAGAAACCCCACGGATAGACGTTGCTGTGCGGTTCGTACTGTTCAAGCAGTCGCCGGCATCAGTAGGCACCGACAGCGACCATGACATCACATACTCACGAGCCGCCGGATGCTGGATCGCGGTGCCGGCGCAAAGTGGATGATCTCCAGAAATCGTGCCTTTGCCCAACACGGTAGTGAAGACAGGCGACGGCGGGTTCTCGATCGGCATGAACGGCCTGATGTCCGCCGTCGAAGAGAAAATACCGATCGTCACGGTCATCCTGAACAATCGGGCCCTCGGGTGGGTCAAGCACGGGCAGGGCGAGCGCTCTATCGCCTGTGATTTTGCGGACTTCGATCATGCCGCGATGGCCCGGGCGATGGGTTGCGAGGGCTGCAGAGTGACATCACCCGATGAGCTGGCGCCAGCCTT
>DPYP01000285.1:1242-3368 GCA_003545375.1 Lentisphaeria bacterium
AAAAGTCACCTCGCCGCTGGTGAAGAAGTAGTCGGAAAAGGTTCGATCTCCGCTTGCGAAGTCCGCAGATTCGCGTCGCAAGCGACTTAGCCGCGTTACGATTTCGACGATCAACAACATCCTCTCCTATCTTATCCGCAGGCCGGCTCCTGACATCCGTGGTGCACGACATCTTCTCATATCTTATCCGTGGGCCGGCTCCTGCATCCGTAGCATCTCGTTGTTGGCAGAAGTTATACTGAACTTTTTCGTTTTTTAATGGTTTCCGTTCCCTAATACCGACTCCTGCGTGCTGACTCAGGCAGACTACGCGTGTCAAAAAAAGTAATTTTTCCCTGCTCATGCTCAGGGCTTGAACGGGCAGCGCACGAAGTTCAGACCGTATGGGTGTTTGACCGACTGCGCAACTGCCGTCATAGTCATGGTCACGGATGAAAGCGGTTCAACCATATGCAGTTTACGGATTAGCGCTTGCATGCGTATTGATATTTTCAGTCGCGGCCGGATGCACCTCCTTCGTTCGCGGCGGCCGGCATGGTATTGTTCTTAATGATCTGCACTCGCGTCTGAATCCGACCCGTGTCGCCGAGGTCGTATCACCGCGGTCGACGACCGATGTCGTGGAGGCCGTCCGGCGGGCCGTCCGTAAGGGGCGGGCGATAAGCATCTCCGGCGGCAGACACGCCGCGGGTGGGCAACAGTTCGGGGAAGGCACGCTCCATCTCGATACGTCGAAGCTGGACGACGTGCTCGCCTTCGACAGGGAACGCGGCATCGTCCGAGTCGAGGCCGGCATACAGTGGCGGGCACTTCTCAAATACCTGTGGCTGGCGCAAAAAGGTGAGTCGCCGCAGTGGAGCATCGTCCAGAAACAGACCGGGGCAGACTGCCTGAGTATCGGCGGTGCGTTGTCATCGAATATCCACGGGCGCGGCGTCAATTATAAGCCCATCATCCAGGACGTCGAAGCGTTTACATTGGTCGACGCTCGAGGCGACGTACTGGACGTCAGCCGCACCAGCAACCCGGAACTGTTCCGCCTCGTTATCGGTGGCTACGGCCTGTTTGGCGTTATCACCACCGTCGACCTGCGGCTGCAACAGCGGAAGAAGCTGGAGCGTGTCGTCGAAGTTATCGCTCTCGACGCGCTCCATGCGCTGTCCGTGCAGCGCATTAATGACGGGTTTTTGTACGGGGATTACCAGTTCAAGACCGATGCGACGGCCCCCGATTTCCTGCAGACCGGTGTCTTCGCCACCTACAAACCTGTGCCCATGAACACGCCGATTCACATGACACGAAAACGCCTGGGCGGAAAGGGCTGGAAAAGGCTGATCGGTCTGGCCCACTCAGACAAGGCCCGGGCGTTCAAGCTTTACAGCGACTATTACCTCACCACCAACGGTCAGATTTACTGGTCGGACACGATGCAGCTCAGTTACTACGACGACGGTTACGAGAAAGCGGTGAAGGCGGCCATGCCCGTTTACGAAAAGGGTTCGCTGATGATTACCGAAGTATATGTACCGCATGACCACATCGCGGCGTTTATGAAGGTGTCCGCCGCCGACTTCAAGGCACACGACGTGAACCTGATTTATGGCACCGTCCGCATGATCCGACGCGATGACGAAAGCTTCCTGGCCTGGGCAAACAAGGACTACGCCTGCATTATCTTCAACCTGCGCATCGTCCATACCGACGGGGATATCCAAAAAGCGCAGGCGGACTTCCAGCGAATCATCGATCGTGCCCTGGAATTCGACGGTTCGTATTATCTCACCTATCACCGCTGGGCGCGGCGTGACCAAGTACTCAAGGCGTATCCGCAATTCCCCAGGTTCCTGGAGCTGAAACGAAGGTATGACCCCAATGAACGGTTCCAAAGCGAATGGTACCGCCATTACAAACGGATGTTTGCCGATCCGTAAATGAGGAATGACCAACCAAGCTCGACGGCGCTCCTGATCGCATGGTTAGATGGCTCAGTCCTTGTGGGATTACTTGCGCTGAAATCAGCTCACGTTCAGCTTCCCCACACTTCTTTCAGCAGGTTCAGCCAGTTTTCTCCCAGGACTTTGCAGATCCGCAACTCCCTCCACCCGGCTCTGACAAGCGCGCTGGTA
>DPYP01000593.1:0-1200 GCA_003545375.1 Lentisphaeria bacterium
AATTGGTCACACCTGCACCGTCGAATTGCACGGGCTGGAGCCCGAATGGTGGAACGAAATCCGCGTGCTGTTTAAGTGCAAAAAGTATACGATGCCGGCCTGCGAATAAGTGGAAGGGGTGAAAAGTGAAAGAGTACAATTCACATGCTTTTTACTTTTTACCTCTTTTAACCCTGTCAACTTGCGGCTCTGCCGCCTTAGGAGCTTTCAATGAAATTACTCAAAGTTCTCGGTAGTGTTGCAGTCGCGGTTGCGTGTGTTTTGGTTGTCCGCCGGCACACGGTCGGTCAATGTCCGTCCTGCGGCCGCACTCGACAAACAGCCGGTAGCCGCTTCTGTGCCGATTGCGGTTATGAGTACAAGTGAGGCGAATTGCTCCCGTGGCACAGCGCATTCCGCCCGTGATAGCGTTTTAAGGAACGTATTTTTCAAAGGGTTCAGTGGATGGCGGCTTCGCGGTCTTTGAGGAAGCCGGCGGAGCGGGCGCGGATCACTGCCTGGATCTCGGCGATGATGGACAGGGCAACCTCCTCGGGTGTCTCCGCGCCGATGTCAAGACCGACAGGGAAACGCAGGATATCCCGTCGGCCAGCAGGGATCGCTGCGGCATCTTCGAGCGCGTTGAGCAGACGGGTGGTGCGCTTCTTTGGACCAAGCATGCCGACGTAACCGATACTCGAAGCAAGTAACGCGGAGGCCAGAATCCTGTCCCACTCGTAATTATGAGTCATCACGACGGCAACGGCGGGCGATGAAAGGGTGAGGTGCTGTGACAACTGCTCAGGATGACAAATGATGATCCGAGCGGCGCCGGGGAATCTTGCTGTATTTGCGAGGGCATCGCGCGGATCGACGACGGTGACGTGCCAACCGAGGGCGGCAGCCAGGGCAACCAGTGGCATGGCGTCGTGACCGGCACCAAAAACAAGCAGCGGCAAGGGCGGGTTGATAGCCTCGATCAAGACCTCGACTCGGTCGTCCGCATAGGCGGTGACAATCGACTGGTGGGTATCAATGACCTGGCCGGCATCGGCGAGAACGGCTTGGGCAGTGGTACCGCCGATATTCGACGACGTCGTGCCGTCGGAACGCAGGATCAGCCGGCTGCCGATGGGTGTATCCGGCAGGTCGCTGGCGAACACTGTCGCCAGCACGCCGTGGTCGTTCTGGGCCAGGCAGTGGGCCAGGAAGTCGGTGTAG
>DPYP01000593.1:1591-3329 GCA_003545375.1 Lentisphaeria bacterium
CCGAGGCCCATGACCGTGTCGTTCTCGAAGCTGGTGTCATAGCGCACGACCTTCGGTTTCCCGGAGGCAATGACCTGGCTGGCGTGCTCGCGCACATCGTTTTCCAGGCACCCGCCACTGACGGCACCGACCGTGTCGGTCTCGGACAGAAACATGCGTGCCCCGGGCCGGCGATAGGTGGATCCGGCCACCTTCACTACGGTGGCTACAGCGTATGGTTTGCCGCGGTCATCGAATTCACGGACAGCAGCGAGGATGTCGAGGAGATCTCGCATGGGGCAATAGTTTGCGTGCTCATGCTGTTGCTTTCAAGCAACGGTTGATTTTGTAGAGGTTGAGTGCCATCGCGACCTGTTGCATGCTGTACATGCAGGCGATGTGCTTGGCCATGTTAGCGATGGGTGCACGGCAGGGGAACTCAGCGCTGCGAGAGCACGTCTGATTCGTACTGGCGGATTTCGTCGAGCCAGGACGATCCGACGGGGACGCTTTCGCGCTGGCAATAGTAATCCCATACGGCACCGTACGGCAGCGTTTTGAGCTCCTCGAGCAACGCCAGGCGGGCGGTGTAGTCACCGGAGATTTCCAGATCACGCAGCATAGTCGTGGGTTCCAGCAGTGCCATCAGCAGTGACTTGATCATGCAGCGTGTGCCGATGGTCCAGGCTGCGAGCCGGTTGATGCTGGCGTCGAAGAAGTCCAGGCCGATATGCACGCGATCGGTGTAGTTGTTGCGAATGATCTCCTGGCTGATTGCCTGCAGTTCGTCCGTAAGCACGACCACGTGATCGCTGTCCCAGCGCACACCGCGGCTGACATGCAGCAGCAGCTCATCGACGTACTGCAGGACCGACGAAATCTTGTCGGAGATCACTTCGGTCGGGTGGAAGTGTCCGGCATCGAGGCAGAGCATCATGTTGCGGCTGACGGCGTAGCCAAGATAAAATTCGTGACTGCCGATGACGCAACTTTCCGAGCCGATCCCAAACAGCTTGCACTCGATAGCATCGAGGTTGTGTTGCAGATCGATCTTCTCCTCGAAGATGCGATCGAGCGATTCGACCAGCTGTGCTCGCGGCGTGTGCCGGTCGATTGTCAGGTCCTTGAAGCCGTCGGGAATCCAGATGTTGGTGACACACGGGTTGTTCAGTTCCTTGCCGAAGTATTCACCGATTTTGCGGCAGGCAATACAGTGATCGATCCAGAACTCTCGAATCTTTTCGTCGTAGCTGGCCAGCGTGAAACCGCTTTCTGCCAGCTCATGTGAGAATGCGGTCGGATTAAAATCCATGCCGACGCCATTAACCCTGGCCCAGTCGACCCAGCCGGCGAAATGGCGCGGCTCGATGGTGGAACGGTCGACGGGAAAGGAATCGTACTCGCCGTACATCGCGTGAAGATTAAGCCGGTGCTTGCCCGGCAGCATGCGGAAAGTCATCTCGAGATCGGCGCGGAGCTCGTCGGCGTTACCGGCTTTGCCGGGATAGTTGCCGGTGGCCAAAATACCGCCGCCGGTGAGACCGGCGTCCGATTCGAACCCGCCGACGTCGTCACCCTGCCAGCAATTCAGTGAAATTGGGATTTTTACCAGTGCGCCCATGGCTTTTTCGGTGTCGACACCGTATTCGGCGTAGAGGTCACGGGCTTGCTCGTAGGCGGCTGTCAGACGGCTCTCATCGATTTTTCTCATCTTATTGTCTCCATATTGAGTTTTAACAGCTCAACGGCTGTGCTTAGT
>DPYP01000247.1:0-6730 GCA_003545375.1 Lentisphaeria bacterium
ATCGCAGGTACCGCCTACTGCATGGACGGGATATTCGGCGACTACCTGAAGGCCATGTCCGATCAATGGCTCAAGGCCGCGCCGCAGGGTAATCCGGGCATGCTCGAGATGTTCCGTGACCGCGACCGCCGACCGCTGCGCGATATGGTGCAATGGGCCGGCGAATTTGCCGGCAAATACCTGACCAGTGCGGTGCAGACACTGCGTCTCACGGGCGACCCCGGGCTCAAGGGGCAGATCGAAATGTTCGTCGGCGAGCTGATGACGTTGCAGGCTGACAACGGCTACCTGGGGCCGTGGCCATCGGAATGGGCCATGACGAATCTCGCGCCGAACTTTGTCCACGACACCGCAGAAGAGGACAGGAAAGGGGAGGGGACCTGGGACACATGGGGGCATTACCATATCACGCTGGGATTGCTGATGTGGCATGCCGACACCGGCGACGCCGCAGCACTCGACTGCGCCTGCCGCATAGGCGACCTGCTTTGCGAAGTATATCTCGGGGACAAATCGCCGCGCCTGGCGGACACCCCCTACACCGAGATGAACCTGGCGCCCGCACACTCCCTGGCGCTGCTTCACCAGGTCACGGGTGAACCGCGATACCGGCAGCTCGCTGAACAGATCATCGAGGAGTTCGCTGCGGTCGACGAGTCCGGTGCGTACCTGACCGGGAATTACCTCGAAGGACCGCTGGCCGGCGTCGAATTCTTCGAACTGCCGAAGCCGCGCTGGGAGAGCCTGCACCCGATCATGGCCTTGCCCGAGCTGTACGCAGTCACCGGGAACGAACGGTACCGCGCCGCCTTCGAGCGAATGTGGTGGAGCATCGTTGCCACCGACCGGCACAACACCGGCGGCTTCAGTTCCGGCGAACAGGCCACCGGCGACCCGTTTGTTTTCTTTGGTATCGAGACCTGCTGTACCATTGCGTGGATCGCGCTCGGCATCGAAATGCTGCGCATGACCGGTGACCCCCGGGTTGCCGACGAACTCGAATTCAGTACAGTGAACTCGGTGATCGGACTGCACTCGGTCAGCGGCCGCTGGTGTACCTACGACACCCCCCCCGACGGTAAACGCTTTGCTTTCCTCCGTGATAATTGGCATGCGCGCCCAGGGTGTTCGGAACTGAACTGCTGTGCCGTCAACGGTCCACGCGGCATCGGCATGGTGTCGGACTGGGCGTTGATGCGGGTTGAAACCGATAGCGGGATTGCAGGATTGCTGCTGAATTGGTACGGGCCTTCGGAGATGACGGCGCGGCTGGATGATGCAGTTGAGATCACACTGCGCCAGGTTACCGAATACCCCTTTGCCGGCCGCGTCGAGCTCGCTGTCGTGCCGTCTGCTCCTGCCGCGTTCTGTCTGAAACTGCGAATTCCGCAATGGTCGACGGACACACGGGTGACCGTCAATGGAGAGGCGATTGCGAACGTCGAACCCGGTGCGTACCTCTCGATCGATCGCGAGTGGCAGGCCGGTGACCTGGTCGTGATCGATTTCGACATGACACTGCATTTTTGGGTCGGCGAAAACGCCTGCGCGGGCCGTACCTCCATCTACCGGGGGCCGATCCTTCTGGCGTATGACCCGCGATACAACGACATCGACGGTATTGACCCGCCGGTACTCGACGCGCGCCAACTCGAATTCCAGGCAGTCCAGTGGGAGCACTGGCTGCCGCCGGGGCTGCTGCTCGAGTTCACGGCGGCGAACGGGCAGGCGGTGCGGCTCTGTGACTTCGGCAGTGCCGGTGAAGTCGGCAGGGAATACAAGTCCTGGCTGCAACTTGAAAACCTCGACGAAAACCATAGATGTTTCTATGCCCCGCCGCTCGAACGCCGTTTGCGGGCGGAGATCGGGCGCTACGCGGCGCTCTATGAATTGTATCCCGGTCGATCGCTGACCGGCGGCAACCCGAAGAGCCGGGTGATGGCGAGATTGTGCCGGGAATGGCCGGCGTTCGCACAGAACTGTGCGGCGGCGCGCGAGCAGATCGCTGCAGATCCTGATTCCGAAATGTCGAGATCGCTCGCAGATGTGCTGACGCGGCTGGCTGAGACGAGCGACATCCTCGAGCCGAATCTGCTCGAGCGCTTGGAGAAGGAGGTTGCGGAGTTGGCGCTTCCATCCGTGAGTGAGGTGACGGGCTGGTGGGTCAGCGAGCTGCAGCCCCCGGTCCCGGACATCTGTCAGGCGGTGTTGCCGGATGACTCAGCCATCACGAACCCGATTCAGTCGCATGGCCTGTGGTTTGATGCCAGCGCTGTCCACCGCGGCCGGCCGGGTGTTCTTTATCTGCGGGTTACCGTGGATATGCCCGAGGCGTCGGACTCCGACATCAGGTACGGCGCCGATGGTCCCGTCAAGGTCTGGGTCAACAGCACCGAGGTCGACTGTCGGCCCGGAGCAACCACCCCCGCCAGGGCCGACGAATATCACGCCGCCGCAACGTGGCGGCAGGGCGACAATACGATTGTCTTTGCTCTCGACTCCGATGAAGGGGAGGCGTGGGGCGTGCACGTGGGGGCGCCTCATGTGTAAGTGCTACCTTCAATGCTTGCCGACAGGGAAAACCACTGATCATGAACGCCGTGATAATTACTATTGCGGCACCACTTGTTGTATTCGCGGAACCATTACCCATTCGGGGGGGACGGGATGAAGCTGGGACTTGTGACCTATGAAATGGCGGCGCAGTGGGACGTCGACACGATCATTGCCAACTGCCGTGAGGCCGGCTTTGAGGGTGTCGAATTGCGGGCTACACACGCCCACGGTGTCGAGGCCAGCCTGAGCACGGCTGAGCGCAGGGAGGTGCGGCAGAAGTTCGAGGGCAGCGAGGTGCGTGCCTACGGCCTGGGCACGGCGTTTGAGTTTCACTCCCCGGACCCGGCCGAGGTCCGGCGAAACATCGAAGATACCAAAGCGTCCCTGCAGCTCGCTGCCGAGCTCGGCATGGAAGGCGTCAAGGTGAGGCCCAACGGCATCCCTGTGGAGGTGCCCGAGGAGCAGACCATCGAGCAGATCGGTACCAGCATGCGGGAAGTTGCGCAGGCCGGCGCCGACCTCGGCGTTTACGTCTGGCTCGAAGTGCACGGGGTCGAGTCCTGCCGCGTCGATCGCATGCGCAAGATGATTGACATTGCGGATCACGCAAATGCGCTCCTGACCTTCAACTGCAACGAAGGCGAGACCGACGACAGCGGTTCCTGCCGGGGTGCCTATGAAATGCTGAAACACAAGATCGGCTGCGTGCACATTCACGAGCTGTGGCTCGCCGACAGCTACCCGTACCAGGAGCTGCTGCAGTATCTGAAAGATGACGGCTACAGCGGCTGGGTCAGCTACGAGGGACCGGGCAGCAGCGATGCGGTCCTGGTCATGAAGTGCTACCGGCGTTTGTGGGACCTGATGCTGGCAGGCGACTGATGAAGTTGAAATTTATGGGGACGCTCAGTGACAGTACGCTTCCCTCCCCATTGCCCGGCTGACTGACGCTTAAAACGGCTTGATTCAGGACAAGTCGGGCACGATTTTGTTCCCCGGGAGAAAGGTCAAAAGAAACGCTATATTGGGTTGCATACCCACGGTGACAGATTGATTGTACAGTATGCGGATCAGGCCAACTTGGGCCTGTTGCACTGTGAGGTAGAGTAACTCGGAAGCTTTTCCCTGTCGCCCGTCCCGGGTGATGCCGTGGCTGGACAAGGCGGGGCATGGGATGCCGAAGCCCCCCCAGGCCAACTTTGAACAGGAGGCAGGATATGTCATTTGCGGGCAAGCGAGAGAGCGCGCCTGAAGTGGCGCGAGGCGGAGACATCGATCCATTCTCGCTGATCGAGTTGCTCCCCTTCCACACCCCCGCCTGCAAGGCGGGCAGGGCCTGCGACAGGGCGAGAGCTCAAAAACGCTTTACGCTCATTGAGCTGTTGGTCGTGATCGCCATCATCGCCATCCTGTTTGCGATGCTCCTTCCAGCGCTGGGGCAAGCGAAGGAAAGCGCCAAGCGCATCACGTGCATGTCCAACCTGAAGCAGTGGGGTGTCAGCCTGCACGGTTTCAAGAATGACCATGACCAACGGCTCTTGACGACACCGATACATTATGGCACTGCCCCCTATCCACAGTTAATGTATCTTGCGAACGGCAGTGGGGCGTTGGAAACTCTCACCGGAGAAATGAATGTAGAGTCGATCAATCCCTACATCGGCTACCCGGTCGCAATCGAAAATTGGCCTGCGAATATGGCAGCAACGACTGTGGACCCGCGGTCCATTTTTTTCTGTCCCAGCGCCGACCCTGGGAACTGGGCGGGGTATTGGGGCAATACTGTCGGTGCCGGGATCTACTGCCCTTCGATGAATTACGGGTACTTTGCGAATTTCGAGGAGCCTGAGTGGGCCGACTTTGCGCCGCGATCGGAGGATCTGACGGGGGCAGAGTTGGAGGGCGATCGTCTCTTGATGTCCGATGTCGTTTACAATGGTTTCGGTGGCAACAAGTTCTGGTACAACCACGGCAACTACGGCTGGTCGGGGAATGGTGATATTAATGGTGTCGACCCTGACTACGAGGACTATGGTCCCCCGGAACTCTCCGGGATGAACCAACTCTACGGGGACGGTCATGTGAGATGGAAGGCCGCGGGCGATCTGGACATCGCCAACATGATGAGTTTAGGTGTGGTTCAAAGAAGGGTCACAGGCGGCGGCGGCGGGACGGACAGAATTTTCTATTGACCTCGCTTCGCTGCGGGTACCCGGTTCGCACTGTTGCATCTACCCATGCCGAGACCGGATTCCGGAGTCCGTCCCGGGCGGAGTTATGGCGGGACAAGAGATGTGGGGGATTGATTGTCCGCTGTCGTAGTCTTGCTTATCGCCGCGATCTGCGCGGCAACCTGAAGGCCTTTGTCGATACCTGTTCTGCAGACGTCTGTGGCCGTCAAAATTAATTTTTCTACCAGTAAACGAGGATAATTAGCGGTGTCTATTGTCGTTGCGAAACGAATTGGTATGTTAGGAGTAACACACACACACACACACACCGATCAACGAGGCCCTATGCTCAGCAACGAACAATACCAGCACTTCCAGACCTTCGGCTTTATCCTCTTGCGCCAGTTCTTCAGTTCCGACGAGGTGAAGACCCTCCGCGAAGAATTCGAGAAAGGTCTTAATCTGGCCTACCAGGACCGCCCCTTCGACGGCTCCGAGCCACACTGGGTATCGCAACTGGGTCCCGATACGCCCTTCTACGCCAGCCTGCCTGAGGACGAGCGTTTCTGGTCGATCACCGCGCAGCTCTACGGCGAAGACGCCTTCGCCATCACCGCCGACGCCCACCGCTACATCGGCGATACCCACTGGCATTTCGATCATTTCGTCGACCCCACCGAAGACTGCTACGGGGTCAAATTCGTCTTCTACCTCGATCCCGTCGGCCCCGATAGTGGCGCCCTGCGGTTGGTGCCCGGCTCACACAAGCTTCCCCTGCATGACGACCTGCGCGAGAATATGCCGTTGATGGGTTTGAGCGTGGAAGACGTCCCCTCGTATGCCAGCACCTGCGAGCCGGTCGACGTGCTCGCCTTTGACATGCGCTGCTGGCACGCCAGCAGCGGCGGGGTCGAGGGGCGCCGCATGAGCACCTGCTGCTACTACAAAAACCCCGAGACCCCCGAGGAAAAACAAGGTGCGCGCAAACGCGCTGCACTAAACCGCAGAACAACGGACCAATACGACCATTCCGAGACCCCGCTTTTCCATCCCCACTGGGTCGCCAACCCCCAAGGCAGCTCCCTGCGGCAAGGCTGGATCCAACGGCTGGAGGAGTTGGGTTTCTTGCAGAGGGCGGAGTGAGGCGTGGCCAAATCGATTCAGGTGAGGCTGGCGGTCACTTGCGCCAAGAGCGCTTCACCCCGGGCGTAACGGTCGAGGTTGTCGGCGGCGAATTGTGCCCGCTTGCGCGAAGTGCCGTCGGTTGAACCTGCTGTGTGGGGCATGGTGAATACATTGGGCAGTTGGTAAACGTCTAAGCCGGGGTCGGGTGGTTCCTGAGTAAAGACGTCGAGTCCGGCCCCTCCCAGGCGTTTATTCACAAGGGCATTGTAGAGTGCTTGCTCGTCGACGAGCTCGCCGCGGGCGACATTTATTAGGCAGGCGGATTCTTTCATCAGGCCGATGCGCCGCGCGTCGATGGTGTGTCGGGTTTGGGGTGTCAGGTGGAGGTGCAGCGACAAATAATCGCTTTCGGCCACTACCCGGTCCAGGTCGTCGGGGCCGCCGAGGAAGTCGGGTTCGATTTCCGCGAGGATTTCTTTCTCGATGGGGCGAACGTCAATACTCCAGATCCGCAGGCCAAAGGGTTTGGCTCGTCGGGCCAGCTCCTGGGCGCTGGCACCGAAGCCGATCAGGCCGAGGGTGCGGCCGATGAGCTCGGTGCCGGCGGGGAAATACATTTTGCCGCGGTCGAAGTTCTGCCGGGCTTCGTTGTAACAGTGTGCGTGCATGAGGATGAACATCATGGCACTCTGGGCCATGGCCACACTGCTGAGCTGTCCAGGGGCATGGGCGAGCAGCAGTCCGGTCCCGAGAATGCCCTCGACATCGATGTGATCGAGACCGGTGGTTTGCGCCTGGAGAAATTTGACACCGGCTTCAACAGCTACCGCCACCAGGTCCAGGCTGATATTGCCCCCCAGGTCGACAATCACTTCGAT
>DPYP01000008.1:0-10254 GCA_003545375.1 Lentisphaeria bacterium
CGGGCTCGGGGTAGCGTACCGAAGGGTGGGGATAGGACACGGCGAAGACGTCTTTCTGACCGGCCACCGGCTGCCATTCATCAGCCGCCACGAGCCGGGTGCCGACCAGCACTACGGGGTCGTCGCCCCAGGCGACAAAACTGATGAACTTTGCCGTGCCGTGCTTGAATTCCCCGTCATTTTTGATCCACACCGTCTCGCGATACTCGCCGCCTTTGATCCACGCGGTGTCGCCGGCCACGACCGTTTCCGCCGCCTTCTGAATCGTCTTCCACGGCGCCTGTTCCGTCCCCGGATTGCCGTCCGCGGCCTGCGGATGCTTCTGATCCACGAAGTATTCTGCGGCCGTGGCCCCGAATGCCACAGCAAGCAGGCAGATCAACCCGGCACTTATGTGTGTCTGCCGTACAGCGCAGTCCCTCATGTCTCTTGCCTCTGTGTCACAGTCAGGCGTGCTTCTATTCGGTCCCGGGCGTTTTCTCTGCCACGAAGCCGATTTCGGTCTCAATGCAGCTCACATCGTAGACGGAATCGTACTCATGTCCAGGCTTTTCAAAATGTGACAGATCGACGTCACGTCCCCACCAGTTTCCAAGAATCTCGGCAACGGGAGCTGCAACCCAGGCTTTGGGGCTGGTGGCATTCATGGTGCGCACGCCGGGCCTGTACGGTGCTTCCGCGGCCATCGTGAAAACGCGGACGGCATCACTGAGTGCCATGACCGTGATGATTCCCAAGCCCCATTCCGGCAGGGGCCCTGGGTTCATCGGGGCAGGCATGCGCTCATCCGGCTTTACGGTTGACAAACGCAGGTTGACCACATCAATCTCGGGGTTCTGCCGGTGATAGTATTTCGTGACTTCTTCCATCATGTGCTTGGAGAACCCATACCCATCACGGTCGAGACAGGGATGGTCGTCCGGGATGGGAATCCGGTCCGGCCTGAACGATGTATTTTGGACGCCCACAGCCGCGATAGAGCTGGCCATCACGAACTCTCGACAGCCGCGATCCATCAGGTACCGCATCAGACAGCGTGTACCCTCGACATTGACCAGCATGCCATCACGCTCCAGACAGCCGCCCGTAACGGCACCAAGGTGGATGACGACGTCGATCGGATTGTCGTCGAGACGCTGCAAATCCTCGAACGAGCAGAAATCACCTCGAATCCAGGGGAGATCCAGGCCGGGATCATTGCGGCTCATGCAGACCACGTCGTGCCGGACTGACATGGCGCGTACAAGCGCACGCCCAATGAATCCGCTGGCACCAGTAATCAACACCGCGCTCATGAACACCTTCCCGACGACGTGAAGCCGGTGGCTTCAGGTCTGCCAATTAATGACAACGCCGACAACATCCTTGTCCTGTCCTTCATTGATGCTCTGATACATCGCCGGCGCTTCCATGAAGCCGATGCGATGGCTTATGCACTGTTCCCATTTCAACGCCCCCATCGCCATGTTCTTCACGACGGCTCGTCGACAGGGCTGCAGGCCGTCATCGCACGGGAAAAACATCTTCAGACGTTGAGCGTGCGGAGGAAGAAAGTGCATGGATACCGGCTCGCTGCCGTAGTTCCCCTGCCAAACAAAGCTGCCGTGCTCACGGCACAGCGCGATTGCCGGATCGATGCACTGGGGAATCCCCGTGCATTCGAAGACAACATCGGCGCCCTCGGGAGCAATGCGCCTCACTTTTTCGGCGACATCGCTGGATCGCCCGTCGATCACAAAGTCGGCGCCCTGGGCTTTGGCGATCTCCAGCTGCTTGTCATTGATATCGACCGCAACCACCACGCAGCCGCGGTGTGCGCAAGCGGCAACAACGCCCAACCCGATCAGGCCGACGCCGTGCACAACCACGGTCTGTCCCATTCGGGGGTTCGCCATATCCACGCCGTACAGCCCTACCGCAGGCATCACGAACATGCAGGCTACGTCATTCGCCGCGCCGGGGATCATGTGATCAACGTCCTTCCTCGTGTTGGCCCGCGTCACAATGTGGCTGCAATGCGCGCCGCAAACGCAACTGACCGGGGCGCCGTCGGGCAGCGCCATGGTGTCGTTGCGCCGGAAGTAGACCTCGTCACCCACCTTGAAGCTATCGATTTCGGTGCCAACTGCTTCCACGACACCTGTGCCCATGTAGCCTATGCACAGGGGATAAGGACCCCACGACATTTTGTTTTGGATCAAGGCGAATTCCGTTCCAACGCTCACCCCGGTATAGAGGGTCCGGATCACAATCTGATCGGGTGCATGGTCCTCCAGAACCACTTCCTCGATCGAGAAGCTCTGTTTCGCATCACAGATGAGCGCGCTTGCATTCATGGTCAAAAGAACCCCGTGAGGAGCGTTTCGGTTGTTGTACCTCGTTACAGCATAACGCGATGCCCGCGCGCAGTCAAGGCAGGAGGCAAGCCGTCAGGAGCGAACCATCCGGGCACCAAACCCGGCGCCTGAACAGTCACTCATAGGTGATGTAATCGCAGTCGGCGCCTGGATCTCCAAAATCAGGAATCTTCAGCAGTTCCCCTTCTCTTTTCGCCGATTCATGGGCAATGATTCCCGGAACTGTGTAGCGGGCGGCAGCCCAAACATGATTTGGTGCGAGTTTGTTTTGTACTACGGAACGGACGAAATCATCCACCAGAAATTGATGGGAACCGTAATGGCCATTGGGCTGGTCCGTGAATTCCCGGGGCAGCCTTCCTATGGGATGGATGTCAGAAAGCCCTGAGAAGAAGTCATCCTGTTCTCCGCCCACCAGCTCCGGCTTTGCTTCACTGTCCAGTTTCTTGCACCGGAGCAGGTCACTCAACTCCAGTTTACTCCTGTCCAGTTCCGTCCAGAACAGAGCGTTCCCTTGCTGTTCAAAACAGCCTTCCGTCCCATAGATACTGGTCCGCACACAGTTTCCTACACCGTGTCCAATTCTCCGGAATTCGTTCACCCGGCACATGCCGCCGTCCGAAGTTCGAAAGAGGGCAGTCTGGTTACTGAATGGATTATCCCACAGGTTCTTATCCCGGCCGAAGACATTGTCCTCATTCCTGTCAGTGTAGCCCAAACATGACACCTGGGTGAGAGAAGCTCCCGTCACCGAGATTATCATGCTGGTGGAATGAGTGGGATAGTACATGGGCGGAATGCCCGCAACCTTCTGCCATTCTTCGCCGCCACTGTGCTGATAAGCTTCATAGAACCCGTGGGACATGTCGTGAAGATACTCTCCCTCGCCGTATACAAATGCACCAAATTCGCCTTTGCTGAATCTCTCACGGCAATACAACGCGGCAGGATAGTAGTAACTTGTTTCACCCATCATGTACATGAGGCCCGTCGCCGCCACGGCACTCACCAGCTCTTCGATCTCCTCCACTGTTATTGCGGCCGGCACCGCTGAATACACATGCTTGCCCTTGTTCAAGGCTTCCAAGGCCTGGGGCCCGTGCATATGCCTCTGTGTGATGATGGCGACAGCGTCCACATCGCTGCTGCAGAGAGCTTCGTGGGACTCATAGGTATCCTCGATCTGGAACTCGGCTGCCACGTCATGCCGTCGTTCGGGAAGGACCTCGGCCAAGGCGACCGACGTCACATTGGGATGTGCTTTGAACAGGGGGATAAAAGATTGGGCAAAGCTGCCCGCGCCCGTGATACCAATCTTGATCTTCTTCATTGACCGTCCTGTCAGTTCGTGCTGGGTAACCCAACAAGTTGATAAGTCTGCCACGCCGTCGTCTCAAACTCAATGACCGTCGGTTCAAGCGAAGTAACTTCAACCGCCGTACCATCCTGCTCGACAATCACCGCCACGCTGGTTCGCAGTCGGCATAGTCTGCCTAGTGACGAGCGAACCTCAGCATGAACGAGTGAGCCACTTTTCCAGACAAGGTCGATTTCAAAGCCGCCTCGGGCGCGTAACCCCGTTACTTGACCGTCAGCCCAGGCGGTGGGCAGCGCCGGTAAGAGATGAATTTCGCCCGCGTGGCTTTGCAGCAGCATCTCGGCGATGCCGGCAGTGATACCGAAATTGCCGTCGATTTGGAAAGGGGGATGGGCGCCAAACAGGTTGGCGTAGATGCCGCCTTCGTCACAAATGGTCACGCGATGCTCGACCAGGTTGATCGAGTTGCAGATCATTTTATAGGCGTGATCACCGTCCTCAAAGCGCGCCCAGAAATTGACCTTCCATGCCATCGACCAGCCGGTGCCGCCATCACCGCGCAGCTCCAGGGAACGCTTCGCCGCGTCGCACAATTCCGGTGTGCCGCGTGGCGTGATTTGACGCCCCGGATGCAGGCCGAACAAATGAGACACATGCCGATGCTTGTTCTCAGGATCATCCCAATCACGCCACCATTCCTGAAGTTGGCCGTGTTGCCCCACTGCGGGCGGGAACAGCCGTTCACGTGCTGTTTTCAAGTCAGATCGAAATGTCGTGTCAACGTCTAAAATGCCCGCTGCCTCGATACAGTTCGTGAATAAGTCCCAGATCAGGGCCATGTCCATTGTCGAAGCGGCACTGACCGCTGCTGATTGTCCGTCCGCCGTGGTGAATTCATTCTCCGGCGACGTCGCCGGCACAGTGACCAGATGCCCATCGTGTTCCACCAGCCAATCCAGGCAAAACTCGGCGGCTCCTTTCATCGTCGGATATGCTGTCTGGCGTAGAAATTCGAGATCTCCGCCGAAGGCATAATGTTCCCATAAATGCTGACTGAGCCAAGGCCCGGCCATCGCCCACATCGCCCAAACCGGGTTAGCGGCGCCGTAATTGCCGACTTGGCCGGTTTGCCGCCAGAGGTCCGAATTATGATGCGCGACCCAACCCCGACACCCATAATTCGCCTGCGCAGTCTGACGCCCCGTTACGCTCAGGTCTTTGATAAAATCGAGCAGCGGTTGATGACATTCCGCGACGTTCGTCGTTTCCGCTGGCCAATAGTTCATTTCCGCATTGATATTGATGGTATAATTACTGTTCCAGGGTGGCCTGACCTGATCGTTCCAAATTCCCTGCAGATTGGCTGGCTGTGTTCCCGCCCGCGAACTGGCAATCAAGAGATAACGGCCATATTGGAACAGGAGGGTGATCAACTGAAGATCACTGTCCGGCTTGAAATTGATGATGCGTTCATTCACGGGCTGCTTCACGGCGTCAGTTGTGCCCAACCTCAGTGCAACGCGGCCGAACTGGGCCTGGTAGTCGGCCAGATGGGCTTGTCGAAGCGTATCGTAGGATTCTTGAGTCGCGGTCTCCAGCTGCTCGGTCGCCTGGCGGACAGGATCTTTTCCCGGCAACCCCGGCGATTTGTCGTAGCCATTAAAACTTGAAGCTGCGGCGAGATAGAGCGTAACCGCATCTGCCCCGGAAACGACCAATGCTTCATCTTCAAGCGTAACCTGCCCCCCTGCGGCAACGGCTTGCAAATGACAGGCAAACCGCATGCCTTTTTCAGCATCATAGGTGATTGGATTGTCGGTCTGATAAAAGATTGGATCCATGTGGCTGGGGACTTTCCCTGTCAGGCTCAATCCGGCGGGTGCGCCGGATTGAGTCTCATGGGGATGCGGGCTGCAAAATCGAGCGCGAAATCCCAGTCGTCCGGGCTGATCGCAGGTCAGTCGCATGACAATGACTTGATCAGGGTAGCTGGCGAAGACCACGCGTGTGAAGGTGACGCCATCGACCTGATAGCGCACAGTGGCCGTTGCCTGCGTCAAATCCAAATCGCGATAGTACCCTCGAGGCGGCCCGGCATGCTCGAATGATATGTGCAGATCACCCAAAGGCTGATAGGCTTGGGTGAAGGGCCCCTGCATGCGCTTGCTCAAAGCGGTGGCCTTTTCGTAGTCACCCGCAAAAATCGCGCCCCGCACTTCGGGTAATAAATCTCTGGCGCCGGGCGTAGTCGTGTCTTTCGGAGCGCCGGACCAAAGCGTATCTTCATTCAGTTGCAGGTGTTCTTCGGCAACACCGCCAAAAATCATCGCCCCGAAGCGGCCATTCCCCACAGGCAGTGCCTGAACCCAGGCTTCTGCTGGTTGGTCATACCATAGTTTCAGCGGGTTTTTACTGGTGTCAGTCACGGCTTATCCCTTTGAATTTCAACGCCGTTCCAGTCTGCTCCACACACTACTGTGCGCTATCGAGCGGCTCGAAACCAACAACTGCTTTGGCATGGTCGAGATCCATCCAGCGCCACGGGCTGGCCGATAGCCCGTAGAAGATGTCGAAGCGCACGTCGGCAGGCGCCTCGATACAGCACTCGATCATGCGGGCGATGTCCCCGTGACTGCACCACCAGGACCTTTGGGACGGTGCGTTTTCATTCTTTTTGTTGATCGCGCCGATCCGCACGCAGATGACGGACATGCCGTGCGCTTCCACATAGGCGCGGGACAGCGATTCGGCCCACACCTTGCTGGCGCCGTACAGGCAATCCGGCCGCACTTCCGAAAGATGCGTGACCAGCGGAATCTCCGCAGGCAGGTCGACCTCCGCAGCTTCCTCGACCGCCCGAATCCCCGGGTCACGCCGGTAGCCCCAGTTCACCATGATACTGCTGGCATTGACGACCCGCTCGACGTCGGCCTTGCGACTCGCCTCCAGCACCGCGTAGCTACCGACAATGTTGGACGGCAGGATTGACTCCCAGTCGGCCTCCGAGTTCGGATTGGCAGCCAAATGGACCACCAGGTCCTTGCCGTCGACGGCACCCTGAACTGCATCGGGATCGGCCACATCCACGAGATAAAAGCGGTCATCGGGCACGGTGCGCCCGGGCGAACCCGGGTCCGATGACTCCTGTTGCCAGTCGAGACCGTATACCGCGTAGCGCTCCGGAAACTGCGACAGATACTTATACACTATCCCACCGATCAGCCCGGACGTCCCAGTAATCAAAACCTTCTTCGCAGACACGTATTATCTCCTGATGGAGTTTTCCAGTGGTACCATGTTGCGGCATCGCCTACCCGGACTCGCAACTACTCAGCAACCGCAAATGAACATGAATGGATACTTGATTTGATGGCGCGATGTTCAAGGTCATGGCAACAGCGATGGAAAACCAGTGGCGGTAAGATACCCGATCCGCTGACGGTTGGCTAATTCAAGGCAAACAAGCTCGGGGAAAGAAGCGCACTTCACCTGTGGCCCTGGTGATGAACCGCCAAAGAGACATGGCAATCTCTCAGTTTTACCGCAATATTGAAAATCGCCGAACGCGAGTCATCTCCTCAGTGGCCCCGCGTGCGTGACGCAGCGCAATTGGCCCGGCTTTCCTCCAAAGCAGCACCTGAGAAACATACGCGTTGCCCGAAGGGTATTCGCGGCAGCAGAGAAACTCACAAATGCGCGACGAGTCAAAACAACCTACTTTTGATCGACCCTTCCCGGCATTGACCCCGGCGCAACGGCTTTATTTTGAGGTGAACGGCTATGTGATCATCGAGAACACGCTGTCGGCAGATGAAGTGGCCGCGCTGAAGAGCCCCCTTTACTGCCTGCGTGACGAATTGATCGTGCTGGACGACCCCGGCGCGGACGGGCCGCGGGTGCGGGGCGCTTACCTGGGGGGAAACCTGCCGCACCATCGCTTCATCGGGCACATTCTCGAAGCCGCGCCGGCTTTCACAGCATACGCCACGCACCCGCGAATGGTGGCGATGGCGGAAGAAATCATCGGCGGCGAAGGACGCATCGTTGAAATCAATGCCCACATCAATTCCCGCGACACAACTGCCGATTTGGACGGCGAGGCCCAGTATGTCTTTCATCGAGGCATTGATATTCCATACGGCTGCCATGAAAAGAACGGGCTGTTTCATTGCTCCTTCGTCAAGACGCTTACGAACCTTACCGATCTCGGCCCGGATGATGGCGGCACGGTTGTGATCGCCGGCAGTCACAAGGTCGATGTCCCCGAGCATGACCTGCTCGAAGCTGCCTACGCCGATCCCTCACTGATTCATCAAGTCATCGCCCCGGCCGGGTCGACCCTGCTGTTCGCGGAGTCGCTGATCCACGCAACCGGTCGGGTGCGGTCTGATCGCGAGCGTGTCATCGTGGTCTGCGGGTACGGCACGACAATGTTTCCCTACTGGGACTGCGGCGAGTTCAGTGAGGCCGACATGCCCGCTCACCTGCGCACACTTTTCAAAGGCAAGGCCCACTGGACCCGCGGCCCTCGCTATCGGTCCCTGGACCAACCCGCAGACGATCGCGCATTTGACCTCGGCACCTGGAACGATCGTGCGCCGGCGCCGCCCGACGACCCACAATAAGTCCCCCCATCCATAGGCCGGCTTTGCCATCCGTGACAAGCAACCGCTTCCCTTTCGAACGCTGGCAGACAATCACCACTGGATCGATTGCCAGGTGATGAATCACCAGTGCTGAGGCTCGCGGCACGACTGCTCTTTAATCCGCGGCAACCTGCCCAGGCCCGCCCGCGGGATCTTCCCCGGGAGGCCGGGGGTTGTTTGGCCAGTGCCCGGTCGGGTCGGTGCCGCGGCAGATGCTGGCACCGGCGTTCCAGCCTTCGCCTGCATGAACGGTTACCGGGCAGTAGCGAATAGTCAGGCCACAACGACGGCGGTCTGAGGTATTGGGATCGGAGCCGTGCGCCAGCATGTCCGCATGCAGCGAGAGCTCGCCGGCACGCAGGCAGTTGTATACAGGTTCGGCGAGCTTGTCGGTATCGACGATCTCCTGATTGAGAACCGCCGGTCCATCGGTATCGCGCCATTTGAGATGACCCATACGGTGGGTGCCGGGAATGAACTTCATGGCTGCATTTTCTACCTCGGCATCATCGATCGCGAGCCAAACGGTCACCGTGCGGGCCGGGGTTATCGGCCAGTAGGATGCGTCCTGGTGCCACGGCACCTTTTTGGGATCGGACGGCATCTTGCAAAAAAAATGGGTGCTCCAGAAGACGAAGTCCGGCCCTACCAGGTCCTCGATATAATCGAGAATCAACGGATTGAAGCAGAGGTCGTAGATGCCGCGGCAGCGGGTGTGATAGCTATTGATCGAATAGCTGTTGCGCCCACCGACGGCAGCAAGCAGGGTATCGAAGTAGTCACGGTTGCGCACGACCGCGGCATCGTCGAAGATGCGCAGCGGTCGGATATACCCATGCTCATTGAAATGCGCGATCTGCTCCGGCGTCAGTCGCTTCGGGTTTGGGTTATCTACGGGCACGAACGAGAGATCTCGCTCGAGGTCCCGATAATCCTTTTCAAAATCAGCCATCCTCTCCGCCTCCTGTTTCACGGCAGGATATGATACGATAGGTTGTCGATGGGTTAATCATCATCCCATGAGGTCCGCACCTCTGTCACTCCTGTTCCAGGCAAATCTCGACCACCTCTCTTCCTGCCAGAGTGGTCTCAAACGTCACCCGGATGCTTTTGGCCTTTGTGCCTCCAGGGAACGTCCTCGATAGCGCGTGTAATCACGGCTCGCAGTCACGCATGCGGGATTTATGAATTATTCAGGTTCGCCCTACTCCGTCAAGTTAGGGTAAGGCGTCGCCGGTTTGCCGTCGAAGGCCCACCACCCATACGTAACCCAGTTGTCGGAGCTGGGCGCGCTGCCGTGGCTAAAGTATACAAACCCGTCGTCCCGGTACGCCTCGACATGACCGTCAAGGTAGATAACGTGGTATCTGCCAGCCGTGTCGGAACCGTGAGCAATGGGTGACACCAATTCAGTACTGAACTTGTCTGCGGCAATGGCTGTCGTAGATGACCCGTATGGATATACGAGCCTGAATCCACCGCCCTTGACCGAGCCACCGGCCGGTGTCGGTGACCGATTCTTCGAGCCACGGTAATAGTAAGATGAGTACACCAGCTTGCTGGTCGATCCCCAATTCGAAAAGGCACCATTGCCATACCCGTCATTTGTATTATTGAGACCAGGCCAGCCCAGGCTGGGGCAGTAATAAATGTCGCTACTGCCGTTATAATCAGGATACAGCTGCCCCAGACCGTTGGCGCCATTGAACTCAATGCCACCAACTTTCTCGTAAATTATGTGGCAGCCATCCCAGGTCCCTGTGCGATGATAGGTGTTATACGGCAGCCATTCATCCGCATCATCGCCATACATCAACAAGCCCAACCCCAGTTGCTTCAAGTTCCCTACGCAAACGATCTCCCTGGCTTTGTCTTTCGCCTTTGTAAGTGCCGGCAACAACATTGATGCCAGGATGGCGATGATCGCGATGAC
>DPYP01000183.1:0-9230 GCA_003545375.1 Lentisphaeria bacterium
GGGGTCGGTCGAGTAGCGATGGAAGCCGAAACCGACATGATCGTAAATGCCGCCGTATCGCATGGCGGTAAGCGTTTTGACAGCCATCTCGACCGCCTCGGCATTGTCGGTACGGTCGGCATAGCGCAGCAGGAACGCGAGATTGTGCGGCACGGGAAATTTCGGCCGCTGTCCGAAACCGCCGCGATCACTGTCAAAACGGCCCTTGAGCTGACGAAAAGCCAGACCAAGGCTCTCCAGTCCGAGACCGTCACCCGGCGTGCCGCTGCTCAAGGCCTTCAGATGCTCCGTGATGGCGTCGGCGTCCTTCAGCAGCTTGTCGCGATCGTTCTGCCACAAAGCACTGAGATGCGGGACCAGTTCCATCATGCCCGGACGACCGCCGCGCCCGCTTTTCGGGAAGTACGTGCCGGCGAAAAACGGCTTCTTCTCGGGCGTCATGACCACGGTCATCGGCCAGCCTCCGCGCCGCGTCATTGCCTGGGTGACCGTCATGTAGACGTTGTCGATGTCCGGGCGCTCTTCGCGATCGACCTTGATGCAAACAAACGCGTCGTTCATCAGCTTCGCGACTTCGTCGTCCTCGAAGGATTCGTGTTCCATGACGTGGCACCAGTGGCAGGTGGTGTAGCCAACAGAGAGGAAAATCGGTTTGTCCTGGTCGCGAGCGGCATCGAAAGCGGCATCGCCCCACGGATACCAGTCCACAGGATTGCGGGCATGCTGCCGCAGATACGGGCTGGGTTCGAATACCAGACGGTTGAACTCGGCGCCACCGTCCTTCGGCAGTTTGGCGATTTCCTCTTTGGGCGGCAGCGGTATACGGACGTTCCCGCTGCCCGCGGAAAATGCAGTCACTGCTGCAATCATCATTATGGCTGTACAGGCAAGACGTCCGAACATAGCGATATCCTTGGATAGGGGAAGTATGGAGTGCAAACCTAAAGATAGCGTGTCGATAGGGGTTTGGACAGGTACCCAACATGATAAGTTGCATGTCGACACGCTATCGAATAGGGGTTAGATTCCCGCCCTTTCCTTCCTTCTCCTCAATCGTCGTTTCTATTGCTTACATTCCACTTTGGGCAGGCTGTTGAAACTCAGCGTCATTATTCCCGTCTACAACGAACTCGACACGATCATGCAGGTAATCGAGCGGGTGCAGGCTGTCGAGATCGACAAGGAAATAATTATTGTCAACGACTGCTCTACAGACGGCACTCGAGAAAAGCTCGAGAGTCTGGCGACCAGCGACGATCTCAGGATCATCCATCACGACGTCAACCAGGGCAAGGGTGCCGCGATTCGCACCGGCCAGAACGCCGTGACCGGCGACGTCGTCATCATTCAGGACGCGGATTTGGAATACTCGCCGTCGGAGTATCCCAAGATGTTTTATCTGTTCGAACAGGGCAAGGCCGATGTCGTGTTTGGCAGCCGTTATTCCGGTCGCGACCTGCTGGTCGATTCATTCTGGCATTATGTCGGCAACAAGTTTCTGACGACCATGTCGAACGCCTTGGCCAACGTCCATCTCACCGACATGGAAACGTGTTATAAAATGATCCGTGCCGACATTTTCAAGACGATCGAGATCGAGTGCGACTGTTTCGGTTTTGAACCGGAGATCACTGCAAAGTTGGCTAAGTCCAACTGCCGCATCTATGAGGTGCCGATCTCCTACGAGGCCAGGCGTTTTGACGAGGGTAAGAAAATCGGCGTCTGGGACGGTGTCAAGGCGATGTACTACATCGTCAAGTTCAACTTGTTCCGCCGCCAGTGATTTCTGGTTGCAATACGACCGTTTTTACCTATAATGGATGTACTTGAAAGGTTTCATTATGCGCATACCTATCATGCTAAGTGTACTCTTCGTCGTGGCGACGTTGTCCGTCGCTCAGGCAGCGGAATCTGCAACCGATCCGTTGACGGACGAAAAAAAACTGGTGAAGGAACGCTTGACGGAGAAGCCCGATACCGTCATCCTGGCGGTCGACGGCATGTGCTGCCGTACATGTGCGCTCGGCATCGGCAAGAAGGCGTGCCGGCTCGAGTTCGTCGATACCGCAGCGCTGCCGCCTACAGGCGTCCTCATCGATCGCGTCAATTCATTGCTGACAGTGTCGGTCAAGAAAGGCAAGATTGTCGACATTGCATCGCTTGCCGAAGCAATCCGCAAGGCCGGGTACAACCCGGTACGCTTTTACCAACTGGTCGAAGGAAAGAAGCTGACTGTTGAAACGATCGCTGCGACCGAAAAGAAATAAGATTACCTTTCCAGACCGAATCGTTCTGAGAACCGCCGCAGTGCGCGCCGGCAACGTCGTTCTGCTTCTGGCGATTCTGTCCAGGAGCGCCGCCGCCGATCAGCCGGTCATGGACGAGGTGCCGCGCTGGCAGGGCGGCTATGGGGTTCAGGTATTCATCGAACACCGCTGGTCGGACAACCTCATGTCCGGCAGCACCGAGCTCGACAATCCCTCGGGCCTGTACGAGAACAAGCAACTCACCCATCTGGAAGCCGTATACACCTTCGAGCCGTGGTTACGCATTACCGGGAAACTCCCTTACGTCCGCCAATGGCAGCGCCGAGCCGACCCCGGTGGCGGCACCAGCACCGAGCGCAATGACGGCTTCGACGATCTGACGCTGGCCCTGCCGATTCGCAAGTACACCAATGGCTGGGGATACTCCGGGCACTTCGGCATCGTGCCGCAGATCCGTCTTCCTGTCGGCGAGGACTCCGGGGACTACCCGATCAGCGACGGGACAACGGACTATGGGTTCTCGGCGACGTTCGAGCGCGAAACCACTGTCTACATCATCACCGCCGACGCGACCTACTGGTGGGAGCAGGACCGCTGCGCCGAGGAGACAGTATCTATCGACATCGGCCTCGGCTGGAACTTCAACGACTGCGGGTCGTTTCGTTGGGAAACGGAACTGGAACGCGAACGCGGCGGCGAGAAATGGCTGGCCACAGGTCCGACGCTGTTTTGGAATTTCAACGATGTCGTCATGGCCCGTATCGAGTACAAGCACGCCATCGATGAACGCGTCGCAGACATCGGTTTCACACGCGGCAATACCTTGCGTGTCGGCGTCGGGGTAGTGTTTTAGCAGTCCCCCCGCCGATGTATGTGTGATGATCCGGTGCTGCTGAAAGTTGCGAGTTCTCCTCGCAGGTTTATCCGAACTGCAATCTGTTACTGTTGTCGAATCTACCATCGCCGAATCGAATTGCATGGTATATTGGCTGCTGTTCCGGGTGCATCGAGTTGGCACGCCATCGTCTCGCCGGTGCGGTAAATCGCGATAAGGGCGGCGCCGACTACAGCAGCGATGGTTATGGCACCGGCAATACGCACCGGGTTGATAGCGGATTTTTCTGCCATTTTCCTACCGTGCCAGTGGCGGGACGTTGTCAAACTTTTGTATTCACCCGGTTGCGAATCATATTTTCCGTCGCTTGAGCAGGCAACTTGGCCTGGATACGTCACACTCACTTCACCCATCTGAACCTGCGAATTATGAATCTTGACCCGACCCAGATGGCCGACTGGCAAATTGCCGAGGCGGCCATACCGAATATGCGATCGCCGGCAGAACTGGCCGAAGCCATAGGATTGACCAGCGACGAGATCATCCCGATGGGGCGGCACTTGGCCAAACTTGATTACGCGCGGATTCTCGATCGCATCGGCGGGCACTCGAACGGCAAGTTAATCAACGTCACGGCAATCACGCCGACACCGCTGGGCGAAGGCAAGACAACGACGACTATGGGCCTGGTCCAAGGCCTCGGCCGGCTCGGCAAGCGGGTGGTGGGCACTGTCCGGCAACCCAGCGGCGGACCGACCTTCAACGTCAAGGGCTCGGCTGGCGGCGGCGGGCTCGCGCAGTGTATCCCGTTGACCGAGTTGTCGTTCGGGCTAACCGGTGACATCGACGCGATTAACAACGCCCACAACCTCAGCATGGTGGCGTTGAACGCCCGCATGCAGCACGAGCGCAACTATGACGACGCCCGTCTGGCACGCAGCAATCTCAAACGTCTCGACATCGATCCCGAGCGCGTAAAGATGCAATGGGTCATCGACTTCTGCGCCCAGGGCCTGCGCAGCATCACGATCGGACAGGGCGGCAAGATGGATGGCTTCGAAATGCCGTCCGGCTTTCAGATCACGGTGTCGAGTGAAGTCATGGCAATCCTGGCGGTATCACGTGATCTGGCGGATCTGCGCCAGCGCATGGGCCGCATTGTGATGGCCTACGACCGCAGCGGCAATGAAGTGACCACGGCCGATCTGGAAGTCGACGGTGCGATGACCGCGTGGATGCTCAAAGCCATCGACCCGACGCTGATGCAGACGCTCGAAGGACAGCCCATACTGGTGCATGCCGGACCATTTGCGAACATCGCAATCGGCCAGAGTTCGGTGATCGCCGACCGGCTCGGCGTCGCCATGGCGGACTACACGGTGACCGAAAGCGGTTTCGGCGCAGACATTGGCTACGAAAAATTCTGGAACCTCAAATGCCGCATGTCCGGCATCAAACCGGACGCCGTGGTCCTGGTCGCGACGATTCGGGCACTCAAGATGCACGGTGGCGGCCCCAAGGTGAAGCCCGGCCTCAAGCTCGACCCGGTGTATGCCAAGGAAAATCTCGAACTGCTCGAGAACGGCTGCGCCAACCTGATCGCCCATATCGAAATTGTCCAGCTCAGCGGTATCCGGCCGGTGGTCTGCATTAATCATTTCCATACCGACAGCGACGCGGAAATCGCCCTGGTCCGGCGTATCGCCGAGGCGCAAGGCGCCCGGGTCGCGGTATCGAAACACTGGCTCTCCGGCGGCGCCGGTGCCGAGGAACTGGCCAACGCCGTCATCGAAGCGTGCGAGAAGCCGAACGAGTTCAACTTTCTGTATAGCCTCGAAACGCCGTTGCGCGACCGTATCGACCTGATCGCCCGTGACGTTTACGGAGCGGACGGCGTCAGTTACAGCGACTCAGCGCTGGCAACGGCAAAGGCGCTCGAGGCGGACCCGAAGAATCGTGAGATGTCGACCTGCATGGTAAAAACGCACCTGAGCCTGAGCCACGATCCGGAGTTCAAAGGTCGGCCGCGCGGATTCACGCTGCCGATCCGTGATTTCCTGGTGTTTAAGGGCGCGGGCTTTATCGCACCGGTGGCAGGCGACATCAAGCTGCTGCCAGGAACGGCATCGAATCCGGCCTATCGCAATATCGACGTCGACGTAGACAGCGGGCAGGTGCGCGGTTTGTTCTAACCGGTTGCGGGGATGGGTCCGCGGCCATCGGACGTGCCGGACTTTTGTCAAAAGTGGCAGAGATCTTCAGATATGTGGTTGAAAAATGACCGGCAATATTTATCTTAGCTCCGCAGTCGGAGGGGGAGTAGCGGTGTGTCCAGCAACTCCAGTTTGACGACGAACTGCAGCCAGTCAAGGCCACTTGCACTTGCAACACGCGGATCGTCCGTCGCGCCATTTAATCAACCTTGGGGAAAAACATGGCTGAAGACACAGGGCTCGCGGAACAAGAATTGACGGAGCGTCTTGCAGCGCTCGAAATCAAACTGGTGCAGAACCAGTCGCTGCGTGTGAAGCAGCGGCGGCTGGGCATATGCGGCGTTTTGGTGCTGCTTGTCCTGCTCTTGCTGTTTGTCGGCCGGCTGGCCTGCTGGCTGAATGCCTACGCGAAGAGCTACGATTTCGACAGCCTGCGCGATCAACTCATGGTTGAGTGTAAAGACTTGGTCCAACCCGAACTCAATTCGTTTGTCAACGAACTGCGACAGGACGTCGTGCCAAAATTCACGGAAAAGGTCATCGCCGAATTCAAGGAAAACCTGGACGAGATTGAACAGAAGGCTAACGACATGGGCGAGAACCTCGAAAAACACGCCCGGGAGCAGGTTGCTGATCAACTGCTCGGTTCGATGGTATCCGGCATGGGCGAGAGCACGGAGCAGCTCTCGAATATCGTGCCGCACTTTGCCCCGGACGAATTCAAGAAGTACACCCGCACAATGGAAAGCGTGATGCTGGAAGACATGACGACGTTTATGACCGAACGCTACGCTCGAGTCAAGGCGAGTCTCGACGGCCTCAAAAGCACCCTCGATGGCATGGTGGAAGACGGTGCGATTTCGAATGAGCGCAGAGAGGAACTGGAGAATGATCTGATCGGCGGCATTCTCGAACTGATCATGTACGAGGTCCAGCCGGGTTTAGGCCGCGAGCCCGTCGTGGCAGCAGAAGAGGTAACTGACAATGAGTAAGCCAGCAGAACGCGTTCAAGCACTGGAAGAGATGATCGAGACGCAGGAAAAGCATATCCGGCGGGGAATGAAAACCGTGGCTTGGATTTATGCTATCCTGATCATCATCGTGCTGGCGTACACCACATATGTCTACAAGTTCATCACCGACGTTGTCGAGGAGCAGACGACCGAGGAGCAGGTAGTCGAATATGCTCGCAGTTGGTGCGCAACTGAGTTGCCGAAGCACCGAGAGACCGCAGTGCAAAAACTGCGAGAGGAGTCGGACGTGTGGTCGAAGAACCTGGTCGCCGCCGTAATCAACATGATACCAGCGCTCGAACAGCGTCTCAAAGATCACACCGACATGGCGATCGCATCCATGATGGTCGAACTCAACAAGGAAGTGATGCCGGCCTTTAAGAAACAGCTCGAAGCCAATGCAATGATAGTCCAGCAAAGCTGGGGTGATCTCAGCAACGAGGCATTCACGAAAACTATCTCCGAGATGTACTTCGAGACGATGACCAAAGAATTTAACGTCTATTGGGATCAGCACTTCGTCAAGGACCTCGAGGCGTTCCAGACGAAACTTCACAACATCACAGCTGAGGGCAAGCCCGTGACCAAAAAGCAGGATGCGCAACGTCGCGTGCTGGTCAGCTGGACCGCCCTGAGCAAAGGTGGCGATTCGGGCAAGTCCGAAGTGTTCGCAGCGTTGCTCGAGCGAGTCGAGAACGAAATGTCCCAGTTCTTGCCGGCAAAGCCGAAACAGGACTGACCCCCCCCCTCACTCACCGTAGTCGGGCTTGTACCTGACAAGCCCGGCTATGAAGAGTTCGGCTGCAAGATTGTTCGCTTCCGATGTGCCGTTTGATCCACGCCACCTGCCGTTCTATTATGGCTGGATTATCCTGCCGATTGCGATACTCGCCATAGTCGCGAGCATGCCCGGACAGACGGTCGGGTTCACTCCATTCACTGAACCGCTGCTGGCAACCAGCGGCCTGTCACGCACTGCCCTCACCCAGTGCTATTGCATCGGCACGATACTGGCCGGCATTCTGCTGCCACATGGCGGGCGCCTGGTTGATCGATTCGGCTGCCGCCGCTTCATGTGCATCGCCATCGTCGGTGGCGGCCTCACCATGGTCTACCTGTCACTGGTGCCGACCGCTGCCGGTCGCCTGGCGAAGATTGTACCCGTCGCCGCCGCGTGGATGCTGGCGCTGACCATCGGCATTTTCTTCCTGCGGTTTTTCGGACAGGGCATGCTGGCGGTCGTCAGCAACACGCTGATCGGCCGCTGGTTCGAGAACCGGCGGGGCCGCGCCGTCGCGGCGCTGAGCATTTGCAACGGGATCATGTTCAACTCGACACCGATCGTCATCTACGGCATCGTCCAACATCTGGGCTGGCGCGGCGCGTGGCTATGGCTCGGGTTGGCGAGTTGTACCCTTTTACCGGTTGTCGCCTGGCTGTTCTGCCGGGACAGCCCCGAGACCTGCGGTATCGCTGTCGACGGCCAAGTCGATGACACCGGCGCCAACGGCGAACCTCCCGGCATCACCGTCGCGGCAGCGGTACGCACATTGGAATTCTGGACAGTCGTGATGATCTCCGCAATATTCGGTTTGATAATCACCGGGTTCACGTTCCATCTCGTTGCGATCGGTGCGGAGGCGGGGTTCAGCGAGCAAAAAGCACTGATCATCTTTATCCCGGCGGCGTGCATCTCGATTCCTGCGGGATTCGCTATTTCATGGGTCAGTGACCGTCTGGGAATCAAACGGGTTATGCTGTTCATGTGCATGGCACAATTGCTGTGCTACGCGGCATTGGGCTTCCTGCATCTGCGTGCCGGCTACGTCCTGAGCATCCTGGGGCTGGGCCTTTCCGGTGCGTGCATGGGACCGGTCTTTTCGCTGTCGATGCCCGTTTTCTTCGGGCGCCGCCATCTCGGTGCGATCCAGGGCAAGTACCAGTCTTTCATGGTCTTCGCCAGTGCCGGAGGCCCACTGTATTTCGCCCTCGTCGAACATGTCACCGGGACATTCCGCGATGCGATGTTGTACGCCCTCATCGTACCGGCCATAGGACTCGTATTGACAATGAAGTTGCAAGACAGGAGATATTGACGCACCGAGAGATTGAACATCGACGTCCCTCCATTATCATATGAGTCGTAGCAAAGCGCCTGTACCTGGGCAATGCAGACTAACCAAACACCGGAACCTTCCCAATGCCCAAACTCACAGTAGGCCTCGTCGGCGCCGGCCTGGTCTCCGGCGATCACGCCACCAGCCTGTCATTGATACGTGACGTCGGCCAACTAACTATTTATGACATCGCCCCCGATCGTGCCCGTGCCGTAGCCGCGAAACACGGTGCCGGGACTGCGCCGTCGCTCGATGTTCTGATCGACACCTGCGACCTCATCTGGATCGCTACGCCGCCGGCTTTTCACAAGCCGGTCGTCGCCGCCGCCTGCAAGAGAGGCAAAGCGATATTCTGCGAAAAACCGCTGGCCCACACCGCTACCGACGCCCGGGCAATCGCCCGACTGGTGAAGGCCGCCGGCGTTCCGTTCTTCATGGGCCACAGCGGCCGCTGGGGCAAACCCTTCCAGGACATGATCCGGCTGGTTGCCAAAGGCACGCTGGGCGAGCCCACACTGGTCTGGTCTACCCGCCTGGGCTACCTCGAACGCTCGTCGCCCGCTGCCGCACCATGGCGCTTCACCGATACCGACAGCGGTGGCGTCGTTGTCGAACTGGGCGTGCACGAGATTGATTTCATTCAATGGGCCGGGGGCGACTGGCAGTCGGCCACCGCTCTGGGGACGTCAAAAACCTTGGCACCGGGTAAGTATCAGGACAGCGTCGTGGCTGTCGGTCAGCTCGCCAACGGCGCCGCCGCGCAGCTCAACCTCTCCTGGGCCGAT
>DPYP01000597.1:0-12801 GCA_003545375.1 Lentisphaeria bacterium
CTAACCTCCCGGGGACCAGTCCAGATAACGGCGTCATTTACCGCAATCCGTTGCCCGGCCATCGGGCGATTAATAGAATCTGCCCGGGCCGGGAGTCCCAAATCTACGCATACAACCGGGACGCAGGGAACCTGGGCGTTTGCCGCACCGACAACGTCGTGTGGCAATTACGGTCGCGGAGGAGTGACTATCGATGCCAAGGAAATTCCGGACACGTTCTTCGATAAAGTTGGTCAAAACTGGTATGCACCTCAGAGGGCTTGCCTGCGCCTGCCTAATGTTCAATCAGTTCTTGATTGTGAACCCGTTGTCAACGGATACTGTATTGGATGCAGATTTACATCTATTCCGCTGAACCTCTGAAAGAAGCTCGTGGCAATCTGGAAGATGACCTGGATGACTTCCTTCAAGATGCGGGTGAAGTCTCTGGCGGCGGCGGCGGCGCAGGTCAGATATTTAATCTGATCACCGTAATGGAATGAGGAGGAAAATTGAGACTGAAGCGACAATCTTGCGGCTCAAAATCTTCTGTTTGCGGCCTTACGCGATCTGGATTTTCGCCGTCGTTGTAGTCTCTTATTTCTTTTGCTGCAAGTAAAGTCAGGGTGCCCGACACAGGTTTGTTGGCGCCCTCGAGCGCTATTTGCGCCTCGATTTCGTCCGTCAGATGGCGGTTGGTAACACTGAGTATCACTTCACTTCCGGCGGCATTGACAGAGGCCGAGGAAGTGAGACAGGACAGTGGCTGGTCGCGGGCAACAGAAAGACTGCCGAAGAAATCAGAATTCCCTTCTTCCTGGCCTACTTCAATGCTTTCGCATTCCATCTCGATTTCCACTGCCTCGTTGTTGCGATGCGGCTTGTACATATTGAATAAATGATAGGTCGGCGTCACCCATACCTTGTCGGCATGTGTTTGCACCAGCGCCTGCCCACCCGTTAAATTGTAGCTCAATGCCATATGGATGCGGTCTGCCCAGCGGTGATAAGTATCCAGAATGCCCGCCGCTGCAATCGCATCTCGCATCGTGCAAATTCTGCTGGCCCAATTAACCGCCCATTCAGATATCACGATTTTCATTTCGCTGGCTTGCGGAGCCTGCTTGCTGTAGGGTTCCTGCAGCCAGTTGTGAGCCCACGGTTGTCGGCCCTGCGAATAGAACCGCAGCGTGGCGTCGTATTCGCGCAGGCGATCATCCAATCCCTCGGTGTTGCGCAAAAGCCGGTAGTAATCGTCATCCGTGAAATCGACATCTTTCATCAACACGCCGAAGTAGTGCATGTAGGCCATATGGTCGACCAGGCTTATCCCGCCCATCACAGGGGTAAACGCGCGGTCGAGCGTCTCGAAAAACGCTTTGACCCATTTCGATCCGCCCACCGCAGAGCCAATCATCTCGATACTTGGATCGATCAGGCGCGCAGCCGCTGCGAATTTCCTGAAATCCCGGGCGTGGGCATCCGGCTCCATGTCGCCCCAGGCGTAGACGTGCCAGTACTTGACCTTGTAAGGCTCTGGATGCCCGTGCTCGGCTCGCAGGCGGGCATATTTAGTCCCCCCATCATAATTGCAATACTCGACCCAGTTTTTCGACCCCAGCGGATCATTCTCGTTGGTATCTAAAAGCGGCTCAGCGCCGAGAAGACGGCAGAAGCGGATAAACTCATCCGTGCCTACATCGTTGGAAATTTCCACAGGCTCGTGTCCTCGCACCCGGCCCCAGGGCAACAGCAGCCGCGGTCTCTTCTCCCTGGGACCGACGCCATCTTCCCAGTTGTAGAAAGGCGATTGGGGGAAGAACTGAATCACCGGCAATGAAAGCTCTTTTAAGGCTGCAATTACGCCCGGGTGAAATCCGTCGATGTGAGGAATAGTGTCGTCATCTCCAACCCACATGCCCCCGTGCACGGAATCCCCGCGCACGGAATCCCGCCAGTCCCAAGTACACCCGTACAGGTTGGGGCTGATAACTCCCAACCGCCGATTCAGATCTACGGAAATTTTTGCTTTGTTAATAGACAATCTCAACCTCCTCTCATTTTCCATTTTTCTCAGCGGTACTAGACGGCAATGTGAAAATAAGCTTATGCCACCCGTGTATCAAGTTTTTCTGGCAGATCCATTCGAGGAGCGGCAATCCGCCCCAAAGAGACCCGCCGGTTCCGAGCCGCAGCGGTCATTCCCCTCTCTTGCTCCCCATTCCTGCCTTCCCTATTTTGAGTCCTATGATGAAGAAAGGAGTTTGCCCATGAGCATGCAGCTAACCGCTGACCAGAAGCAGTCTTACGCTGAAGACGGGTTTCTGATCGTGCGAGATGTATTCGCCGCCGAGCTCGAACGACTCGAGCGAGGCGTGATGCGGGCCGTGCGCAGCGGCAACTGCGTCAAAGGCGACAAGAGCTATCCGACGCCGGCCACCCAGTACACCGTCGAGGGCCAGTATCAGGACGACCCGGATCTGTTGTTCATCGCCGAGCATCCAGCGGTGCTCGGACCCGTCGAGGAGCTGCTCGGCGGCCCCGCCTGCCTTTCGGCGTTCATCTCCTATCTGAAGACACCGGGCGCCGCCGGTACGGGGGGCGACTACCAGGGCAGTAGTCCTTCTGGCCACTGCGACTACAAGACGTATCAACAGGCGGGATCGTCGCTGAACTGGCTGTTTGCGATCATTCCGCTGACAGACCTCGACGAGGAGACCGGCCCGTTATACGTGTCGCCAGGCTCGCACAAGGCGTCGAGGATCGTTCCGCTCAACGACCGGGTCAGCCGCGTGGAGCGGGCGAGCGCGGCGGCCAGAGCAATCCGAAGCCCGGTGAAGTCAGCCTTGCTCACAATGGGGTGCTTTTTCTCGAGGCACTACCCGAGTTGGATTTATAAAGAAAAGCCGCCGCAAACGGTGTAATTTATCGGACGACCAATGCCAAGCCGGTGACGCCTGCGCAGTGGTCGTGCCAATAAATTTCCTAGCCGGTTGATTTGAAGAGAGTAACCCGATGAAGCCGTTTCTCTACCTTGTAATCGTCGCCGCTGCCGTCCCCCTGCTCGAGGCTGAGCAGTTCATACAAGGCCGTGGCGGGCAAAAGATTACCACGGATATTGTCCTTACGCGTGACATTATCCAGTGCCCCCAGGGCATTGTCGTGGCAGCGGACAACATAGTCATCGACGGCGGCGGGCACACCATCTCCGGCACCGGCTGGGGCAATGGCATCACCTGCCTCGAACGCCACAATGTCACGATCAGGAACTGTATCATCAGAAATTTCAAGAACGGCATTCTCATCTCCTCCGACAGCAAAGACGAAGAAAATCCGGTTTCGTACGGGCACAGGATCGAAGACAACACGCTTGTCCGCAACCAGCGTGGTATTGTCATGAAATGGTCACACAATTCTGCGATTACCGGCAATCAGATCATCGACAACCTGGACTCCGGAATCACCCTCAGCGGCTCGGAATTATGGCAAGGTCCGGCCTGCAACGATATCGTTGTCTCGGATAACCGGCTGCTGCGCAACAAACGCGGGCTGGTCATCTGGGATCCATACCAGCGACCGAAGGGCGTCGTCGTCAGCGACAATCTGTTCAACCACAATGTCGTCCCGGTTCCGGATCGATTCTGGAAACCCGACCAGGTGAGTTACCGGGGAAACACCTTCGATTCGAACCTCAACAATCTGTTTTTCGTGTTCCCCGGCGACCACAGTCTGGCGCCGGGCCAGGAGCGGGCATTCGAAATCGCGCTCCACGCGCCCGACGGCACGGCATGTTCGGAATTTGCCGTTGAAAGCCTGACCACCAGCCCGCCGGAAGAAATCGCCTATACGACAGACGGCAATCGCCTTCGCGGCACTTTCACGCCGACACGCGCCGGCATGTATTCATTGCATGTCGTCCTTACCGGCTGCGGGCAGACCGGCATCGATCAGCGGTACTGGTTCGGCAATGAAAAATCGAAGACATTCTATCTGGGCATGGGCTATCGAACCGATGTCGGCAACTTATCGAGCCAGGTACCGACCCAGCCGGTCAATGTCTACTGCACGATGTGGGTCGAGGGACATGTTGTGGATGCACCCCCGATCGATGGCCTGCAGAAAATCACCCAAGTGAAGACCTCTCTCTGGTCGGACTACAAGGCTTACCACGGCATCGCCCCGTCCTGCAGCGTCGAATTCGATCGGACATACTCGCGACGAGCCGACGTCTTCCGCGCCATCGAGGACACCTACCCGAACGGGCGAAGCCTTTTGAAGATGACGTTCGGTAAAGGCACGTTCATTCACAGTCGTGCCGACTGGCTGGACCTTACGGTCAAATACTGGTGTTGGGATCCGGCCTGGGAAAGCAACGACGAGATCAAATCCACGGTGGAATTCTCTTACCTGGTGACCAGCCACCCGGTGATCAAAAACATTTCCAACCCGTACGCATGGATTCTTTCCGCGACATCACCGGAGGGCAGCACGAACCAGGCGGGCATCGTCCTGCAGGGCAACGGCAAAACAACCGTGTCGCTGCAGATGGCTGACCGGCAAAGCCGGTACGTCGTGACCGTCGATGACGACCAACCGTGCAACGATGATTCGGCCTGCGGGTATACCCAGACGGCCGGGCAAATCAACGTCACACTGGAGCTCGGCCAGGCGGGACGCCGAATATCAGTTCAGGGCACAGACTGAAGGCTGTATTCGAGACAGACGCCGGGTTCCGTCCTATTGCAGCCGCAGCATCAGTCCTTCACCAGGTCCGAGCACAATTGGCAACCGTGTATTGCCGTTTGCAACAGCAGCGGGCACCGGGAAGCCGCCGTCGATCGACAGGTCGGTGACCGTTGCGTATTCGCCGCGGACAATGACTTCGGTCGACAGCGCGTCTGTATAATCCCAGTTCAACAGCGATACATACAACGGTCCGGCCTCGTCTTTCTGCCGCAAGACCATCTCGACATTGCCACTGGCAACATGCGCCTTGCGAGCCGTTGACATGTCCAGCAGGCGATAGAGCTTCCTGACTGCCGGCGGCAGGTCTTCGTCATTGTCCAGTTTCAACGCCCGGGCGCGGTCGTCTTGTTTCTTTGCCGTGCCGCTGTCCGCCCCGGTGCCGGAGATCTTTGCGCCGATCTCTGTGCCCACGTGTGCTTCGGCAGATAACGTTCCGAGCCGGCCGAAGCCTCTGCCATCGAGGGTCATCAGGACCTTGCCGGCACCGTAATTATTCGCGAAGTAGTCGCGCGCCACTGATTCGCCATTGCGACGCGCCTGCCATTCCCAGGAAAGTTCGTAGTCGTCGGGCGGCGGGTAGACGAACGCCGTGCCGGCAAAGACCGCGGCGGCGCCGTGCTCGAGCTCGGCGCCGTACTGGTTGTACAAACCGAACGGCCCGGCGGCAATCAGTGAACCGCCGTCGCGAACCCAGTCCGTGAGTCTCTTGTCGAACCCGTCCTTGAAATACTGGGCGTACGGCAGGATCACCACGTCGTAGTTCTCGAGCCGGTCGCGGCCGTTGAGGATGAACGCCTCCGGCACGATGCCGAAATGATATTGCTTCGCCAGCAACCGGTCGAGGATGTCTCGGGTGACCTTGGCGCAGGCGTTGGTCGGGTACGCGTTGATGATCGAAACCCCGGGATGCACCACCGCGATTCGGGGCTTGATGATCGGTACGTTGATGAGAATGTCATTGACATCGATGACGCGCCGTTTCGTGGCCGCGATCAGGCCGGACCACTCCCGCAACAGTGGTGAATTGATCTCGTTGATGCCGTCGCGCATCTGCACGATCTTCTGGGTCCAGTAAAACAGCAGCATACGCCGGTCCCAGCTGTACTCATGCCAGGCATCGCGGCGCCCGGCGTTGTAAACAGTTTCAACAGTCGCCCCCGGCGCCGCCTTGAACGTGGGCCAGAAATTCTCACCGATCACCTCCTGCGCCCAGCCGTAATACTCCAGCGCCACCAGCGTCTTGTTGAAGTAACGGTTCAACCCGTACATGTACGGCGAGTCAGCCCAGCCGTAGCCGCCGGACGGATGCTTGCCCCACATGTCGACGCAACGCTCGGGCATCAGCAGGTCGTCGAGTGAATTGATGAGAATTTCACCCATGATACCGCCGGACGTCGACGAGGCGAGCGGGTGTTTCGGGTCGCCGCGCTTGATGGCCGCACGACAGTCCGCCAGATAATCGGCGTAGAGGTCTTTGCGACAGCGTTCGAACTCGTAGGTGAGCGCCGTCGTCGCGGCACCGGGCAGGCGTTTGTTCGGCAGGAACATCGAGTATACGTCCTGGCCGCGATCATCTCTTGTGACGATGAACGCGCGGATCAACGGGGCCGGCGGTTGGATCGCGCCGAAGCTGCCGTAGTTCGAGCGCCAGGCGCGGTTGAGATTGGCAATGGTTCCGTGCTTCGCCTGCAGATAACCACGAAACGCCTTCACTGCGACCTTACTGAAGCCATGCTCGTGAAATGCCACCGTGCGTTTGCCGGGGACATCGACCGATGTGCCGCGATACGGATGCGCCTCCCAGGGGCCCTTGTAAATGAAGGTGTACGGCTCCTGCCCGTTGATCCGGGCCGCTTCCTCCAGGTATTGCATAATCAGTTTTCGCGGCAGCGGATGGCGATAGTCGAAACCGCCGGTGCCGGTGTAACCGTAACCCGCGGCAAAATAGTAATCCGGGTTCTCGCCGTACACATCGGCGAACCACTCCGGACGATACATATTGTCACCGACGGCGTAGAGAAAAATCTTGTCGGACAGCGGAATCTTGTACTCTTCCCATTGGGCGATCGTCGCGGCTGATCTCTTCGTGGCGAATTCGGCTTGCTTCGGCCAGGTGACATTGACGCCGGTCTCCCGCAGCGTGTCGAAGTTCAATACCGACATGGTGTCGGTCCTGCCGTGGGCGCCGCCGAAAATGACCCGCTTCAGGGTGCCGTCCGGCTCGACGGCGACCGGACCCGGCTCCGGTGGATTGAACCGGCGGAAAGCGGGAAAGTGCGCCACTATCGCCGGACCGCTACGCAACTCCTGCAGCTCGGCTGCGACGGTGTTGCGCGCGCGCTTGACGGTTGCGGCCGCCTCGCTGATCTGCTGCGACAGCGCCTGCATGATACGGGCCTTGGCCCGATTCGCGCTGAACGCCTGCAGGGCCGCGACCGGATCGGCGCGTGCCCCCGGTGAATCCTCGAACATGCGGAAGAAACCGTCGCTGACCGTGCCGAGAATTTTCGAGACGCCAGCCACCGTCTCGCTTGCCCTGGCTGCGGCCCCTGCTGCCGGCGTCGTGTCGGCCAGGTCCCGGCAATAGTGAAGCGCCCGACGCAACCCTTCGATTTCGTCCCGGAGATAGGCCAGGTTGACCACGGTCTCGTTGTGAATACGCGGGATACGGGCGTACAGCAGCCCGGTTGCCCGGGCCACGTCATGGCGGGCTACCTTGATGGCGTCCGCTGCGATGTCTATATCTTTCTGGAGCTCCGGGTAGCGCGCCTTTGCGGCTGGCAGCAACGCCCGAATCTTCGCCATCGAACTGGCACTGTTCCGCATGACCGCCCGGTTGTCGCGGATGTTTTTCCTGATCTGCGGCGGCTGTTCTTTTGCGGCGGATTCGAGCCCACGGATTTCTGTTTTCAATGCACCCAGGCTCTGCATCGTCTGTTTATAGGCAAGTTTGACGCCGTTCCTCGTGCCGGGGGTTGGATACGCCTGGGCAGGCGGTGTAAAAGAGGTCCGGTGTTCGATCTGGTCGGTGATCCGCAACTCGTCGATACGCCCCTTTAAGTGGTGCCCGAATCCATAGTCCCAGATTCCCAGGTGCAGCAGGCCACCGGCCGCTTTGAGACTCAGCCTGTCGGTTGCCCGAATGACGTTGCGACCATCGAGATAGACATTGTATTCACTCTCGCCGTCGCCACCGGTGCAGTCCCAGTTGATTTCCAGATGATACCATTTGCCGACTTCTGCCTCGATGCTGCCACTGGCGGGCGCACTCTTCGGCGCGTAAATGTCGAAGGTCAGCGCCCGTCCCTGGAAGTACAGTTCGAACGCCGTTTCGCGTTTACCGTCGCCAGGCTGTTTCGGCATGTTGTACCAGCCGAACAGGGGGTGGTACATGGCCGGCGCCGGCGTCGAGCGGTCCTCGTCAATGGCGAACCGGAAGTCGACAGTACCACGGCGCGGATTGAGGTTCTTCAGCGCCGGGTAAGTACAGGTGCGGTTGCTGTCGGTCAGGTCGACGGCGCCGCCCCAGTGCCCGGCGGTCACGATGCCGGCGCGTTGGTATCCCTTCACCGGGCGCGCCGCAGCAATTCCGACTGCGAAGTCCGCATCGACGGTCTCGTCGTAATGGGCCAGGAAAAGGGTCTTCCCGGAGGCAAATTGCGGCGCCAGCAGCAGAGCTGCTGCAAGGGTTACCGCCTGGATGATTGCCTTGTGTTGGTGCTGCGTCATCTTGCTCATTGCCTGGCTTCTCAACGGCAACGGGAACGTCCCCCTGCCGGGACGACCGGTCGATAGAGTTCCGGCGTCAAGACTACTTTTGCAGGAACAGGTCCTGGAGCCGGATCTTGAACGGCGCCGACGGCTTCGACGGTTTGCCGTCTTTATCGTTGTATACAATGAACAGGTAAAAGTCTATTTCCGGCCGGAAGCCTTCCACCAGCTGGCGCGATTCCGTGAGGCCCGACCCGAGACGCATGGCGCCCCGGCCGTCGGTGTACGGCGAGGCCCAGACGTCGTAGCTGGTGGCGCCCTCGACCAGATCGAAGTTCACATGGCACTTCGTTCCATCCGGGCCGTGCATGGGAAGTTCGGTACCGCTGATCTGCATCGGTGCACCGGTGCCGGATTCGATCATTTCGGCGATCGGGTTCTGCAGCGCCGGCGGGTCGGCCGGCAACGGCATACGCAAGCGCGAGAGGCGCACCGCCTCGTCGCCCTGGTCCGCGGCGCTCGCATACTCGGCAAACAAGTCACCGAACAGGACGTCCTCGTCCTTTGCTTCAACGGGTTCATTGACGTACATCACGTGGGTGCGACGCTCGACGATTACCTTCTCGATTTGCAGCGGCAGATCGACAATGCCGTCGCCCTTCTCGAAGTGGCCCCACCAGGTCGTGCCGACCTCGCGGAAGCTGTCATAAGGCGCGTGGGCCGGCATCTCGAAGCGCAGGTAGCGCCAGCCGTCGAAGTTGAAGGCGCTCCAACCGTGAATGTCGTCGCAGTTCCACTGTCCTTTTGTACCGATGCTGACCCAGCGTTCGCCTTGCGCATCACGCAGGCTGTAGATGACCCGGCCCCAGTCGCTGTGGCCGTTCACCCACAACCCCAGGTGACTGGCCTGGCCCGGAATGACGATCGGGTTCTCAGGGATCAACGTCGTGTACCACGGCATGGTCACGCGCTCCTTGTCCTGCTTCTGCAAGCGGATCGACAGCGCCCTGCCGCCCTGCTTCTTCGGTGCCGGCGTTTTCTTGACACGCATCTTGCCCTGGAATCGAGCCATCTGCTGCGGATGATTATGCTCGTACGTCTCGTCACGAGCTTCGCTGATCGACCAGTTCCCGTCGCCGAAGTTGGTCAGCTTCGTGGTGACTTCGGCCGGAGCTGAGTCGGCATGGTCCGGCGCCCCGAGCTCTACCGCGGGGGCATCGGCAAGCCCTTCGATAAACACCGGTGACGAGCCGACCGTGAAACGAATCTCGGCGCCTTTGCGCGTTGTCCTGATCTGGTTGTCCATCTGGTCGTAGACAGTCGGCTTGCCGCCTCCACCGACGTTCAGGGAGACGGGCCGCTCACCGCGTACCGTCCACATCACGTACGTGAGTTCACCGGTTTCATGATGCTTGTACTCCAGGCAGAACACCGAGAGACTGCCGGTCGGCAGGTAACGGGTAAAATTCTTCCGGTTCAGATGCCGGGTCAACGTCGCGAACGTCGCATACGCCGGGTTCGGCGACAGATACGGGCGCCGGTCGATCAGGTAACCGGTGCCATAGTGTTCTTCACCGTACCAGTTGGCGGAGCTCACACCGGTCACGCCGGCCGGCAGGTTATACATTTCATAGGCAAGGAAGTGGAGAAGGTGGCGCACGACATAGTCGGCCTGCTCCGCCACGGTGACGCCGCCGGGCACTGCCGGCACGAAATTGCCCTCGACGAAGATGTACTCCGGCTCCTTGCCGATCTTCTTCCATTCCTGGCGCAGCTGCCATTTGCGGTGACCCGTAGCCTGCCCGATCTGCGCTTCCGGCAGGCGCTCGAACAGGGGTTCGTCAATACCCTGTGCATCGATCAGGTCGGCCAGTTTCGGGTCTTGGCGGAGGAACGGCGGGAGAAACATCGGATCCCCCCAGGGCATCATGATCTCGACTTCCGGCCAATGCTCCTTCACCATCTTGACGCCGCGCAGGAAGGCGTCACGCAGATTGTCCAGATTCTTCTGTTCCTCCTCGCTCGGAACGTATTCCGGTTCGCCGTAATAAACCGGCAGGTTGCCGTGTGTGATGTGGCCGATATTGGGCTCCGGGAAAAAGCCGATATATCGCGCCTCGTCCAGATCGCTGGATGACCGTCTCCGCGTCTTCAGCTCTTTCAGCAGTATCGCCTCCGCCTCCTCCGGCGCCATTCCGCCTTTGAGGTTGTGGCTGAATATTCCCAATAACCACTTATCGTAGCCGTCGAAACCGGGCAGCGTTTTCATCCCGAACTCCCTGCCGATCGCCTGCACCTCGGGCGTCGTTTCGCCGAAGGTTACGAATGACATAGTCTCACAGCCCGCCTGCACCATGATCCGGAGCTCTTCCTCCCGCGGCACACCATAGTGTCCACTGCCATAGCCCCAGTACCCCCACAGCGCGCCTTTGCCGCGTTCCCAGCCGCCCCGGGTACGGGTGTCGGCATGCAGGTACGCCAGGCGCCGGCCGGCCGTCCAGGTCTGGTCGCCGTCGACCAACGTCAGTTCTACCGTGTGACTGCCATAACGTTGCAGGCTGAGCGAAAACGGCACGGTCATCGTCGTGCCCGGCATGACCGTCCGCGTTTCCTTCTGGTCTGTCGATTCTTCGCCGTCGTAGCTGGTTGTCCGCAGCAGCAGCGACACGGTCCGTGCGGCATCTGTGTGGTTGGTGAGTGTGACTGTGTACGACGGGCTTTCGGGAGACACCCAGATGTGGGCCAGCTTGTCCGGCTCGAACGCCAGCTCGAGCCGCGGCCGTTCCAGCGTCATCGCGTAGACATGCACGGCACTGGGCAGGCCGGCGCCGTGGAAGCTGTAGGAAATCGGATCCGGGTAGCTGCGGAAGAGCTGTACCGATTTGGTCAGCTCCAGCCCCAGCATGGTCCGTCCGTTCGTATACCGGGTCTGGACAGAGAGCGATTCAAGCTTGCTGAGACCGGCAATCTGATCAATGTCCAGTTCGAAGGTGACCAGGTGCAGGGCTCCGTCGGTACCGTCGGTCAGTTCAACCGGCAGGCGTTCGACACTGGTGGCGTCAGCCGTGAAGGCGGGCACCGGCGCTTCCGCACTGACGGGAAAACCGGAATCCGGCAGATAAAACTGCGCCGAGAACGCCGGCAGGCTGTCCGTCTCGTCGTCCGACGCTGCCAGGACATGCAGCCTGCAGTACGGTTGTTTCGGCACCGCGAATTGAAGACGTGCCGGGTTGGCTGTCGTGAAACTCTTCCAGCGGCCGCCGAACGGCCCGTTGAAGTTCTGCAGGTAACCCTCCAGGTTGGCGTGCTCAAACCAACTCTGCCCGACATCGACGTGATCGTTGCCGGCAGCATCGGGCCTGGCCAGGAGAAACGGAACGCCGCCAACGCGCACCGCACCGTCCGTCGTCGCCAGCGAGCCCCTCGCCACCGTGCCGCCGTTTATCGCAGAGGCGTTGACATGATGATCAAGGGGAACGGGAAGATACAGCGAATCGAGATCCACCTCGCGGGCCTGCAGCGAACTAAGCAAAACTTCACCCCGCAGCTCGATCTCGACGCTGCCATTGACAACGCCGTCGCCGACCAACCACTCGGCGATCAGGCCGTCGTCGAGAAAGATCTGCACCCGGTCGGACCGGCTGGTGACGCGCAGTGCGAACGACCGCTCCGTGACCGTCGCCAGCCCGGCGTACGCCCATTCCACGCGTTTGCGATAATCCTCCGGCCAATTGAGTTGGCGCTTCTTAAGCCCGAGCAGCTCGTATTCGCCGTTGATGACGCCATGTACCGGGGTTTCGACCAGTTGGTTGCTAAAGCTGTAACGAAGGCTGGCCTCATTGGACACGGACAAAAAGAAGGCCAATGGCTTTCTGTCCGGCGCCGCATCGTCGCGTCCCATCCTGATATCGACGGTACCGGAATTGGTCTTAGTCGATAAAAAACGCACCTCCAAGAGATGCTCGATCCCCGGCCCGTAATCGGCGCTGCCCTGCAGGATGATCGAACCGCCCTGCCCTGGCGACAGGCCGGTCCGGCCGTCCGGGTTCGAGACGATACCGGCGGCTGGAGCACGCGTGAGTTTCCAGCCTGCGGCACCCGGACCCAACAGTTCAGCCAGCGCCAATGTCGCATCGCCATTCTGGGCAACCGCCTTCACCGGAGCCACCAGGCCCACTGCGACACATACGCCTATCGTTAAATACCTCAGTCGTGCAATCATGTTTTACTCCTTGGTGATTTCAGGCAGTCGGGTTTGTTGTAACCGGCACTGACGCAAGCGCACTACTCGATGCGTTTGAAATGCCACAGCATCGCGTCGTCGGCACCAAGCTCCATGGCGAGGCCGGCACCCATCAACTGTTC
>DPYP01000597.1:13204-14281 GCA_003545375.1 Lentisphaeria bacterium
CTGACCGACTCGGCGCATGGCTGCCCGCCGGCAAAGGCGAATACTGCGGCTTCGGCGCCCGTATAATCAACGAACTGCAGGACATCCAGGTCATTGGCATCCCGCGGATCGGGTGTGAGCTGATAGAAATCCTCGACCAGCAGATGCCTGATCGCCTTGAAAGCCCCGGCCCAATGACGGGCACGGCCGGTGACCGCGGACGACCAGCTCGCAATGTCACCGTCGAACGCCAGCTTGCCAAGCATCCGGCTGAGAAAAGCGGTGTCGTCATACCCATCATCACCATGCCCATGCGGCACCATGACAGAAGAGTTCAGCAGGTGCCCCGGCAGAAAGCGGTTGGCACGTGCCTGCATATGCCGGCAACAGGACGCTGTATCGGTGTGGTCGGAAAACCAGAACGTGTGCCCCCGCCGGATCGTCCCCAGATCAACGCGACGTCCGCCGCTGGCGCATTGTTCGACCATCCAGTTCGGGTGCTCCTTCATCAGCACATCGAGGCAACGATAGAGTCCCTGCATATAGGCGTACTGAATCTTGCCCGAGCGATCGACTATGTCCCAGAACGGCATTGGTTCGATGTTGTAGTCCCAGCGGCTCCAGCGCAGATCGAGTCGCCGGATCCAGCCACCGATCGTCTCGATCACCCAATCCTGGGCATCCGTGCGTGACAGGTCGAGGTGATACTGCTGCCGCTCCCAGGGTCCCCAATCCGTGAACTGGTGGGTCTCGAAGAAAAATTCCGGATGCTTTTCAACTGCGGATGTGCCCGGCGCAGCGCGTTCGATCTCGAACCACAAACCAAACGCCATCCCCAGGCTCCGGACGTAGTCCGCCAGCGGCTCAAGGCCGTCGGGGAATTTTTCGTGGTCAACAACATCCCAGTTGCCGACACCATTCGGAAAGCCCCCGGCGAACCAGGCCGCGTCGTGCACGAACAGTTCGCAGCCAAGCTCCGCCGCCCGGACCGCCTGCTCTTTCATCAGGTCGATGCTGTTGAGGTTCTGCAGTCCGAACCAATGGTCATAGCTGACTTGGGGCAGCGTTGGCTTACTCTGGTATCGGGGACACACGTGC
>DPYP01000080.1:0-1301 GCA_003545375.1 Lentisphaeria bacterium
CCATTGAGGAAGAGGAAGAGGAAGGAGTCGAGGGTGAAGAGGGCGAGGGCGAAGGCGAGGGCGTTGCCAAGGAAACGGAAGGGGAAGACGGCGAGCCGCAAGTCATTACCAAGGGCAAGAAGGAAGAAAAGGAGGAGTGACCGCCGGTTTTATCAGCAGCCGTACCCCGGCCAAATGACGTGGTACAGGCGCTAACCAAGCCGCAAGTGCGCGTATGCAATCGTCCCTGCCGAGACTAATCGTCGGCCTGGGCAATCCCGGGCCAGAATATGAAGAGACTCGGCACAACATCGGGTTCACCGTGGTCGACAGCGTTCGTGCGCGCCTGCCCGGTAAGGGCAGCGAGTCGACTCATACAGCAAACAGCTTGATTTGGGCAGTACGCTTCGGCGGCCGCCTGCTTTGGTTGCAGAAACCGCTGACGTACATGAATCTGAGTGGTACGGCAGTCGCTAAAGTGGCACGGGCAGAGGATATACTGCCAGAAGAGATTCTCGTCATTTACGACGATCTCGACCTGCCGCTGGGGCGGCTGCGAATGCGGGAACAAGGCAGCAGCGGCGGCCATCGCGGCGTCGAATCGCTGATCGAAAGTTTGGAGAGTAGCGCCTTTGCAAGGCTGCGATTGGGCATCGGCCGGGCCGAAGCCGGCATGACAGTCGATTACGTTTTGGAGCAATTCGACGACAGCGAGGCGGAACTCTTGAAAACAGTGGTTAAGACGGCGGCCGATGCCGTGTTGCTGGCGACACGCCGTGGCGTGGAAACGGCAATGAATCAATTTAACGGGCTCGATCTCGCCGCCGCAGGCGAAGACGAAGCGCAGGACAATTCAACGAACGACAGGCAAACCTGAAGGAACGACCATGTCAAAAAGGTACGAAGCAGTGATCATTCTGGATGACCAGCTGCATGAAGACGGCGGCACTGTATTCATCGAGGCATTCACCAGCGCCGTCGGCGAACTTGGTGGCAGCATAGAGAAAAATGAAAGCATGGGCCGCAAGCAATTGGCCTACCCGATCCGCAAGAAAACCTCGGGCGTCTACTGGCATTCATTCATGCGTTTGACACCGGACACGGTGTCGACATTGCGCGAGCGTTACAGCCTCGACCAAACCATTCTGCGCCTCGAAGTATTCCTCAACGACCGCCCGGAGCGCTACTCACTGAAGCCCGATCTGCCGGCAAACGCCAGCCCCGCTGCCGACGGGCCGACACCGACCATCACGCAAATCGCCGAGCGTGAAGCCGAGGCGCAGGTAGCAGCAAAGCCCCCACCCACGCCACCTACGCCACCT
>DPYP01000080.1:1641-8454 GCA_003545375.1 Lentisphaeria bacterium
CCACCTACGCCACCCACGCCACCTGCAACGGCCGAAGCCGAAGCGGTTTCCGAAGACATAACAACTTCGGAAATGGAAACGAAACCGGACACCGACGAATTGTGAGGAACTGCAATGCCGTCATTCAACAAAGTATTACTAATGGGCAACCTGACGCGCGACCCGCAAACACGGTTCACCTCCGGCGGCAGTGGCCTGTGCCAGTTCGGCATGGCCATCAACCGTCGCTACACGACCGCTTCCGGTGAAGATCGGGAAGACACTTGTTTCGTCGATATCGACGTTTGGGGCAAGCAGGGTGAAAGCTGCCAAAGCTATCTGCACAAAGGCTCGGCCGTATTCGTCGAAGGCCGGTTGCGCTTTGACCAGTGGGAGGACCGCGACAGCGGGCAGCGCCGGAGCCGCCTCACGGTCACCGGCGAACGCGTGCAATTCCTCAGCAGCCCAGGACGTGGCGGTGATTTCGGCGGCTCAAGCGACGACCAAAGCCAGCAGCAGCAGCAGGACCCGCAACAACAGCAAGCGCCGCAGCAGCAGCAAGCGCCGCAACAGCAGCAACAGCCTCCACCGCCATTTCCCGCTGGGAACGATGGACCAGCGCCGGACACAGGGGTCTTCAATGTCAACGACGACCCCATTGACGATATCCCGTTTTAACCTGACAACATCGAGGACGGAATGAAACAGAAAAAGGACCGCCGGAAACGTCGCAAAAGCCGCGTCATCCGCATCAAACGCTGTCGATTTTGCGAGGATGCGATTCTCTACATTGATTTTCTCAACATAGAATTGCTAAGACGCTATGTGACCGAAAAAGGCCGTATCATCCCGCGCCGTATCACGGGCAGCTGCCCCGGGCACCAGAAAATGCTGTCCCAAGCCATCAAGCGTTCGCGGAATATCGCGATGCTCCCGTAACCTGAGGGCTCGATCATGCCAATCGAACTGATTCTGATGGACAACGTCGAGAACCTCGGCGAGATCGGTGACGCCGTTCGCGTCACCGATGGTTACGCCCGCAACTATCTCGTACCAAAGGGCCTGGCTCGCAAGGCAACTCCGGGAGCCCTGCGCCAGCTGGAGGCGAAGAAAGTCACGTTGCGCATCGAATATGAAAAGGAAGTGGCCGGTGCCCAATCCCTTGCAGAAGCGATCGCCAAGCAATCCGTTTCCATTCCGGTGCAGGCAAGTGATGACGAGAAACTCTTCGGCTCGGTGACAGCGCAGAACGTCGCGGACGCGCTGAAGGATGTGGAAATAGAGATGGATCCGAAGAACGTGCTTCTCGAAGAACCGATCAAAATGCTGGGTGTATACCCGGTCGAGCTGCGGCTGCATTCAGAAGTGATTGCGACTCTGAAAGTCTGGGTCGTGCGCGCCTGACCGGCCAGGCTTGCCCCTGTAGCGATCACGCCCGGCGTTCGACAATTGAGCGCCGGGCGTTTTTTTTACACTGCAACAGTTGATGCGCGCGCCTGATCAGCTATTGTCAGAGCATCTCCATTATTAAACGCAAAACAACTGGCGATTCCCTGCAGATCTTCTAATGGCCAATTCGCGTCTTGAAAATATCGGACCCCTGCTGGTCGGTGACCGGCCTCTACCGCACTCCCTCGAAGCGGAACGCGCCGTGATATCCTGCCTGCTGCAGGACACCCGCAATACCATCGACCTGGTCTTCGCCAAGCTGCGTACCGAAGAGTGCTTCTATTCACCGGCACACCGAACCATCTACAACACGATGTCCGAGATGCGCTCGGAGATGGTCATCAGCCAGATCGATCCGGTCACTGTGATCGAGCGGATCGAACGCCAGGGCAACCTCGAAGAAATCGGCGGCGAGGACTATATCGCACACATCCTCAACGTCGTTCCGACCACCGCCAACGTCGAGACCTACGTCGATTGTGTCCTCGAGGCTCATATTCTGCGCAACCTCATCGGCGCCTGCGCCGATATCGCCGGTCGCTGCTATGATGCCGAGGGCAATGTTCCGGAGCTGATCGATGCGGTCGAGCAGGAAATCCTCAATATCACCGAACTGCAGACGGACACGCGTACTGTATGCCTGCGCGATGTCATCAAGGATGCGGTCGACTACCTCGAGAGCCTCCACAGGCGTGACCCCAGCGTCATGGGGATGCGCACCGGCTTCGCGGATCTGGACAACCTGCTGACTGGTTTGAAGCCCGGCGAGTTGATCATTCTGGCAGCGCGTCCGTCTATCGGCAAGACGACGCTGGCACTCAACATGGCCAGGAACATCGCCCACGACCTGGCGGAGAGAGGTCGGGCTGTCGGTGTTTTCAGCATGGAAATGGGCGCTCCGCAACTGGTGCTGCGTCTGGTCTGCAGTGAAGCCCGCATCAATATGAAAGACGTGCGTGACGGCAAACTGACCCCGGCCCAGTGGGGCGTCGACATCATCCAGGCCTGTGATGTGCTGAGCAACTCACCAATCTTCATCGACGACATGCCGCAAATCTCTTCTGTCGAGTTGCGGCAGAAGGCCCGGCGCATGAAACAAAACGATAACGTCGACATCATCTTTGTCGACTACCTGCAGCTGATGCGGCCGTCCGGCAACAATCGGAACGCCAGCCGTGAACAGGAAGTATCCAAGATGTCGCGAGAAATCAAGGCCCTCGCCAAAGAGCTCGAAATCCCCATCGTCCTGCTGGCCCAGCTAAACCGCCAGGCAGAACAGAGCGGCGGCCGGCCGAAGTTGTCGCACCTGCGCGAGTCCGGCGCCATCGAACAGGATGCCGACATCGTGTTGCTGCTGCATCGCGAACGCGAGGCGGACATGGCGCCGCCCGACGATATCTTGAAGAACGGCGTCGAATGCGAAATCATCGTCGCCAAAAACCGCAACGGCGAGACCGGCATCCGTAAACTGACATTCCTGCCGCAATACACCCGCTTCGAGAATTTTACCGGTATTTCGGACGACGATGTGCCGCAGTATTAATTGCTTCTCAGGGCCGCGACGGTCAGACCAGATCGTTAAGCTGCAGGAATAAGTACAGCAGGCAGCCGGCCGACACCAGGTAGTAGCCCCTTTCACAGGAGGCCAACCAGCGGGGCCGATCCCGGACCGCGTCGAAAACGTTCTGGCCGGCAATCCGATTGCGCAGATTCGAGATACACAGCATGCCCAGATTCTTCACGACGATAAACCACGCCAGCCGGCGTCCGATGTCCTGCGCCAACAGCACCCAGGCGACCGCGAGCTCAAGGAGGAAAAGAACCAGTTTCAGGATCGACAGATGCATGAATCGCTGCAAAAAGGTGCGGCAGTCATCGTCGTCCGGCTCGACACGTTCGTCCAGACAGGCCGCCGCCTCGTCCAATACCGCCGGCGGTACGTCACGAATCAGTGTATACTCCGGGCTGCCCGCGATGGAAATACGAAGGGAGTAGATCAGGATCAGCCAGATGACAAGACTAAGAAACCACATGGCAATCGGGACGGATGCTGGGGGTGGAATTGGTAAATTCGCGGCGGATATGGTACAACCGTGCCTCTCGTTTGTCCACTCCGGACGGGGCTGGGGCCAGAACAGCCCTACGGCCGGAAACGTGGCTGAGATCGGTAAATTTCGCACCGGTGGCACTGAAGAAGACCGAGGAGCGACTGTCACGCAACCCCAATCGTGAAGGCCTTACCGGTACGGTGCAGGACAACGTGCTGCGCCCGGCAGCCGAGCGCATCGACAAAGACACGTTGCCCACCATCGCCCCAGCAACATCAGCAAGGCACTCACCCCGGAAGGCAAAGGTGTCAATATCATCATCTTGAAGCGCCAGCAGCAGGGGTACTACACGGGTGACTGGCTTGCTTTAAGTACTTGGATAAATTAGGTTTACACCCTTTAATCCACCCCGTATCCCCCTCCAGGCAGGTGTCCAGAAAACGTCAGAAACGTGGTTCGATGGAGGCCGAGGAGCCAGAACCCGCTGTCCCAGCACCGGCACCGGCCGACTCCTGGCAAGCATGGATCCGACCGGCCGCGCCCCCTCTCGAGGGCGTCAAAATCCGCATATCACGGTTCTGCTGTGTCGATACCCTCGTCTTCATAGGTCGCATCGATCTGACCTGGTGTCTCTATCTGCCGGGTCTGCAGCTTGGCTTCTTTACGCTTGACGATAGCAGACACGTACTGGTCAACCGGCAGATTGATAAAACTACAAAGCAAGAAACGCTATGTCGAGATTCAATACCACTATTCCATCGGCCATGCATACATCAGTGAAGGACGATATCACAACTCCCTGCCCTGGATGCAGAACGCCGAAAAGTTGCAGAAGTCCTACGGTATTACCGTCATTGACAATCTCTCCGCCCTGGTCCGGAGCTGGGAGCACATTGCCGACTCGAAACCCCCGTCGGGCCCCGGACCTTGACAGTATGGCATGAATCTGGCGAATTCTATGGTATGCAGATGACACTAGACGCCGCCAAAACAAGAGCGCGGGAGGCGCCGCCTGCCGCAACGATGACAGACGTGTGCCAAAAAGTCGTCGCCAATTTGTCGCCGACCGAAACGGTTTCGCTGTCGCTCACCTATGAGCGCACGCTCGGCAGCGGCCGTTCCGCCACCGCCCGACTGGTGCGGGTCGAAGGGCTGCATGACGAGCCCTGCATGATTGTCGAAAAAGTCTTCCGCCCAGGCCTGCTGACGAGGTTCATCTATGCCCTGGCCTTTCAGGCACCGTTCGGCTATCGCTACAATGAGGCGGCAATCATCACCGCTTTCTACCGCCGACGAGTCGTGCGCGCTCTGCTGGCCGCGCATGACATTCCACTGCGCATTTCCAACGCACTCTATTACCGCTGGTCCGAAGCCGACCGCGCCTTCATCCTGGGTACCGAGTATGTCCCCGGTTCAGGCCTCCAGGTCAACCCGGTCAACGAACACATGGTGCGGTCGCTGTTCACCAGGCAAAGCAATAAACGACCCCCTACAGACTACGAGATCCTGCTGCCGGCCATGCGCCGGTTCGAGCGGCTGCTGCGCGACTGCGGCCTCGTCGGCTCCGGCTGGCAGGTGTGCCCCGCGGCCATCGTTTCCACCGCGAATTTCATCCGTTGCAAGGGCGAATTCTGGGTCATCGACCTCGAGTCCGGCATTCCGGCTATCATGGTTCCCTATTATGTAATCTACGGTCTCCTTCATGGTCAACGACCGATGTTCGACGATCTCGAGGCCGGACGCTGGTCGCGTTGGTTCGATCGCCATACAGGCGACCTGCTGTCACGCCTCGATCAGGCAGAATACCAGCAGCTGGTGCACAACAGCGGACAACTCTGCACCCATGCAGCAGCCTGGAAAAAAACCGAGCTCGCAATCTTTCGTAACCCGTTTCACCTGATTCCATCAGACAACCGCGCCTGCATGAAAACGGCCGCGCTCGAGCGTTGGCGCCGCTTGGAACTGATTGACAAAGAGGAGCATGAGTGGTACGGCACCACCTGGCGCTTCGCCACGACCCGCACCTTCCTCTGCGGACTGCTGCCAGGGAGTTTCGGCCGTTTTCTGCGACGGCTCAGCGGCAACCGTCAATATCGCCAGGACACCAGCCGCTTCTTGCGCGATCGCGAATTTCGCCGCGCCGCGATTGCCGCGTATACCGGCGGCAAGTGCGAGAAGTGGCGGCAGCAAAGGCGTATTGCGGACTCCACACAGTTCACTTCGATCACCCGGCTCTTCCTTATCAGCTGGTTGCTCAGCTACACGTCCTCCGTAAAACTGCAGCGCTTCCTGGTCGATCGTGAGGTCCGCGGGGAAATGCGCACCGCTTGCTGGCGGTTTCTCGCATCCGAGAGTTTTCAAACGGAATACGCCAAGATTTTCGTCTTCCGCGCTGTCACGGAATGGACCGCCGACGGACGCCTGACGCCGGAGGATGAGACCCTCATCAGATCCCGGGTCGAAGACGGCAGCATGCAGGAGTACATCCGCTGCTTCGCATTTCATGCGACACTGAAGCTTCTGAGTCCGCTGACAACCAGTCTCAAGATTGCCGGGTTCGCACTGCTGGCGGTGGGCATGTCCAGCGCCGCCGTAGACACGGAATTCCCCAGCGTACTTGGCATGATTCCCAGTGTTTTCTGCGTACCTCTGGCGATCCTGCTGATTGTCAACACCTCGATCTTGCGCACGCTGGTTACGCTGTCACGGATAGTCGTGAAGCGGCGCAGCCATATTTCCTACGGTATCGCCCTGTTTGTGGGTATGCTCCCTACGGTCGGCAGTTTTGCCTACCCGCTGCAGATGTACTGGAGTTGTCGCGAGTTGTCGATTTTTTTGACGCGGCACGTCGTCGCGCGCGTCGGCCAGGCGCTGCCCATTTACGGCGGCAAGCACACGCGCACCGAGATATGGATGGTGCAACTTGCCAACCTGCCGTTCGAAGCACTGGGAATTGCAGAGTCCGCAACTAATGTGATCTGGCGACGCACTGTCGAACCTGCGACAGCCGCAGTGGCATCCGCGCCGGCATCACCGGAGGATGCCGCGTTCATCGAACACCTGTTTGCTCGATTCGAGACTCGAAAGTAATTCATCTGTGATTGTGACGCTCATTATTCTGATCATCGTCCTGCTCGGACTCAGCGCTTTTTTTTCGGGTTCCGAGACGGCGCTCTATTCCCTGCGGCATACGACGCTCGAAGGTTGGCTGCACAACGGCACCCCGCACCAACGCACTGTCGCGGCGCTCATGCGCGACACGCACACAACGCTGATCACCATCCTGCTGGGCACGAATTTTGTCAACATCCTGGCGTCGGTGCTCATCGCCAAACTC
>DPYP01000002.1:0-2560 GCA_003545375.1 Lentisphaeria bacterium
GTGGTGGTGGTGGTGGTCGGCGCCCCGAAGGCCGTTCCCAAGGCAGGCGCTCTCATGGCGGCCGCCCGCAGGGTGAGCGTTCGCAGCGTGATTTCTCCCGCTCACGCAGTAGAAGCGCCCGCCGCTGAGATTAGTTGTGCCGTGCGTTCACTGAGCGCACGCCACGATTTCCCCTCGTATCCGTAGTTGCCCGTTCCCATGCTGACGACTGTATTGAAGCTTGGCTTTCAGGGGGAGTGGTCCGGCGGCAATGACGAGTAGGACTGGTCGGTTGATGGTTGCCTTGTTTGCCACACGTAGTGTGAAAAACGTGTTTGCGGAGTGCAGCAATGGCGAAAGCTCGAAGCGATAACTCACCGGTTATTCGGCTGGGGATAAGTGCCTGCCTGCTGGGTCGTAAAGTCCGTTTCGATGGACAGCATAAGCGGGATGGTTACCTGGTGGAGACTCTGGGACCGTTCGTCAAGTGGGTGCCGGTATGCCCGGAAGTCGAAGTCGGGATGGGCACACCGCGCGAGACCATCCGACTGGAAGGTAGCCTCGAAGATCCGCGGCTGGTGGCGCCGAAATCCGGCATCGACCACACGGCTGACATGAAGCGCTGGTCGTCAGAGCGACTCGGCTCCCTTGATGCGGAGCATCTCCATGGTTTTATCTTGAAGCGCGGTTCACCAAGCTGCGGCGCCTTTCGCGTAAAGGTGTATCAACCGAACGGTTCGCCGCTGACCAAAGGACAGGGACTTTTTGCGGCTGCGCTGACGGCGCACTGGCCTCTTTTACCGGTGGAAGAGGAGGGGCGGTTAAATGATCCGCGCCTGCGTGAAAACTTTTTCGAACGCGTATTTGCCTGGCATCGCTGGCGCGAGTTCGTCGAGAACGATGGGACACCGAAGGGGTTGGTAGCGTTTCACACAGCCCACAAGATGTCGATCATGGCCCACAGCGTCGAAAAACATCGGGCCCTTGGTCGTTTGGTTGCCGATCTTAAGAGTCATCCGTGGGCGTCGCTGCGCGACCAATATGCCATAGACCTGATGACGGCCCTGAAGTTGCTGGCGACACCCCGGAAGCACGCCAACGTACTTTACCATTTATTGGGACACCTGAAGAAGGTTATCAATAGTCAGGCAAGGCAGGGGGTAGTGTCCACGATCGAAGATTACCGCCTTGGACTCGCACCGCTTATTGTGCCGCTGACCTTGCTGAAACATCACCTGTCGATGCACGAGCTGCCGGATTGGGTGACGCAACAGGTCTATCTCAACCCCTATCCGAAAGAGTTGATGCTGCGCAACCATGTGTAAGTGCAGTGTTGATACCGTGAGCCGGTGTTATAACGGACCGGGTACTTGATGCGTTGGGGCAGAAACTCCCGTCTCGCTTAAAGTCGTTACCGGAACTGGAAGCTGAAGATTTCACCGTTCCAAATGAACAAGCGCAGCCGCAGGAACATACCTTTCGGTGTCGGTTTCCCAGCCTGCCACTGCATCGTGTGCTCGACCGCGTCGCCATCGAACGGGATGCTGCTGTCCTTTTCGAATCCCTTGATGACGGTGCCGCCCGAATCGGTGAGCTCGGCGCGGATCGAACCGCTTTCACGACAAAGCGCGTTGATCACTAATTCGGTGCCCTGCGGCCGTACCGGACGCGTAATCAGAACGCCTTCTCGCACCGGGCCGGTGTCGAGCGAGACGAACCTATCGCGCTTGATCTTCGCCAGGCCGATGCCGAAGCCGTCCGGATCCGGATTGTCGACCTCCGGGTGTACCAGGCCCTCGGACGGCCCGACCATCCACCAGTCGTGATGTCGTCGGGTGCCGCCATGGTACACGTACAGCTCGTCGCCGACGACAATCGGTTTGCTGCAGATCGACACCATGTTGGCGTCCCAATTGTCCTCGTCGCCTTCGAGCCAGGCGTGGCCGGGCCTGACGCGGTCGAAGTTCTCGCCGTCGCGCGAGTACACCAGCTGCACGTCCATCGTATTGTCGACCTGGTGCAGGACGTTCAGAAAACCGAGCCAGTCTTTGCCGACCGTGAACTGCTCCATGCCGTAGAAGACATCGTCGAGGTTGTCGACAGCGTCGTCGGGTACGATCAGTGGCCGCGGATCGGACCAGTGGATCAGGTCGGCGCTCTGTGACCGGAAAACGCGGCGTTTATTCTGGCGCGCAAAGTTCTGCGGGCCATACGGTGAGATCCAGCTTTTCGTCGGCGGGCAGGCCGGATCCGTCGGCACCGTGCACATATCGGGATGCCGATTGTTCAGCCAGTAGACACGGCTTGCAGGATCTGCGGTAAGCGTCACGACGTCGCCGAGGGCACGTTCCGTCATCCCGAAGACTGGTTGTTCGTCATTCACCTTCCAATGCACACCGTCTGGCGAGGTGGCCAATGCGAAGAAAGCGCTACCGGTCGTGCCTTCGACGATATCGGCGATCGCATTCATGAAAAACATCTTGAATCGGTGCGCCGGATCGGTCTCCATGGGGTCGAGCATGACGGTCGCGCAATGGGCCGTTTCGCCGCCGAAACCGAGACCCATGACAATGTTGGTATT
>DPYP01000002.1:2902-3477 GCA_003545375.1 Lentisphaeria bacterium
GCACCGTCTATTTGGACGATGTCCATTTCCGGCTTTTCCCAGGTGACACCGTCGGCGCTTTGGGCGTAGCACACGCCGGAACAGGCTTCACCGTGTACGTCGACAATGATCTTGCCGTCGCTCTCACGGAATTGATGTGGCATGTCGTGGGCGCTATCGAGCATCCAATTTTCGTACCAGCATTTGAACAGGCCGTCCTGCGGATCATGGACGACGTTCCATGTGTTGCAGCTGATGTAGATCGTCTTTTCCCACGGTTGGTCCCGATGGATCATCGGTGCGTCGCCGACCTTCTGCGGCTTGTGGTGTCGACGGGTCATGTCCTGGGCGCTTTCGATTACCAGGTCATCAATGAAAAACTGGGGCTTGGAGCCGATTTGAAGGAAGCTGGAGTCAAGCATTGTTATGATCAGGGGGGCAGTGTTTAAGTTTGAAGAGTCGTTTGGAGTGTTGGTGCCAGTTGCCAGGCGTCTAGTTGTTGCAGCGTTGCGGTGCCGACAGCGAAGGCTGCGATACCTTGACTGTCGTCACGGGTCGGGTAGATACGGGTTGTCAGGCACAGCCTGTCATTGGCA
>DPYP01000031.1:0-22216 GCA_003545375.1 Lentisphaeria bacterium
GCAAAATAGAACGGATCTCTGCGTCCATTCATTTCGAGGCAGAAGGCTTCACCCATGTTCAGCGTAGGGCAACGCCCTGGGTTGAATGAGTGAAAACAGGATGCTCAGATTCTGGACGCAATCCGTAGTCAAGTACCAGAACCGTCATAATAGCCTGCGATGGTTGCTGCGCCTATATCTTGAATTCGTTCGGTCCACAAATCAATTTGTCATATGACCATTGCGTTCTGGAAAATGCACGGGGCCGGCAACGACTTTATCGTTGTCGATGACCGTGACGAGACGTTCCCGGCAGGTGATCGACACTGGCTGCAGGCAGTCGCGCATCGCAACACCGGCATCGGCTGTGACGGGTTCATTCTCATGCAGAATTCGGATGCAGCGGATTTCCGCATGCGTTTCCTCAACTCCGACGGCGGCGAAGTCGCGATGTGCGGCAACGGCGCGCGCTGCGTTGCCCGGTTCGCCGCCCGCTGCGGCATCACTGCGGCCAGGATGTCGTTCGACACCGCAGCCGGCACATTGCATGCCGAGGTGCTCGAGAATGACCAGGTTTGCCTGCAGATGACCGATCCCTTCGACTGGCGACTCGAACGCGCTTTCGAGATCAGCGAGCAGATGAAAGTCTACGATTTCGTGAATACCGGGGTGCCGCACGTCGTCATAAAAGTGGATGCTCTGGATCTGGACGTACTCGCATACGGCACGGCGATCCGCCATCACGCGGATTTCCAGCCGGACGGCACCAACGCCAACTTCATCACCTGTAGCGGCCCGCAGTCGCTGAGCCTGCGAACCTATGAGCGCGGCGTCGAGAACGAAACACTGGCCTGCGGCACCGGCGTCGTCGCGGCAGCACTGATCGCTGCCCAACGCGGCTGGGTGTCACCGCCGGTCGCCGTGTGTTGTGCCAGTGGCGACAAACAGACTGTAGATTTCAACCTGAACGCAGAAGGCGCCCGTGACGTCACACTCACCGGACCGGCCGTGTTCATATTCGAAGGCACAGTTGAATATGACGGGTAACCTAAAACAATCTCTGCTGACCACGGTGTTCGCACTCGCCACGGTCGCCGCCGCCCTCGAACCGCGCGAGGTCGAGGTCGACGAGTCCGTAGAGCTGGAAGCGCATGCGGCAATCGATCGCGCCGTCAACTTTCTCGTGAGCCAACAGGCTCACAACGGCTCCTGGTCTGACGACCCCGCAGTCACCGCGCTGGTGATTACGGCACTGATGCAATGCGCCGAGAAACCGCCGGAAGAGGCGCTGCAGCACGGCACAGGATTTATTGCTGCCCAGGCGCGGGCCGACGGTTCAATCGCCGGCGCCGGCCAGACCGGCAATGCGGCCGCCCTGTCGACGGTGACAAGCGCCATCGCCCTGATGGTCGTCGATGCCGAAGCCCATGGTGCAGTCATCGAGAGCACCCTGAAAAAAGTCTCGGCACCAGACTATGCCGGCAACATGCAGGTGTTGTTCTGGCTGACCGAAGCAGCGCTGGTAGCGAAGATGCTCGATCAGGAAAACCGACTGGCGATGCCGGGCTACGTCGGCAAGCTGATCAAGCGCTGTCAGCATCACGATCCCTCTTCCGATCTACATGGGCGAATTTTTTGCGAAAGCACTGACGGCGATGATCCGGATGGATTGTCCGGTACGCGGACGGCCTACGGCATCGCCTGCCTGTTCCGCACCGGCGGCGATCGCAGAGACCCGGAGGTCGCTGCGGCGGTGATATCTCTCAATCGCTCCTTTTTCACGCTCGATGAATACCCGGACGCGCGTTCGAAGGCGCTGTACACCTTTTATCACGCCTATGCCAGTGCCCATAGCCTGCTGGACGACCAGTATCGAAAGCTCACCGAGCGCCCACCGAAATGGCGCAAAGAGTTGATCGAAGTACTGATGGCGCAGCAGCTCGGCGACGGCCAGTGGCAGCATCGCAAAGGCGCGGATGAGCGCGACCCCAACTGGGCCACCGCTCACGCCCTGCTCACCCTGCGCCTCTCGCTCGATTGACAACAATTCCTCAGTTGTCACTTCGGCGTTCAGCGTTCGCCGTTCTTTCTGTTCGTTCTCCCATTGCCCTGCCAGGAATTCCCCTGCCTTCCCATTTTGTATTCGCACTGGCCACAAGACGTTCAGGTTACGTCGAATTGCAGCGGCAGCGCCGTCAGTCCACGGAAGAAGTTGTTGGGGCCGAATTCGATGTGGGCATTGTCCACCAGTCGCAGATTGGGCAGACGTCGCAGCAGCGTAGGGATAGCGATTTGTGCTTCGAGCCGCGACAGAGGCGCGCCGGGACAATAGTGCGGGCCGACGCCGAACGACAAGTGCTTGTTGTTCTTGCGCTCGATGTTGAATTCTTCGGGCGCCTCAAACCGCTCCCCGTCGCGATTGGTTGCGCCGAGCACCTGCTGGACGAAGTCACCCTTGCGGATCGTCATACCGCGAAGTTCGATGTCTGATGTTGCGATACGGTGAGCGCGTTGTGTGGGTGCGTCGTAACGCAGCATTTCTTCGACGGCGCTGCTGATCAGTTGCGGGTCGGACGCCAGGCGTTGCACCTGCTCGGGCCGCTGAAGCAGCGCCAGCATGCCGTTGCCGATCAGGTTGGTCGTGGTCTCGTGCCCGCCGATCATGAAGGTAAGGCAGGTCGAAAACAACTCGACCTCTGTCAGGCGCGTCCCTTCCGCCTCCGCGTTGGCCAGCCGCGACAACAGGTCGTCAGTTGGCTCGCGTCTGCGTTGCTCGATGAGACCGCCCAGCCAGGCGCGCGCCTCGAGCAGGGCTTCCTGGCTTTTCTCGACGGTTGCGAAATCAGCCAGGCCCGTACCGTGAAATGCCGCAATCTCGTCCGACCAGATCTTGAACTGGACACGATCCGTCTGGGGGAAACCGAACATGTCGGCGATCACCATGGCCGGCAGCGGATTGCCGAAATCGGCAATGAGATCGATATGGCCAGTCGCGATGACCGCGTCGATCAACCCATCGACAATCTGCTCGATACGCGGGCGCATCGCCTTAATCACCCCAGGCGTGAAGGCCTTGCTCGTAATAGCCCGGATGCGAGTGTGATCCGGCGGGTCGAGCCGTATCTGGCCACTGCGGAAATGTGCGCACAGCGGCCGAACCCTGGCCAGGGCCTCCGGGCCGAGCTGATCCAGGAATCGAGTGGTTGTGCCGACGCTCGAGAACGATCCAAAGTCACGCAGCGTCGCCGCCACGTCGTCGTACCGCGTCAGCAGCCAGCACTGCCACGCTTCCGACCAGTGCACGGGAGCCGTCTGGCGCAGGTCGACGTAGGTCGGATAGGGATTCTGCGTGAACTGTGGTGTCAGCAGTTGTGCGTCGAGCGCATCAAGTGAAGACGATGTCATTGGCAGGTTCCTATTGTACAGCGTGCGGGGGCCATGCTGTCGCAGCAAGATATTCGTCAATGCTATTGTACGCAGCATTTGTAAGATAACGCAAAAGGATTTGGAGCAAAGGAGCGAAAAATCAACATTGTGTACGTTCAGCATGTGAGTCTCAGGTATTTACTGTTGAGCATATACCTGACACGGCGAACCGGTACGAAATGTTCTGGCGAGCCGTAGCTGCCTTGCCATCACGACAGCAGATGACACAAAAGGTCGTCCCTGACCTGTTGCGGTTCGGGATTGAGTCAGTAGTGTAAAGCCCTTCCAATAAACCGAAACTCTGTCCCTGCGATACTATGGCAACCCCTACCCTACCCCTCGAGCTCCTGGATCGCCTGCGGTCCTTCGACACTGCAACGGTCAGCAACGCCATCGAGCACTTCAAACTGCGCGACCAGACCACGGGCTACATCAACAATGAGATAAAATGCCACTTTCCGAATATCCAGCCGATGGTCGGCTACGCGATTACCTGTACCGGCGATACCTCCTGTCCAAATGACTCCCGACCGTCGAACGTCGACAAACTTGTCGAGGTCATCGAGGCCGCGCCCAAGCCTTCGGTGATCGTCGTTCAGCACACGGGACATGACCGGTCGCGGAGCTGTTTCATCGGAGACATTTTTTCCTCAGTCACCAGCAAGCTCGGCGCCGTCGGTTTCGTAACCGACGCCAATGTCCGTGACGTGGCGGGCATCGCCAAGCGGACGCCCGAATATCAGGTATTTTCAGCCGGGACCGTCGCCTCGCACGGCTGGGGGGTGTTTTTCGACTTCAACATCGAAGTGACCGTCGCCGGCCTGACGATTGCACCCGGAGACCTGCTCCACGGTGATGCCAACGGCCTGATCTCCGTGCCGTTTGATTCGGCAGAAGCCATCGCCGACCGCGCCGTCGATGTGATCGCCGCAGAGAAGGAGATGTTCGCTTTCCTCGCCGGTGACGACTTCACGATCGACGAATTGAAAAAACGTTTCGTGCCGCATGACTGACGAGCTCGCACCCAAAGTGTCCCGTGTCGAAATTCACACGCTGACAGACGAGCAGTCCAGCCACCTGATCGTCGCCGACGGCGCCAGCGTGCTAATCGACTGTCACTCGCCGCGCGTCAAGGACTGGATCCGCCGGCAGCAGCTTCCAATGCCGGAACTCATCCTGCATACACACGTGCAGCCGGAACATTGCCGCGAGGCCGCCACCTTTCCAAAAGCCAGAATCCTGGTGCACAAGGAACTGCGCGAACTGGCAGCGGACCACATCGGTTACCAGGACGCCACGAAGACGACCTGGAAAAACCCACAGGCCTGGCCGGTCACGTTGGGCCGTGAAAAGTACGGGATCGGCGGTGCCGTCACTGTCATGCCGCCAGAGGAACCGCTGAAAGTCGCCGACACCTTCACCGCCGGCGACCGCATCGCCTGGCAGTCGCACGAGTTCGAGGTGATCGATCTGCCGGGGCACAGCCGGCACCATGTCGGTTTCGTGCTGCACCAGCCTGCAGGTGATCCGCTTTGTGTGTTTATCGGCGACCTGTTCTGTGACGGTGCGTTGGTTGTGAATGTGTACGACCTCGAATCCGCGTACAGCACAACCACATTGCCGGAACTCCCGAATACGCTGAGAAACCTGGCGTCACGGCCGGAGCAGTTGTACCTGCCGGCAACCGGCCCGGTAATGCACGACGGCCCGGACCAGGCGCACCGGCTGGCCGACAAGATCGATGCCTACGAAAAAGCATTGACCTGGACGTCCGGTACCTACGACCCGGCGCCGAAACCCGAGGGTGACTCCATCGGGCGTTACTGCCGGCGAGCCGAAGGCGTCTCCCAGCTCGCCAACGGCGGCGGCAACTGCATCATGTTCATCGACGACCAGGGCCGCGGCCTGATGGTCGACCCCGGCCCCTGCGGCTTCGGCTCCAAGACGGCTGAACAGGATTTCATCGCCGATCTCGAACGCTTCGAAAACGATTGCGGGCTCCACAATGTCGAAGTGGCACTGCTGACGCATTTCCACGGTGATCATTTCGACATGATGCCGCTGCTGCGGGAGCGCTACCCGACCTGCCGCGTCGCCGCCTGGGATCTCGTCGCGCGCGTTGTCCAGGCGCCGCACGAGTATCCGTATGCCTGCCGGATGCCGTGGTACAACGTCGGTTTCGACGCCATCAAAGTCGATCATATCCTGACCGAGAAGCAGCCGTACTATTGGAATGATATCGAAATCTCGTCATGCCATCTGCCGGGACACTGCTACGCGCATGCAGCGTATTTCCTGACCTTCGGCGGGCAACGGATCGCGCTCACCGGGGACACCATTCAATCCCACGGCGACTCAGTCAGTGTCGAGTACATCATCGCCAATCACAGCGTACCCGATGAGAACGATGGCATTCTCAAAGCCTATCGGACGATGGTTACGCACGAAGTGGATATCAACATCGGCGGCCACGGATCTCACTTCGTCGGGTGCAATGCGATGTACGAAGAGTCGCTGCGCCGCATCGAACACGCCCTGCCCTTGCTCGAGGCGCTGGTGCCGGACGGTGATATACCACGGGCGTTCCTGCGGCCATGGCTGGCTGGACGGAAGACGTAAGCGGCTGGATTGACAAGGGGCCAAGGCGATTTTTTACCGCTCAGTCGCCGGTCAGAATACCGTCTTCGCGCAGACGCTCACAAATTCTTTCCGCGACATGTTCGTGGCCGCGCGGAGACAGGTGCCCCTCGTCATAGGGCAGAAAGAACTCGGCAACAGCCGCGGCAGGCAACATTGCGAGCGCTGACGTAACATCGATGTTCTCCGGTCGCTCATCGATCACTGCAGATACCACCGCGTTCTTGTCCCACTCGTTGAACAACGCCGGATAGATTGTGTAAAAGGTCGCACCTTGGGCATCACACATCTTTTTGATCGCCTCGAGATTATCGATGAACTCCTCGGGCGCGACCCGTGTGTGTCCCGGCAGATAGAGGGATGAACGGTAAAAAGCGTCGACGTCCCGCTGCCGGCTCTGTGCCACCCGCTGCTCCGCATGAAAGAGGTAAAAACACCAGAGCGCCAGATTCGATCTGTTCAGCAGCATCGCTGCCAACGAGTCTTGACGCTTTACCGCGAGGATACTGTCTGCGACACCGGACGCCGCCCAGGTGCCATCGTTCAGGCCGGCCTCGACGATCACCACATCCGGCTGCAGCTCGGCGATGAGTTGCTCGGCGCGCTTGCGGATCTGATATGTCGAGTACCCCGGCACCGAGGCGTTGATGCATTGCCACTCCCCCCGCCCCGCTGCTTTGAGTTGCGCAACGACTTGCTCAGCGAATGAGTCCCGATGCTGCACACCCCAGCCGAAGGTTATCGACGTTCCCAGGAACAGAATCGTTTTCTTGTCTTCGACCGGTGGTTCACCGCGAAATCCACGGTCGTTGATCTGCCAGGTCACAGCATCGTGGTAGGACTTGTTCGGATAGTCCGCCTGGCGCCGTGCAAACTCGTCGTCGGTGATTGATTCATTGATGTAGGCCAGCTTCAGCAACGTCCACGGTTCGTCGTACCCAGGGTTGAGGCGCCAAAACAGGGTGTCGTCCAGCAAAAACGACTTGCCCAGTTGATCCTTCGGCGGGAACGCCTTCTCCTCAGCCAGATATTTCTCTTGCGGCAGGCGGGCGAGGCGAAGAGATATCTCCGCACTGCCGAAAAACAACAGCGCGGGCAGCAGGCTGAAAATAATGATCTTGAGTTTCTTCTTCTGTATCACAGCAAACCGTTCAGGTAGTAAGCGAGCATTCGGGATACCAATTACGGTGTGTACGGCCCATAGCCTGGCGGCCCATTACAGTCGGCTACAAGCAGAATAAAATTTTCTCAACCGGGCTCGCGACTCTCCCGAATCTTCCCCGCTACTTCAACGAGCGGCGCGCACCACAACGAATCTTTGCGGTCCGCGATGTATTCGCACAACTGGCGAAGATCCCGTTCTGCCGTCGACAATTGGTTGCCGCTGATATCGTGAAAAACGAAAACCACCCATTGCCCCTGCCCGATTGCCAGTTCTTCGACCAGCCCGATCATCTCGAAAACGGTCATCCGCTCGCAAACCTGCCCACCAACACAGGCGATGTCCACACGCTCAGGCAGGTTGCCGAAGCCGTATTCCTCCCGGCCACGGCCGGCGGCGAACATGCCGTTGACAAGCGGAATGTAGCTCCGCCGCTGAGAACCGGTGCCGACGTCGGTGTGATAATACGGATAGCAGAACGACCATGCTTCCTGATGCGGGGCGATCTGCTCAAGGCGTACCTGCGCTTCGCGGATATCATCTTCGATCGCCTCGAGTGTCAGGTCGTCGTAGCAGGCCGTAGACGTAGCGAAAAGATTACCGGTCGCCGGATGCAACGTGGTGTGGTTGCCGATTTCGTGGCCACTGCGGGCAACTTCGCACCAGGGGTCGAGGCGCTCGCGCCAGTCAGCGCCACTGGGGATAAGGTAAAACGTTCCGCGCAGGCGGAAATGGTCCATGATCGGCACGGCATGCTCGAGCTGAGTCGGTCGACCGTCATCGAACGTCAGGGAAACCGCGCCTTGTTGTGGTGCAAATGGTTTCACGTTGTCACCTTCTCCCGTGGGTAAGATCGTATCGGCTTTACGCTAAGCCCATCGGCAGGATGTTGTAGTTGATCTCAAGGCGCACGGTGTAGAGCGTGAACGGCGGAGCGATGTCATCGGGACGCTCGAGCAGAATCAGATTCACTTCGTTGTCGCCTTCCTGGATCCAATCACCGCCGGTAAGATCAAAAGTCGCTTCCATGTCGCCGTGCATGCCGTTCCAGTTAAAAGGGTACTGCTTGCTGGCGCCCCATTTCGCGCTGTTGATCAGCACCTCTTTTCCATTGACAAGCAGCCGCAGCTTCTCATGCCCGGTCATGTTCAGCAGGTCGAGACGCAGGACGATCGAGGCCAAGACACGATCGCGTCGTGCCGCCTCAATGTCATCGCTGATCGGCACACGAACCATGACGCCGGGGCCGTCCCCTTTCGGCACATCAACCGGTACCTGACGCGGATGCCAGGTCTCATAGTCCATCCCAAAGAAGCGTGACTGGCTCGGCACTGCAACACCGGCAACCATGTACAGCTTGTCTTTGCGGGCCACGGTAGCCGGATCGCCGCATTCCGAATACAGGACCATGTCGTCAATCCGGTTATCGACGATATGATGGTGAAAGTTGAATATGTTGACCCCATCGACGCCGTCGCGCCAGGCGTTTGCGACACCGGCACGCACGGCTTCCCTCGGGGGTGGCCGGAAGCGCCCCGGCCCGACACCTTCAGAAACGTTCCCATAGATTTTGGTTGCCGTACCCCGCGCCAGCTCGACAAACGTCCTGTACGGCAACTCACACGTGGTGTCGTAATAGACGGTCGGCGTCAGCATATTCACAAGGCCTTCGCGGATCCACGTCTCGACGTCGAGCCCGGTTTCCTTACAGACCTCGAGCGTGCCCGGCACACGCACCCCAAAGCCCAGCGGCCGGCCGCGCTGCTCAGCGATATCGTCGAGCAGTTTGCGGATTTCGCGCATGTAATCGTTCAGGATGGCGACGCCATTACCCGCATCCGCTTTCGTAAAATTGTGACAGTTGTCACGGGTAAAGTCCCATTCGAAGCCGTCGACCTCGTAGCGGCTGCAAAGGCCAGCGATCAGTGCTTTGCGATGTTCGCGCACGACCGGCAATGCAAAGTTCAGGTGGCGGCACGGCGGCACGACACCGTCCGGCCCCGGCGCATGAATACCGGCCGCGCAGTCGTCGCCGATAAAGCACTCCGGATGTTCGACCCCGAAACGGCTGCGCGGTCCGTACTCCGGCGGATGCCCATCATTGAACCGCATCGATCCCCAGAACGGCTTGCCTTGTGCATGAGCCGCAGCGATGACAATCTGCCACGGATCCTCGGGCATCTCCAGCAATGCTGCACGGTTATGCATACAGCGCCAGACATGGCAGCTGGCCAGCGCCTCCGGCATGACGGGCTCGGCGTCGGCAATGTCGCAGTGGAACAGCGGCACGCAATCGCCACACGTGAACATATGATGGACGATGCCGTCGACCTGGGTGCCTTCAGTGACGCCGAGGATTTCGTGGCTGAACTGATCGAGCGACACAGGCGGGGCAATCCACATGAGATGTGAACCGTCGTGGTTTAGGAAGAAGCGAGGTGGTTGGGACATGATGCAGATTCAAAATTCGGAATTTAGAATGCAGGATTTTGTCAGGTCGTCGGAACTGTATAGCAACCAAACGGCTGCGCAAGCCTGCAATGATCGCAACGATACAACACCGATCGCTCCCGTCTCCCACAAAGCTATTGTAGTGTGAGTGTGATTGCGACTGCTCAAGGATCATCCGCCGGCGAGCCGATACCCGTCGATTGTTGGTTTGGCGGTAATAGTCTGCCCAATAGTGTAGATTGCTGCCATGAAACTGTTCGCCGCCATACTGATCGTTTCCGGCATCGCCGGCGGTTGTCTGTCCATTCCGGGAATGGGCAGAGAGCCGGCGGGCCTCGTGACCTTTCTCCAAGCCCACGATCGCAACCGGGTTCATGTCGCCCTGGTTACGCTGCAGACCAATGATTATCAGGTCTCGGACGACATCGACTTCAAACAGCCATACGCACAGTCAAAGCCACATATCGACGCACTCGTCGCCAGAATCAAAACCCTCGACCCCGAGGCGCGACGGCAGATAGAGAGTTCGTTCCGCCGGCACCTGCGAATCTACAATCCGATGTTCAAGTCGATGAAGTGGAAGTGAGCGTGCCCGTTATGATATGCCGATTATGACACAGCTCCGATCGCGAACCGTTGCGGAGCGTATCAAGGTGGTAACGCTCACCGATGCTTCCCGCCGATTGCATTCAATTGGAATTTGATACCATATGATTGTCGCACCGATCGGACTTTGGTGAATCGCCGTCGCAGGCTTGCACCCATAGATTGGATGTATTGATCAAAAAAAAAGCGGCAGTCGGGTTCCACACTCAAGAGCCGCCGCCCACTCTCAACAACCTTCCTCTTCCTGATATCCATCCGGACAATCCTTCCGCACAGTCATACGGACACCTTCGGAAATGGCGTCCAGCCGCTCGAGATCGTCGCCGGTAAGCGCCACATCGCCAGCGCCCACGGCATCGTCCACGTAAGCCGGTGTGTCGGCACCGATGATCACCGCCGTGATCCCGGGACGGCTGAGGCACCAGGCCATGGCAACTTCGGTGGGGCTGGTGCCGTGCTGTTCGGCAATCTGCGTGACCGCATCGATCACTGCACCCGTCCGTCGCGTCATGGCAGCGCGGAAGTTGTACGGACCGCGTTCCCAGGAGCTGCCCTTCGGCGGCGGCTGACCGTAGCGATAACGACCGGATAGCAGGCCGATGGCTGTCGCGGCAAAGACGGTGACGCCGATGCCGCGGCCAGCGCAGTACGGAATGATCTCGTCCTCGCAACGCCGATCCAGCAGGTTGAACAGCAACTGGTGGCAACGATACGGCGCATAGCCCTTCTGGTCACACAGCATCAGCGACTCGCCGAGACGCCAGCCTTCGAAATTACTGCAGCCGGGAAAACGTACCTTGCCCTGCTGTACAAGGTCGTCCATGGCACGGAGAGTTTCCTCGGTTGCTGCCGCGGGGTCGGGGAAATGGCAGAGGTAGAAATCGATGTAATCGGTGTTCAACCGCTTGAGGCTGCCTTCCACGGCCAGCATGATGGCGTCGTACGAAAGCCCCTGTACCGATGGCTGGTCCGGCGACGGCGATCCGACCTTGGTGGTCATGATGAACTGATCACGTCGACCGGCCATGGCTTTGCCGAGAATCTCCTCCGAGAATCCGTCGCGATAGATATTGGCAACGTCGAAAAAGTTGATACCGCGGTCCGCAGCGTGGTGGATCGTCCGAATGCAGTCGACCTCCGGGGGCTCGGAGCGAAAAACGGTCCCCAGACAAACACGTGATACTTTCACGCCGGTGCTGCCGATTTCGGTATATTGCATGGTCAGAAATACCTGTGTTACAGTGATCAGAGGATTCGTTCCAAAGCGCTTACTGTGCCCTTTCTTTACACCGCCGCAAGCCGCTTCGTCGGACGCTGCTCAGTCCGCCAGACGGCGGAACAGCAAAGAAAATTGACCGGAAGCAATCAGCGGCGCAAGAAAACCAGGCAAAGGTTGTTTGCGGGCATCGCAACGACGTCACTCCGGTCGAAACCTGCCGATTCGGCTTCCGCGGTCACTGCCTCGAGCTCACGGATACCCCAGCCGGGCTGCTGCGCCCGCAACTGCGTGTCGAACGCCGCGTTACCAGCCGACGTATGAGCGCCGTCGCGGCGATATGGGCCGTAGGTCACCAGGAAACTTCCGGACACCAGCAGAGTTGCGGCACCAGTAAACAGAGCAGCGGTCGCCGGCCATGGCGCGACGTGCAACATGTTGATGGCAACGACAGCATCCGCATTGTTCACCGGCCACGGCTGCATGAAAACATCCAGATCGAGCGGCGGCCCGATATTTTCCAGTCCGCTGGCAGCCGTGTGCCGGCGAATGGACTCGCGCAGCTCGGCGTCCGGGTCGCTGGGCTGCCAGTGCAGCTGCGGCAAGGCGGCGGCGAAGTGAGCGACATGCTGTCCAGTGCCGCTGGCAATCTCCAGCACTGTCCCGGCCACCGGCAGCACGCCGGTCAACACCTCGAGGATCGGGCCTTTATTGCGCTCTGCCGCCGGCGTTTGCAAGGCGCCACGGGCCGAGTTTGAACCGTGTTGTTTGGGCATGTGCGGCGGGCTTCTATTTCTTCACCTTGATCGAGCGCCAGTGCGAGGAGGATGAAGGCATGAGAATCAAGGGGGAAATTACGAGTACGATTAGGATGGGGCATTACGCATTGACATCGACACCGACCGTCACAGCGTGATCGGCCAGCAACTGCCAGATATCGTCGGCGATGCAGATTCCCTCGCTTTCGGACTCAATACGCGCATCGGCTTCCGGGTCACCCGGCATGCGTACCTTGTCAAAGCCCGGCGCCGGCGGCACCGCCCTCACCTGCTGCGACATGTCCAAAGCGGCGTCCGCGTAACTCTCCATGGAACGGAAAAGGTCGGCCCTGATCACAATCATCGTGACGCCCTGGTGCCGGAACATGTCGTCGCCGAAGTTCGGGTCGATGTGATCGTCGGAACCGCTTATGATTCGTGCGAGGTACTCGACAACCATCATCAGGGCAAAGCCCTTGTACGTGCCGAACGGCAGCATGGCACCGCCATTGTCGAGGACGTTTGGATCGGTGCTGGGGTTGCCGTCGGAATCAATAACGAAACCCGGTGCCAGCTGTTCGCCGCGGATCTTCGACAGAAACAGAGCCCCCTGTGCCTTGAACGTCGTGGCATAGTCGAGCAGCACTGGCCGCCCATCGGGCTCTTGCGGATTCGGAAACCCGATAGAGATCGGATTGGTATCGAGCACCTTCCCACGACCGCCATACGGAGCGGTACGCCGTTCCGACTTGCAGTACCCGGCCCCGACAACGATCGCAGCCATGCCGGCCGCCGCCGCCATTTCGCTATAGTAGCCCACTCGCCCGATGTGGTGTAACTGCACCAGTGAGACGATGGCGATGTTCGCAGCCGCCGCCTTCTCGATGGCCAGCTCCATGGCGAACTTCGCAGCAACCTGACCAAACCCCCAGTTGCCGGTGATCAACGCGCTGGTCGGGGATTCTTCGAGAATGGCAGGGCCCGCAGCCGGCCGCAGTTGATCGCTCGCCATATCTTTGAAATAAACGTACATCGGCCGCAGCCCATGCGTCGCGACACCGGCTTGTTCGGAGGCAACCAGGTGCTCGGCGACGATGTCGGCATTGCGCTCGCTGGCGCCGGCAGCAAGTAGAACGCGGCTGAGCGTATCATGAAGTTTCTGGGCAGTTATGATCATAAAAAACACCTGCTGGCTGAAAAGGATACGAAAAACAGTCGAGGGAGATTACACCAAAATAAACGCTTAGCAAGGGCGACTTGCGCCGGTGCCGGCAACACGTTGCAGTCAGGCGGATTTCGCCAGAATCTACAAGCTGTCTGTTTGAAAATCGCGCCCGCGCGAAGTGAAGTTGGCTTTCGCCTTAGTTGGTCGTTTCCCTCGAGCTCGGTGCCGAGCCGGCTGTGGTCGACCAGTTTTTCGGCGGCGATCCGGACAAAGAGATAGAGCGGCGGCAGGTTCGCCTGCAGGATGTGCTTGAACAGTTCGCTGGTCCCGGTCACGGAATTCCTTCACCAATGCCTCTTTGATCGCACAGAACCCGTGCTCGACAAGGTGCGCCGTTCAGTGCAGGCTGGGGTCCAATTCAAATCGTTCCGGGCTGGCCGTCTTTCAGTATCCTCTCCGGATTGTCATTCCGGTCGCGGCGGGTTCGGCCACAGGCCGCGGACGTCTTCGCCGCAGATCAGCACGCCGGACTTATTCCAGTCCGCGAAGTTTGCGGTGTCCGCAGCGATGTAGCGAATCGTCAATCCGCAGCGACGACGATCCGACGGGTTCGGGCCCGAGCCGTGCAGCAGCAAGTCCGAGTGCACCGAGAACTGCCCGGCAGTCAGAGCAATATCAGCGATCGTACCGTACACCTCAACCCCTTCGACGGTAAAACGCAGGGCGTTTTGTTCCTCCTTGCGGGTCACGCGGTGCTCGATAGCTCCGTGCAAATGCGAACCCGCCACCACCTGCATGCAACCGTTCGCCCGGTCGGCATCGTCGATCGCCAGCCATACAGTCACGGTCCGGGCCTTTTCGAACGGCCAGTAAAAAGCATCCTGATGCCAGGCCACCTGCTTCGGCTCATGCGGCAGTTTACAGAAGTAGTGAGTACCCCAGCAGACGACATCCTCACCAATCAGGTCCGTAACGCAATCAACCAGGCGCGGCTCGAAAATCAGGTCGTACATCCACGCATGCCGCAGGTGCGGGTCGACGATCGATAGGCTGTCGGCACCCTCGGCCAACGTCGCTTCGAGGAGCTTGTCGAAGCCGCTGCGATAGACCGCGATCTCGTTCGCATCGAAGCAGTCCAACGGGCAGCAGTAGCCGTCGCGGTTGTAGGCTTCGAGCTGTTCGATCCTCAGTACTCGAGGCGTTTGCGGCGCCGCCGGGCGGAAGCTCATATCGCGGTCGAGCTCGAGCAGTTCGTCAAGCTCGAACAGCTTTTTTTCGAATCGATCAAAGAATGTTCTGGCCATAACTTCATATCCTACAATTTGATATTCATAAATCAATCCAACTGATTTAATTGATCACTGCGTGCCGTTTCCGAAGGAGCAATCCCCGCAAGCTCGCCACCGGCATGTGGCTTGACTTCGCGCCTCTCGTGCGCGACCGTATTTGCCCGCCGACGGCACCGCACGGTCACTACCGATCTCAACGAAGCGGATTAAATCCTGCCTACCCCAAAACCATAAATAGGAATCCGCTAATGAGACTTGAGCATCTCGAAACTGGCATCGTCTATCGTAATCCGAAACCGTACCTGCGCGCCGTCAACGCCTGGCACCCGACGCTGGCAGCGCTGCCGAGCGGCGAACTGCTGGCCTCGTTCGATCTCGGCCAGGGCCCCGAAGGCCTTGACTACCGTACCTGCCTGGCGCGTTCGTCCGACAACGGTCAGACCTGGTCAGAGCCGGTGGACCTGTTCAGTGATGCTGTGCAGCCGACGACAAATTCCGTCCGCATCGCCTGCATGTCGGACGGGCAGCTCACGGCCATGGGCGCGCGTCTGTACCGCAGCGATCCGGAAGAAGGCATCGTCAACCGCGCCAATCACGGGTTCGTACCGCTCGACGTCATTCTCCTGACCAGTGACGACAACGGCTACACATGGTCGGAGCCACGCGTCATCGAACCACCCTTGACAGGTCCGGGCTTCGAGATCTGCCACAGCATCGTCGAGCTCGTCGATGGCCGTTGGCTCTGGCCCACGGCAACGCTTATGGGCTGGGACGGCGAACTGCCGAACGGCCTGAAGGCGATCGCCTTCGTCTCGCACGATCGAGGTCAGACCTGGCCGGAACATCTCGATCTTTTCGATGACAGCGACGGCGCGACGCACTGGGAAACTTCCCTGCGCCAGATGGAAGACGGCCGTATCGCCACGATCACCTGGACCCTTGAAGATGAATCCGGCGCGGCCATGCCGACACTCTATCGCGTCTCCGTGGACGGCACGACTTTCAGTCCGCCACAGCCTACCGGATTTCTGGCGCAGACTGCCAAGCTGCTACCGCTCGACGGCGACGACCTGCTCTGCGTCTATCGCCGCGACGACCAGCCCGGCCTGTGGGCAACCCGCGCCGAACTCAACGGCAACAGCTGGACCAACCATGCCGAGATCCCCCTCTGGGAAGGTGCCGCGTCCGGCATGACCGGCGCCGATAAAACCAACGAACTGAGCGCCCTCAAGTTCGGGTTTCCGTCGCTGCTGCGCATCGCGCCAGACCAGGTACTCGTCGCTTTCTGGTGCTGCGAAGACACCATCTGGAACATCCGATGGATCCGCATCGGTATCTGAAGCAATCAACGGCAAGAAACATCAGCAGAGAAATTTTGGCAGGGGATTTTTTCCGCGAAGCTTGTTGGAGCTGAAATCGTTCCCCTACCCCCGAGTTCCCCTGCCTGCCTCGCTCACACACTGTCCTGTACCGATAGTGACAATGGCAGCGGACACCAGGCTTGAAGAACCGTTGCCTTGCCTTCCAGCAGCATAACATCGGCGGGTGCGAGGGGACCGAAGAGCAGGCGCGTTGCAATCATCGGCGGAAGCCGGAGATCGGGTTCGGCCTCAGTATATTCGCTGACCGCGCCATGGTCGCTTACCTGCAACCGAATGGCCTGATCCAGGCCTTCGATTGCCAGAACCACTTCCCCAGCCGGCAAGGCCTGCGCCGCGTGCCTGAACGCCAATGCCGCACCGGTGACCGCCGGCCAGTCAAAAATCTGCCAGTTGCCGCTGCGCATCGCTGTTGAGTTTTCGGCAACAGCACTCAGCGCCCGCACGAAAGACGCCGGCAACCAGTCCGTATTCACGGCAAACGCATCCGGCCCACCCTCGCTCTCGATCAAAGCCCGAATGATAGCGCAAGCGACATCTGCGTCGTCCGCAACAAGCTCGACGATCGAGGTCCCCGCCTTGTCGACCAGAGCGTATCCGATGATTTTGCCGCCGTCATCCCGCGCTACGTGCCCTATCGCTCTCCAGTTGACGAGATAGCGCAGGAATGCCTCATCCGCATACTCACACCACGAAATCTGCGAGTCATGCAGACGCTTGAGCGTACGCACTGTATCCGCATCGTCGATATCCAACGCCTCGAGCTGCACAGTGACCGCACGTCCCGCATCGGTGTGGCGCAGATTGACATCTCGCACGATCATGGTCGAGCGGACGCCGGCGATCTCCCAGCCATAGTAGCTGTAGCGCTGCCGCTGCCCACCCAGGTATGAAAGATGATAGCCGCCGTCGCGGATACACTCGTACGCGTGGGCCATCAAACTGCTCATGAGCCCCTGACCGCGCAGCTCGAGATCGGTCGATACACCGCCGACCCCGGCAACACGCAGCACGGTGTCGCCGAAGTGCCAGGTGATTGGGAAAATGCCCGCAACCGCGGCAATTCGACCAGCTCTTCGGATCGCCAGATTGCAGGACATCAACGCATCGGTCGGCTGGTAAATCAGCGACAAAAACTGTCGGAAGGAGTTGTCGGGTGGATATGCGAAGGCACGATCAAGAAACACGATCAGTTCTTCGAAGTCAGTTGCCGACAAGCGTTCGATTTTATCGTTCATGGCAGCTCTCACTTATTGTTCGGCAGCACGCCGATGAACCACTCGTGCAGAATTCGGTGGCCCAGGAGGAAACTGAAGTTATCGTTCCTGCCGTCGCCGGCATACACATGTATGAACTGCAACGCATCAATGTAGCGCGTAAACGCAATGATCGAATCGAACTGCAGCAACTTATGAAGAACGGTGTCGAGCAACCCACCGGCCGGATAGGATGCGGGCAGGTTGCGGTAGATCGATTTCTTGCGACGGTTCGGCAAAGTATACGACGACATTCGTGCAGCAGAAAAAACATTGTGGTCTGCGGGCACTCACAATGCCATGCCATGCCAAGTCATGCCTGTACCTCGAAGCACTGTTCTGACATGGCGCAAACTTCCACCAGTGCGGTACATTTTACTTCACACGGAGTCAACTCAACATGAAAATCGTATCATTCGGGGGCGGCTGCAATGTTGGTCAAGCGGAAGCCGACGTTGTTAAGGAGGCCGGCGGCGAGTTCGAACTACTGCCGGAGTTCGATTACGTCGACGCTGCAGCCAACCGATACAACGGCGTCACCGCCGCGCTCTTCCGGCGCCTCGCAATCAACCGCGAAGTTTTCGTAAAACTGCCCGACTGCATCGCCGCGGCGCGATACGGTGCCGGTCTCGAAGCCGTCGACCTCGAGGCGGCAACCGATCTGGGTATCTTGATAGTCAGCAATCATACCTACGGACCCGACGCGGTCTCGAGTTGGGCAAAATCACTTTTTCACGCCGTGCGTGGAGAAATCCACGCATGGCACCAGACAGTGCTGGTCGGCGACTGGCGCAACGATTACCCGATCATTTCGAAACCGATCAGCACGCTGACGGCTGGCGTCGTCGGACTCGGCACCATCGGACAGACACTCGTGCCGCAGTTGCAGGGCGAGTTCAAACGAGTCGTTGGTTATGACCTATACGCGGACAAGTCGGCGGCCGTAGTGAAAGACGGATTGGTCGAACTGATGGACGATTTCGAATCGCTGCTGGAGGTGGCGAACGTCGTCTTCATCCACTGCGCACAAACGCCGATTACGACAAAGATATTCAATAAGTCGGCATTCGAGCGGCTGCCGCAGGGCGCCTACATCGTCAACTGCGCACGCGGCGGCATACTGGATGAAAACGCGCTCGTGGACGCGTTGGAGTCCGGGCATCTCGGCGGTGCGGCCATGGACGTTTACGGTCAGGAACCGCCGATCCTCGACTCGCGGCCGTTCGAATATGCACGGACACATCGCAACCTCCTGTTCAGCCCGCACATCGCCGGCCTGAGCACTGAACAAGCCCGCATCAATCTGAATGCGCACAGCGCCGAGGTGTTGGTGCGTGCGGTTCGCCTGCAGCAGAACCCGAATCTCGACTGGCAGGAATGGCCCAAGTCCATTGCCAATTTCGAGATGGTCAAGGGCCTGCCCGGATACCAGGACTGGAAAGCAAACGCCCAACCATGCATGCGCTGGCGACTTTTACAGGCAGGCGCGCTGTAGCATTATCTGGTGTCAGGGGGATGATAAGTTTCCAGGTTTGGACCAGTCGGATTTCTCCGGCAGAATACCCCCGGGCCTACCGTGGCGGCCATGGGCATTGGGACAAACGGTAGAAGCACAAACCCTGCAGCTCCACATCAACCCGCAGATGTTCATGCAGTTACGCATTGCCCAGAAACGTACGTCGCCTGGACGTTCAGATCATCGTCCAACAAGACGACGTCCGCCTGCTTCCCCGGCGCCAGGCTGCCGAGCCGATCATCCACGCCAGCCAGCCTCGCCGGGTTCAGGCTGGTCGCGATCGAAGCCCGCGACAGGCTCATGCCCGTGAAGATGATCAGATTTCGCAGCGCCTGGTCGGAAGTCAACGTCGAACCGGCCAGCCCGCCGTTGTCCAGGCGAGCGCCGCGACCTTCGGTCGTTGTCGCCCAGATATCTACGTCCAACAGGAAACGGCCGGGCGGCAAACCCGTGAACTTCATGGAATCGGTTTCCAGAAACAATCGGTCGGTCGCCAGTTGTGCCAGCAGCTGCACCTGGATCGGATCGGCGTGGACCCCATCACAGATCAGCCCCAGACAGATCCGCGGCTCCGCCATCAACGCGTCCGGCAATGACAGCGGAAAAAGGCCGTCCTCAGTCGTTTCACCCGGAATCATCACGTCGAAAATGTGCGTCACGCCGGTGATCCCGCGATCGGCGTAACAGCGGACATCTTCCGGCTGTGCCCGTGAATGTCCCAAGTGCAGGCCGACGCCGGCATCACGGAGAACCTGCATGAACTCCGCAGCACCGTTGAGCTCCGGCGCCACCGTCACGAACTTCAGTTGGCCCGCCGCCGCTTCCAGCATATGTTCCGCCAACGCCGCAGACGGCATCGTCAGGTTCTCCGGCTTGTGCGCCCCCGGCGCCGCAAAGCATGGCCCCTCGCTGTGGATGCCGAGGCATCGGGCGCCGCTGCCTTTATCGCAACCGGCCAGTTTCTGCAGCAGCGGCAGAAGGTCCGCCTCCGTCTTTGCAAGAATCGAGGGTACGAACGCAGTCACCCCATGCTTCGGCAACGCCCCGCTGTTGTCAGCAATCGCTGCGGACTCCGCATCACTGTACAGGTACGGGCCATAACCGTGCGTCAACGCGTCGATCATGCCGGGAAACGCGTAACAGCCGCCGCCGTCAATAGCCGTGGTGCCATCCGGAACAGGCGACGCCGGATCGATGAATCTGGTGATCGTACCGGTGTCGTCGATGAGCAGGTCGCTCTCGCATATATCGTCGGGGGTGACGATTCTGACATTACGGAATACGGACGGCATGCGTGGCACCGTGGTTTAGTAGGCCGGCTCCTGGATCAATTCCCTCGGCAGATAGTCGCCGACAATGGTCGCACAAAGGTTTCGATATACCGCACCATAGCGGCAATACAATACCGTGAGAAATTCATGCCGTCGAGGGTGTGGGAATATCGAATTCCGGCAATACAACACAGAGCCGGAACCTGCCGTGCTGATTTTCTTGTTCAGCGAGGCACGCGCCGCCGGTTTGTGCCGTTTTTTACCCCATCGCTCGCATAGTATGAGAAGGTCAACCTTCTGGCCAGTGCCAATTCCTATCTTCTTGGCACGGGCGTCTTCGGCTTCTCCGCATGATACGTCACGATTCCCACCAGCTCTTCCAGAAACTGTTCTGCATTCTCCTCGCGCAACCGCGGCAGCTTGCCGTTTGGCATCTTCAACAATCCCGTCTCGGTCTCCAGCAACACCTTGCGGTCGCGCACAGCGATCCCATGTATCCCCGCGGACAACGCCAGCAACTTCAACCGCGCCACCTCCAACATGTGCGTCACGATCTCCGGCACCGGCCCGAACCGGTCGCGCAGCTCATCAGCGAAATCATCGATCTCCGCCTGCTGCCGGAAGCCGCTCAGCCGGCGATACAATTCGATGCGCAGATCCTCTTCGCTCACGTAGTCCGGCGGAATGGCTGCCGCGATCACCCCCTCGATATCTTCAAAGCCAAACACCAGAAAGTCCAGGTTCAGGCTGACTTCGCGCCGGTGAAAGACCTCCTGATCGCGCAACCTGCCGACGGCTTCCTTCATCAACTGGCAATACAGGTCGAAACCTATCGCCACAATATGCCCGCTCTGCTCGGCACCCAGCAGATTGCCCGCCCCGCGGATCTCCAGGTCACGCATCGCCAGCTTGAATCCGACACCCAGTTGCGTGTATTTGCGGATCGCCGTCAGGCGCTCACGAGCCGCTTGCTGCAACACCGCCCGCTTCGGCAGCATCAGATACGCATACGCCTGCCGATGATAACGTCCAACCCGGCCGCGCAACTGGTACAAATCCGCCAGACCGAAACGTTGCGCATCGTCGATGATGATCGTGTTGGCGTTCGGCACGTCGAGCCCCGATTCGATGATCGTCGTGCACACCAGCACATCCGTCTCGCCTTTGAAAAAACGCAGCATCGTCGCCTCCAACAGTCCCTCGTCCATCTGCCCGTGCCCGATGTCAAAGCTCGCCTCCGGCACCAGGTCCATCAGGCGGTCGCACACTTTCTCGATCGATTTCACGCGGTTATGCAGATAGTAGACCTGGCCGCCACGCTGGATCTCGCGCAGAATCGCCTCCTGCACCTGGTTGTCGTCGTATTCTGCCACGACCGTCTTCACCGGCCGGCGCTCGAGCGGTGCCGTCATGATCGTGCTCATGTCGCGCAACCCGGCCATTGCCAGGTACAGCGTGCGCGGAATAGGCGTCGCCGTCATCGTCAACACGTCGACGTCGGCGCGCATCTGCTTGAGCCGCTCCTTGTGTGTGACACCGAACCGCTGTTCCTCGTCGACCACCAGCAAGCCGAGATCCTTGAACTTGACATCCCGGCCGAGCAAACGGTGGGTGCCGATTATGATGTCCACCCCACCCTGCTCGACGTGTTTGAGAATCTGATGCTGCTCCTTGGTCGTGCGGAAACGCGAAATCGATTCGATGGTAATCGGAAACTCGCTGAAGCGGTCGTGGAAGGTCAGGTAGTGCTGCTGCACCAGGATCGTCGTCGGCACCAGCACCGCCACCTGTTTGCCGGACTGCACTGCCTGGAAAGCACCGCGCATCGCTACTTCGGTCTTGCCGTAGCCGACGTCACCGCACAACAAACGATCCATCGGCTTGGGCTGCGACATATCCGCCTCCACATCTCGGATAGCAGTGATCTGGTCGGCGGTCTCCTCGTAACCGAAGGCGTCGGCGAAAGCTTCGTACTCCGCTTCTTCACCACCGTGCGGGAAACCGGGAATCGTCTCGCGCACCGCCTGCAGCCGGATCAGCTCGGCCGCCAGGTCGGTGACCGCTTCCTCCGCCGCGGCCCGAGCCTTCTGCCACTGGGTGCCGCG